>JBOHKB010000227.1:0-2828 GCA_050728815.1 Propylenella sp.
GCGGCGAGCGCCTGGTTCGCGCCCTTGCCTCCCGGCGCGGTCGCGAAGTCGCGGCCGGGGACCGTCTCGCCCGCCTGCGGGAGGCGCTCGACGCGGCCGATCAGGTCGAGATTGATGGAGCCGAAGACGGTGATCAGGCGGGCATCTCCCTCGCCGCGGCGCGCACTCCTTCCGCCTGTAGCTCGCCGCCGACTATATCGAAGCGTATCGAACTGTCATAAGATGGACATCAAACTGCCACGGCCCGCAGCGGACGGAGGCGTATGCTCTTTCAGATGCTGGGCCTCGGGCGAAAACTCCACCTCGCCGTCATCCTCTCTCTTGCGCTCGCCGCGGGCGCGACCGGCGGCGCGTCCGCGGAAACGGAAATCGAGTGGTGGCACGCGATGACCGGCGCGCGCGACGCGGTGGTGCGCGAGCTCGCCGACGCCTTCAACCGCAGCCAGAAGGAATACCGCATCGTCCCGGTCTTCAAGGGCACCTACGCCGAGGCGCTGAAGGCTGGCCTCGCCGCGTTCGACGCCGGCCACCCGCCCCACATCATCCAGGTCTTCGACGTCGGCACCGGTGTGATGATGAACGCCGAAAAGGCCATCGTGCCGGTCGCCGACGTGCTGGAGATGGGCGGCGTCGCCTTCGACAAGAGCCAGTACCTGCCGGGAATCGTCGCCTACTACTCGCGGCCGGACGGGACGATGCTCTCGTTCCCCTACAACAGCTCTTCGCCGATCCTCTACTACAACAAGGCCGTCTACGAGCGCGCCGGACTCGATCCGGACGCGCCGCCGAAGACCTGGCCGGAAGTCTGGCGTCATGCGCGCCGGATCGTCAGCGCCCGCGCGGCGCCCTGCGGATACACCTCGACGTGGATGGCGTGGATCCACCTCGAAAACTTCGCGGCCTGGAACAACCTTCCCTATGCGACGCAGGAGAATGGGCTCGCCGGCCTCGACATCGAGCTCGAGATCAACGCGCCGCTCTTCGTGCGGCACATGCAGGAGATCGCCGAGCTCGCGCGCGACGGTGTCTTCCGCTATGGCGGCCGCACGCAGGAGGCCAAGAACCTGTTCATGTCGGGCGAGTGCGGCGTCCTCACCGAATCCTCGGGCGCGCTTGGCGACATCCTGGCGTCGGGCGTCGATTTCGGCACCGGGCCCCTCCCCTACGAGCCCCAGGCGCCCGGCGCTCCGCAGAACACGGTCCCCGGCGGCGCGAGCCTCTGGGTCTTCGCCGGACACCCGAGGAGCGACTATGTCGGCGTCGCCGCCTTCTTCAAATACATGTCGCAGCTCGAGGTACAGTCGGAGCTGCACCGAGTCTCCGGCTACCTGCCGGCGACAGTCGCGGCATACGAGGCGACGAAGGCCTCCGGCTTCTACGACGAGAATCCGGGCCGCGAGCAGCCGATCCTGCAGATGACGGGCAAGGAGCCGACCGAGAACTCGCGCGGCATCCGCGCCGTCAACCTCCCCGAGCTCCGCGACATCCAGGACGACGAGTTCGAAAAAATGCTCGCCGGCCAGGAGAACGCGCGCCAGGCGCTCGACAATGCGGTCGCGCGCGGCAACGCGGCGATCAAGCGTGCGCTCGCCCAACAATGACCGCTCCCTCTCCGCAGTCCCGCCGCTTTCGCGATTCATCCGCTGTTCATCACTTGCCGCCATCGAGGAGGAGCCGTCCGTCGGCGGCGTCTAGCTTAGCCACGCTGGCGGCAACCTTTTGCATCGATCTGCGTTAGGCAGCAAAATTCCAGGGCACGGGAGACCACTCCAAAATGATCAGACGTTCAGCGCGCACCGCCTTGGTAGGGCTTGCGCTCGGGGGCCTCGTCGCCTCCGCCCATGCCGGCGAGGCGGATTTTCTGAGCCGCTTCGCGGGTTCGTTCGCCGGCTCCGGCCAGGTCATGCGCAACGCCAACGAAGGGGCAAACCAGGTGCAGTGCACGCTGACGGGCCAGCCCTCCTCGAACGGCGTTTCGATGGCCGGGCAATGCGGCGCCTTCATCTTCTCCAAGGCGATCCGCGCCGACATCCGCTACGACCCCGCGTCGGGGCGCTATAGCGGCGTCTACATCGGCTCCTCGATCGGACCGGCGGCCCTGAACGGCCGGCGCAAGGGGAACGCCGTGGTCCTGACGATCACCTGGCCGCAACCGGTCAACGGCGACACCAAGGCGACCATGACGATCCACAATCCCGGCAACGGACAGCTCGCGATCACCATCACCGACAAGGTAGCGCCGGGCGGCCCGACCGCGAAGGTGACGAGCCTCGCGCTCGCGCGGCTCTGACGCCTCAGACCGTCATCGCTTCTTTCGGATAGGCGGCGCCTTCGGCGCTGCCCATCACCTGCTGGTCGAAGTCGACGATCGAGCCGGTCATCATCCCGGACTCCTCGCTCAGAAGATAGGCGACGGCCCGCGCCACTTCCTGCGGCTTGAGCAGCCGCCCGAACGGCGTCCCCGCCTCGGCCTTCGTCAGCCAGTCGTCGCCCCCGCGGTGATAGAGCCGCTGGATGCGATCCTCGCCCGGCGTGTCCATCCAGCCGATGTTCAGGCCGTTAATGCGGATGCGGTTGCGCATGAGCGAGAAGGCGGCGCTCTTGGTGAGGATCGCGAGCGCGCCCTTGGTGCCGGAATAGGCGATGATGAAGGGCTGGCCGCCGTAGCCGGCCATGGAGAGGATGTTCACCATCGCGCCTCCGTTGCCCTTGCGGATCATCGCCTTGGCGGCGTCCTGCATGAAGAAGAACGGCGCGCGCACGTTGGTCGCGAACAGCGCATCGAAGAGTTCCGGACTGGTGTCGAGGATCGTGCCGCGGTCGGTGAC
>JBOHKB010000228.1:0-5065 GCA_050728815.1 Propylenella sp.
GCGCTGATGGCGCCGGCATAGGCGACGAAACTTCCGCTCACCTCTCAATTGTCATCCCGGTTTGCCGCGCAAGCGGCAAGACCGGGACCCATGCACTCCGGTAGTCTCCGGGAGATCTTCCCTGGGAAACGGGATTGGCGCTGCCGCGCCATTCGGGATGACAGCACGTGTTAAGAGCCGCGTCGATGACGGTGAGCCCGAGGCGACCGGCAAGACCCCGACATTCGATCTCGTGTCGAAGTCCTGCGCGAACCTTCTGCGCATGTGGGCAGACGATTGATCGCCTGACTCTAGTAGAGCCGCACGACCGCGTCGTTGTCGATGACCGCCTGGACGTCGTCGACCGTCTCCGCGAGCTTGGCGTGCGCGACCAGAATCTCGGCAAGCGATGGGACCTCCTCCGGATCGCGCCATTCATCCGGCTGCCAGAGGTGTGAGCGGATCATGCATTTCGGACAGTGCGAGAGCACACGCTCGACCGCGACGACGATGGTGTGATCGGGCAGCTTGCCGTTGACTGCCATCGTTTCGCGGAGGGCGCGGTCGCGGACGATGGCCGCCTTGCCGCTGACCCGGAGCGTGTGGCTAACCCCCGGGATCAGGAAGATCAGCGCGACATCCGGGTTTTCCAGGATGTTGCGGAAGGTGTCGATCCGCCGGTTGCCGAGGCGGTCCGGCACGGCGATCGTCTTCTCGTCGAGCAACTTGACGAAGCCGGCCGGGTCGCCCTTCGGCGACAGGTCCATCTCGCCCCTGGCGTTGGCGCTCGCGATCAGCACGAACGGCGACGCGGCGATGAAGCGGGCGGCGAATTCGTCGACCACCGGGATCACCTTGGCCGCGGCCCGCTCGCTGGGCGACCCAAGTATCTCGCGGAGCTCGCTCTCCGAAGTGATGACGTCCTTGAAGCGGCCGTTGAGGCCCGCGCCATTCGTTGCCATTCGCGTTTTCCCCTTCCCCGAGCCGGTGGGCGGACGAGCCTAGCCGAAAAGCTGCACCTTGGTCACCAATACGATAACGCGCCCGCCTGGCGCATGGCTCGCCTCCGAGCCATGCCTTTCACTCATACGTGCTAGCTGGTAGAGGCTGCGCTTTCGCCTCCCCTCCAGACCCCGATGCGCCCTGCCCCGTCACTCAGCGAGAACTCGCGCGGCATCCTGTTCATGCTCGGCGCGATGGCCGGGTTCATCGTGAACGACACTTTCGTGAAGCTCGCCAGCGAAGAGCTGTCGGTCGCACAGATCCTCGTCGTGCGCAGCATCATCGCGCTGCCCTTCGCAGTGCTGATCGGCATCCATCAGGGCGCATTTGGCAATCCCCGCCTTCTGGCGGAAAGGTTCATCTGGCTCCGCGCCGTCTCCGAGCTGGGCGCGGCGGCGTTCTATCTGACCGCGCTTGCGCACATGGACATCGCCAACGCGACCGCCATCATCCAGATCGTGCCGCTGACCGCGACCGCGGCGGCCGCGATTCTGCTCGGCGAAACTGTGGGCATCCGGCGCTGGACAGCGATTCTGATCGGCCTTGGCGCCGTGGTCCTGATCATCCGCCCGGGCGTGCAAGGCTTCAACGCATGGTCGCTGCTGGCGCTCACATCCGTCGGCTTCGTCGTCGCTCGCGATCTCGCGTCGCGCATGCTGCCGGCCGACACGCATCCGATGGCGGTGTCCGTCCTGTCGCTCGTCGCGATGATCCCGCTGGGGCTCGCCATGCTGCCCTTCTCGTTCTGGGGGCCGCTGACGATGCGCGGGCTCCTCCTGTGCGCCGGCAGCGGGCTGCTCCTCGCGGCCTCGTACGTGTTGATCACGCAGGCCATGCGGCACGGCGAGATGGCCGTCGTGTCGCCATTCCGCTACGCGATTCTCCTTCTCGCAATACTAATTCAGATCGTCGTCTTCTCGGTCTGGCCGGACTCCCTGACCATCGTCGGCAGCGCGATCCTCGTCGCAACGGGCCTCTACACACTCTATCGTGAGCGCCGGGTCATGGGCGCCGGCGCCGCCCTGACGAGCCGGCCGGCGACCTTCCCGCCGCCACAGTGACGATGATGCGCCCGATCGAACCGAGCCAACCTGGGCAATCGGCCGCCCGCAGACCGACGCTCTTTGCGCTGGTCGCCGTCTCGGCGATCAGTCCCTTCGCTATCAATTCGGTTGTCCCTTCAATGCCGGGAATAGCCGAGGCATTTGAGGCCGAGTACGGCCGCGTTCAGCTCATCCTTTCCATGTTCCTGGCCTCGATCGCGATTTCGCAGATCTTCGTCGGGCCGCTGTCGGACCGCTTTGGGCGGCGCCCGGTGATGCTTGCGGGCTTCTTCGTCTTCGTCGCTGTCACCCTGATTGCGCCGTACGCGCCGACGATCGACTCGCTCATCGCGATCCGCATCGTGCAGGGCGCATCCGGCTGCGTCGGAATCGTGCTCGCCCGCGCCATTGTGCGCGACCTCTTCGACCGTCGCCGCGCGGCGAGCATGCTCGGCTACGTCACCATGGGCTTCGCCGTCGCTCCGATGGTGGCGCCGTCGATCGGCGGCATCCTGCAGTCGGCTTTCGGCTGGACCTCGGTCTTCTGGTTCACCGCACTGCTCGGCGTCGGCTGCGTCTGGGTCACCTGGGCGCATGTGCCGGAGACCAACCTGAACCGGACGGAGCGGATCAGTTTCAACAGCATGTTCAGCGACTTCGGCAAGCTTCTCCGCAACGCAGATTTTGTGTTGTTTACCGCCAACAGCAGCCTGACGACCGGCGTCTTCTTCGCCTTTCTCGGGGGAACGCCCTACGTGGCCGAAAGGATCCTCGAGCTTTCGCCGGCCCTCTACGGGCTCTGGTTCGGCGCAGCGCCTGTCGGCTACGTACTGGGCAACTACATCGCCGGCCGCTTCACCGAGCGGTTCGGCGTCGCCCGCATGATCCTGGTCGGAACCCTCATTGCGCTCGTCGCGGCTTCGCTGCCGCCTATCCTGTTCGCCCTTGTGGAGCCGGGCGCGGCAGAACTTTTCCTGCCGATGATGCTGCTCGGCTTCGGCAATGGGCTCTCCATGCCGAGCGCCATATCGGGCGCGGTCAGCGTGCGACCGGAAATCGCCGGCGCGGCCTCGGGCCTGTCGGGAGCTTTGCAGATCGGCATGGGCGCGGTGCTTTCCGCCGCGGCCGGCGCTGTCATCACCGGCGGCGGCTCGGCCGCCCCGATGTTCGCGCTGATGTTAGGCGCGGCGGTCCTCGCTGTCCTCGTTGCCCTCGCGATCTACCCGCGCAATCGGCCGTCGGCCCCGCGATAGCGCGAGATTCCGCGACGGTGTGGAAAGTCGTTGTGGCGAGAGAAATTCGCCCTCGCAAAACTGCCGTCAAAGGCGTGTAATGAGGCCACGCGGCCCCGGGGCGCTCGCGCGCGGGCCGGATCGTTTCTTGCAGGAGGCGGGATATGTTCAAGCAACATCTGAGGGCGCCGGTGGTGACGCGCCGGCAGTTATTGGCGGGCGCAGCGGCCGCCGGCGCATTCGTCGCGCTCCATCCGTTCTCGGTTCGCGCGCAGGCGGGACAGGCGCATCTCCGCCTGATCGAGACGACGGACCTCCACGTCCACGTCTTCCCCTACGACTACTACGCCGACAAGGCGAACGACACGATGGGCGTCGCCCGCACGGCGTCGCTCATCCGCATGATCCGCGCCGAGGCGACCAACTCCATCCTGCTCGACAACGGCGACTTCCTGCAAGGCAACCCGATGGGCGATTACATCGCCTACGAGCGCGGCATGAACGACGGCGACGTGCATCCGATCATCAAGGCGATGAACGTGCTCGGCTTCGAGTGCTCCACGCTCGGCAACCACGAATTCAACTACGGCCTCGACTTCATGGATAAGGTGCTGGCCGGCGCCGAGTACCCGATTGTCTGCGCCAACCTTGCGAGGGGCAAGCTCGCCGCCTCTCCGCGCGACGACGACCTCTACCTGAAACCCTACGTCATCATCGAGACGACGGTGACCGACGGCGCCGGCACGTCGCACCCGGTCAAGGTCGGTCTGATTGGCTTCGTGCCGCCTCAGGTCATGGTGTGGGACGGCCGCCACCTCGAAGGGCGCGTGATGACCCGCGACATCGTCCAGGCCGCGGCGGCCTGGGTGCCGGAGATGCGCGAGGCGGGCGCCCAGATCGTCGTCGCGCTCTCGCATTCCGGCATCGACGCGGCCGGCCCGGCGGACGGCATGGAGAACGCCTCGCTCTACCTCGCCGGGGTGGACGGCATCGACGCGGTGCTCACCGGGCACCAGCACCTGGTCTTCCCCGGCCCGAACTATGACGGATTCGCCAACGTCGATTCCGCCGCCGGCACGCTGATGGGCAAGCCGGCAGTGATGGGCGGCTTCTGGGGCTCGCACATGGGCCTCGTCGACCTGCTTCTCGAGAAGGACGGCGACGGCTGGCGCGTCGCTTCCTTTACCAGCGAGGCGCGGCCAATCTACGAGCGCGACGCCGATCGAAAGGTGGTGCCGCTGGCGGAGAGCGAACAGGACGTGCTCGATGCGGTGCAGGCCGATCACGATGCGACGCTCGCCTACGTGCGGCGGGCCGTCGGCAAGACTTCCGCTCCGCTCTACTCCTACTTCGCTCTCGTCGCCGACGATCCGTCGGTCCAGATCGTGAGCCAGGCGCAGTCCTGGTACGTAAGCGAGATCATGCAGAAGACGGAGTGGAAGGGCCTGCCGGTGCTCTCCGCGGCGGCGCCTTTCAAGGCGGGCGGCCGCGGCGGGCCGGAGTACTACACCGACGTGCCGGCCGGCGACATCGCGATCAAGAACGTCGCCGACCTCTACCTCTATCCGAACACGCTGCAGGCGGTGCTCATCACCGGCGCGGACGTGCAGGAATGGCTGGAGCGTTCCGCCGGCATCTTCAACCAGATCGAGCCTGGAAAGGCGGACCAGACGCTGCTGGACCCGACTTTCCCGAGCTACAATTTCGACGTGATCGACGGGGTGACCTACGAGATCGACCTCGCCGAGCCGTCGAAATACGACAAGGACGGGAACGTTGCGAATGCCGACGCCTCGCGCATCAGGAACC
>JBOHKB010000229.1:0-5340 GCA_050728815.1 Propylenella sp.
GGCCTGCTCGACCCGCTCACGACCGAATTGCCGGAGAACGGGGCGCCCATCGTTCCAAAGATGCCTTGGCCGAAGGTGACGACCGTCACCATGGCCTTCGGCCACGGCCTCTCAGTATCGCCGCTGCAGACCGCAGCGGCCGCGGCGGCTCTCGTGAACGGCGGTTTCTTCATCCCGCCGACCTTCATGCCGCGCACGATCGAGGCGGCCGCCGCCATCGCGAGTCCGATACTCCGCCCGGAGACGAGCGACATCATGCGGAAGCTCTTCCGCCTGAATGTCATCAAGGGCTCCGGCAGGCGCGCCGCGGTCGAGGGCTATAGCGTCGGCGGCAAGACCGGGACGGCCGAGAAGGTGGAAAACGGCCGCTATTCGAGCAACAAGCGCCGCAACGCCTTTCTCGCGGCTTTCCCAATGGACGCGCCGAAATATCTGGTATTGGTCGTCCTCGACGAGCCGAAGCCGGAGAAGTCCGGCGGTGGCGCGACGGCCGGCGTCAACACGGCGCCTACGGCAGGCAATATCGTGCGTCGGATCGCGCCGATGCTGGGCGTTGAGCCGAAGGCCGTCGACCCCGCGGAGGACCCGGCGCTGGCGCTCGCCTCGGCGCGATGAGGATTGCGTATTGACTGAGGAAAGACGTTACGGCCCGCGCCGCCTGGCGTCGCTTTTCTCCAACGACGTCGAAATTTCAGCCGAGCAGGGAAACGTCTGGATCCAGGGCCTGACTGCGGACAGCCGTGCGGTCAAGCCGGGATGGCTGTTCGCGGCGCTGCCCGGGGCCAAGGCCGACGGCGCCGCTTTCGTGCCAGACGCGCTTGCCGCGGGGGCCGCGGCGATCCTGGTCGGCCAGCAGGCGCTCGAAAGCGAAGTCTCCGTCCCGGTGATCCGCGTCGACGATCCACGGCGGGCGCTCGCACTCGTCGCCGCGCGCTACTATGCGCGCCAGCCGCGTACCGTTGCCGCTGTCACCGGCACCAACGGCAAGACGTCGGTCACCGTGTTCGTGCGCCAAATTTGGGAGAGGGCCGGTCACAAGGCGGCGAGCCTCGGCACGATCGGGCTCATCTCGCCCGGGATGGAGATCGGCGGCAACCTGACGACGCCCGATCCGGTCAGGCTGCACGAGATTCTGGCGGACCTCGCCGGCAACGAGGTGATGCATCTTGCGCTCGAAGCGTCGAGCCACGGCCTCGACCAGCGCCGCCTCGACGGTGTGCGCCTCGCCGCCGGTGCGTTCACCAACATATCGCGAGATCATCTCGACTACCACGGAACGCTCGAAGCCTATCTCAAGGCGAAGTTCCGCCTGTTCGACACGCTGCTGCCGAAGGGGGCAGCGGTCGTCGCCGACGCCGATCATCCAGAAGCGAACACGCTGCAGCGCGTCGCGAGAAGCCGTGGCCTCGAATATTTCAGCGTCGGGCGGGCCGGCGAGACGCTGAAACTCCTTTCCGCCACCCGCATGCATGACGGCTCGCGCTTGCTGGTCGAAGCGTGGGGCGAGAAGCACTACGTGCCGCTCCCTCTGGTCGGCCAATTCCAGATCGCCAACGCGCTTGTCGCTGCGGGCCTTGCCATAGCGACCGGCGTCGAAGCGAAGAAGGCGCTCGATGCGCTGCCGTCGTTGAGGGGCGCGAGCGGGAGGCTGGAACTGGTCGGCAAGCATCCGAGCGGCGCGCACGTATTCGTCGACTATGCGCACACGCCGGACGCTATCGCCAATGCGCTCGCCGCGCTTCGCCCGCACGCGCAGGGCAGGCTTGTCATTGTCATCGGCGCCGGGGGCGACCGCGATGCCGGCAAACGCCCGCTCATGGGCGAAGCGGCATCGATGCACGCCGACCAGGTCATCGTCACCGACGATAACCCGCGCTCGGAAGACCCGGCGGCGATCCGCCATGCCGTGATGGAAGGCGCGCCCGACGCGCACGAGATCGGCGACCGGCGCGCGGCGATTCGCGCCGCCGTGTCGGGCCTCGGCAAGGGAGACATCCTTCTTATCGCCGGAAAGGGCCACGAGGCTGGCCAGACGATCGGCGACAAGGTGATGCCCTTCTCCGACCAGGAGGAGGCGCGGGCCGCTTTGCGGAGCGTCGGGGGGAAGGCGTGAGTTTTCTTTGGTCCACGGATGCTTTCGTGGCTGCGGCCGGCGGCCGTCTCGCCGGCGGCGCGCCGAGCGGCGTCGCCGGCGTCTCGATCGACAGCCGCACGATCGGACCCGGCGAAGCCTTCGTCGCGATCCACGGACCGAACCGCGACGGCCACGAGTTCGTGGGAGCTGCGTTGAAGGCCGGGGCGGCGCTTGCCGTCGTGCAGGACGGTCGTGCAAAGAGCAACGTCGGACCGCTCCTCGTCGTGCCCGACGATCCGCTTGCGGCGCTCGAGCGGATCGGCGCGGCGGCACGCGACCGGATGCGCGGTTCGGTGGTCGCGGTCACCGGCTCGGTGGGTAAGACCGGCACCAAGGAGATGCTGCGGCTCGCCCTTTCTTCGCTTGGCCCGACACACGCGCCGGTCGGCTCCTTCAATAACCAATGGGGCGTGCCGCTCACGCTCGCCCGCATGCCGGTGGAGACGCGCTTCGGAGTCTTCGAGATCGGCATGAACCATCCGGGCGAAATCCGCCCGCTGACCAAGCAGGTCCGTCCGCATGTCGCGGTGGTGACGACGGTGGCGCCGGTGCACCTCGCGTTCTTCGACAGCGAGGCGGCGATTGCCGAAGCCAAGGCGGAAATATTCGAAGGGCTTGAGCACGACGGCGTCGCCGTGCTGAACCGCGACAATCAATGGTTCGATCTTCTGTCGAAGCGTGCTGTTGCGCAGGGTGCGCGCATCGTTTCATTCGGCGAGCACGCCTCCGCTGACGTGCGGCTGAACCACACAGCGCTCGGCGCAGATGGTGCGGAGATCGAAGCACTGGTTGCCCGCGAGCCCATTGCCTATCGGCTCGGCGCGCCCGGCCGCCACCTCGTGCAGAACTCGCTCGCCGTGCTTGCCGCGGCGCATGCGCTTGGCGCTGACATTGCGCGCATGGCGCCGGCGCTCGCTGCCTTTCGCGCGCCGAAGGGGCGGGGCGAGCGGTTACGGCTCCGGCACACTTCCGGCCCGTTCACGCTGATAGACGAGAGCTACAACGCCAATCCCGCGTCGATGCGGGCAGCGCTCGCGCTGCTCGGGCAGACGAAGCCGGAGGGGCAGGGGCGGCGGATCGCCGTCCTCGGCGACATGCGGGAGCTCGGCGATGCGGGGCCGGCGCTGCATCGCGGGCTGCTCCCGGCGGTCGAGGAAGCGCACGCCGACACTGTTTTTCTCGCTGGCCCGCTGATGGAAGGGCTTTGGCGGGACTTGCCGGAAAGCCGCCGGGGAGCCTATGCCGCGAGCGCCGCCGAGCTTCCGCCGATTCTCCTTGAGGCGGTCGGCCCCGGCGACGTGGTCATGGTGAAGGCCTCCCTCGGCACCGAGCTCGGGCCGGTGGTGGAGGCGCTGAAGCGCCGCTTCGCGGGAGGCGCGGAATGACGGGGGGCATTTCGGAATGCTGACATACCTCGTCCAGTTCAGCGACCAGTTCCAGGTGCTGAACGTCTTCCGCTACATCACGTTCCGGACAGGCGCTGCCACGATGACGGCGCTGCTCTTCGTGTTCCTGTTCGGCCCCGGCATCATCCAGGCGCTCCGCTTGCGGCAGGGGCGCGGCCAGCCGATCCGCGCCGACGGCCCGCAGACACATCTCGCCAAAGCCGGGACGCCGACCATGGGCGGCCTGATGATCATGTCGGGCGTGCTCGTCTCGACGCTCCTCTGGGCGAGCCTATCAAACATTTACGTCTGGGCGGTGCTCGTGGTGACGGTCGGCTTCGGACTGATCGGCCTCTACGACGACTATTTGAAGGTGACGCAGGCGACCGACCGCGGGTTCTCCGGGAGGGCGCGGCTTGGCCTCGAGGGGCTGATCGCGGCAATCGCCATCGGCATCATGATCGCCTGGGGGAGCGAGGAGCTGCACACCTCGATCGCGCTTCCGTTCCTCAAGGATACCGCGGTCAATCTCGGCTATCTCTACGTGATCTTCGGCGCGATCGTGATCGTCGGCGCCGGCAACGCCGTCAACCTGACGGATGGCTTGGACGGGCTCGCCATCGTGCCGGTGATCATCGCCGGCGCGAGTTTTGGACTGATCGCCTATCTCGTCGGGCGCGTGGACTTCACCGAGTATTTGCAGATCAACCACGTGCCCGGCACCGGCGAGCTGGCCGTGCTGGTCGGCGCGATGATGGGCGCTGGGCTTGGCTTCCTCTGGTTCAACGCGCCGCCGGCGGCAATCTTCATGGGCGACACCGGCTCGCTCGCGCTCGGCGGGATGCTCGGCACGATCGCCGTCGCGACCAAGCACGAGATCGTGCTCGCCATCATCGGCGGCATCTTCGTGATGGAGGCGCTCTCCGTCATCATCCAGGTGGCGTCGTTCAAGATGACCGGCCGCCGCGTCTTCCGCATGGCGCCGATCCATCACCACTTCGAGCAGCTCGGCTGGACAGAATCTCAGGTGGTGATCCGCTTCTGGATCGTCGCCGTCGTTCTGGCGCTGATCGGCCTCTCGACGCTGAAGCTGAGATGAGGATGGCGGTTCCCCTCACGCATCTTCAGGGGCGCTCGATCGGCGTGTTCGGGCTGGCTCGAAGCGGGCTCGCCACAATCGCGGCGGCGCGCGCCGGCGATGCGGCGGAAATCTTCGTTTGGGACGACAAGGAAGAGGCGCGGGGCGCCGCTGCCGAGCTTGGCGGAATGCCGCTCACGCCCCCCGAATGGCCGTGGGATCGGCTTGATAGCCTCGTGCTGTCGCCGGGCGTCCCGCTCACGCATCCGAAGCCGCACCCGATCGTCGCGCTTGCGCGCAGGGCCGAGGTCGAGATCGTCTCCGACATCGAGCTTCTGTGGCGCGAAGGGACGGGCCGCGCGCGCTTCGTCGGGATCACCGGCACCAACGGCAAGTCGACGACGGCGGCCCTCATCGGCCACGTGCTCGACGCCGGCGGGCTCGCGGTCTCCGTCGGCGGCAATATCGGGCGCGCGGCGCTCGACCTCGAGCCGCCGGAGGAGAGCAGAGTGTACGTGCTCGAGCTTTCCTCCTACCAGCTCGATCTCACGCACCGCTTCCGGCCTGACGTTGCGATCTGGCTGAACCTGACGCCCGACCATCTCGACCGCCACGGCTCGATGATCGGCTACGCCAAGGCCAAGGCGCGCATCTTCCTCAACATGACCGCGGAGGACGTGGGCGTCGCCGGAATCGACGAGGCCGAGATGCAGGCCGTCGCGCGCGCGATCCACTACCAGGGC
>JBOHKB010000230.1:0-15842 GCA_050728815.1 Propylenella sp.
CGGTGGCGATGCCGACATGCGAACCGGCGTAGCGGATTCCGGCGACAAGATCGGCGAAGAGCGTGCCGTGCTTCGACGGCAGAGCCTCCTCCTCGATGAGCCGCACCCAGGCGAGGGCGACAAGGAAGGCGACGAAGGTCAGGGCGTTTGCGGCGTAGGCGACCGGTACGCCGACAGTGGCGATGACGAGGCCTGCCACGGCCGGCCCGAGAAAGCGCGCGAGGTTGAAGACGACCGAGTTGACGGCGACGGCGGCAGTCAGGTCGCTTCGCGGCACGAGCGCCGGAATCAGCGCCAGCCGCGCCGGCTGGTTGAAGGCCGCAACGATGCCGAGAAAGAGCGTCAGGACGAACAGCAGCCAGATGTTGATGAGGCCGGTCGCGGTGAGACCGAACAGCGCGAACGCCTGCAGCATGGCAAGCGTCTGCGAGACCTTGGTGACGAAGAGTCGGTCGCTGCGGTCGGCATAGGCCCCTGCGATCGGGCCGACGATGACTGTCGGAAAGAGGTCGGCGAAGACGACCAGGCCGAGCCAGGCGCCCGAGCCGGTCAGCTCCCAGGCGAGCCAGCCGGTGACGACGCGCTGCATCCAGGTGCCGATGAGCGAGACGGCGCTGCCGGCCGTGTAGATGCCGAAACTCGGGTTCTTCAGAGCCCGGACGATGTTCTGGAGCCCTGAGAGCGGGTTCATCGTGGGTGTGTCGGCAGAGGAGACGGGGAACGCCCCAGGGAAGCGTCACAGCGCCTCATAGGCGAGGCAGCGCAGCCCCACAAGCCGGGCGTTCCGTTGAGGAAAGCGCGCCCGGCTGTCGGCTATTGGCTCAGCTCGTCGACAAGGTCGGGAAGGCTGTAGACTTTTGCGAGCGCTTCCTCGATCGCCGGCGTGGTGAGCGAGACTGCCCGGTTGCGCACGGGATCGTAGAGGTAGAAGCCGCCGAGCGAATGGATGTTGCCGTCGAACACGACGCCGACGACCTCGCCGTTCCGATCGACGAGCGGCGCGCCCGACTGGCCGCCGATGACATCATTGCTCGTCGAGACGTTGAAGAGCGTTTCGGGCGAGAGTTTTGAGCGCGCCGCCTCCCACAGCGGGCCGATACGGTAGGGCGCAGCTCCGGTCGCCCGGTCGAACAGGCCGGCGAAATCGGTGAACGGCGCGATTTTTCTGCCGCTCGGCTCGGTCCAGCCCGCGACCTTTCCGTAGCTGAGGCGGAGCGTGCCGGTCGCATCGGGGTAGAGCGAGTCGCCGAAAACGCGGAAGCGGACGGACGCGAGACGGGCGAGCGCCGCAAGCCTGAGCTCGCGGACTTCGTTGCGGTAACGATCGGCAAGGGCGCGCGCCTCCGCGTCGAAGCTCTTCGCAAAGCGGATCATGGGGTCAGCCGATGACGCCACCGCGTCCTCTCCGCCTTCGTAAAGGAGACGGCGCTCCGCCGCGTCGCCGACCCGCGTCCCGGCGACCAGGCGTTTCGCCAAGGCCTCCGGAGATTCCTGGCCGAGGAGCTTCTTCACGAGCGGATCGTCGGCGGTCAGGAACTCGCGCGCCTTCGAAAGCCAGAACGAGAGCACGATCTCCTCGATCGCCGGCTCGACCGGCGCGTCTTCGAAAAGATAATCCTCCGTCAGCGGCAGATCGGCGTCGGAGTAGCCTTCCAGCCTGTCGGCCTCCGGCTTCGAGCGCTCCTCGACCGCGCGGACGATCTCGCGCGCATAGGCGAAGAGCTTGGAGCTCCACGGCGCTTCCTCGAGATAGCGATAGGCGAAGAAGAAGGTGCGATAGGCGTCGTAGGCCGCCGCGATATCCTCCCACGGATCGCCTTGCTCGGACGAAAGCAGACCTTCGGCGCGGGCGCGACTCCGAAGCTCGGCCTCGGCGGACGCGAGCTTCTCGATGGTCCCCGGCGTCGACAGGAACATCAGCTCGCCCCACTCGTCCTTGTAGGCGTTCTCGGTGGCGTAGAGGAGCTCGTGCGAGATGCGGGCCTCCTCCGTCCCCAGCGCTGCGAAGGCGAGCAGCCGTCCCCTGAGTTCCGCGCCAGTGACCAGCGACCACGGGAGATAGGCGTCCCTGACGTAGGAGATCATGCTCACGGGCCAGAGGCGGCCGGTCTCGGCAGGATTGC
Source organism: Propylenella sp. (assembly GCA_050728815.1). GTDB lineage: Bacteria > Pseudomonadota > Alphaproteobacteria > Rhizobiales > Afifellaceae > DASWJZ01. The sequence goes on from JBOHKB010000230.1 coordinate 2,124, forward strand.
CCGACACGAACACAAGCTCGCCATCTGCAAGCGGCGCGGAGCGCCATTTCAGGCGGGACGGCGTGACGGCCGGCGCGCCATCCTCGTAGAGCCGGAGGAAGGCGACATCGAACGCATGGCGGGGAAAATTGAAGTTGTCGGGGTCGCCGCCGAAAAGGGCGGCTGCTCCCTCCGGTGCGAACGTGAGACGGACATCGGAGAACCGCCGGTATTCGTAGAGGGCGTAGACGCCGCCTCCGTAGAGAGTGACGACCTCGCAATGCTTCCCGGCCGACTCGTCACGGCAGCCGCTTTCGATCTGCGAAATCTCCGCGTCGCGGGCGTCGGCGGCGTCCGTGCCGGGCAGGCCTTCGCTCGCCTTGGCGACTGCCGCAGTCACATCGGAAATCGCGGTGACGATGTCGGCGTTGAGACCCGGGCATGTGCGTTCCTCAAGTGGGGTCGCGGCGAGCATCGGATCGAGGAGCGGATCGAATCCGGGCGCCGACAGGCTGACGATGCAGTCCTGGACGCAGTGATAGGCGGTAAGAGCGAGGCCGCGCGGGCTGACCAGCCCGCCCGAGCAGCCGTTGTCGAGCCTGACGCTACCGAGCCTCAGGCGATCGAGCCACGCGGCGTCGGGAGCGAAACCGTAAGCGGCCTTGACCTTCGCGGACGGGAACTTGTCGAAGGTCCATAGCCCTTCGTCGGCACGAACCGCGCCGTCCGAAGCGGCGACAACGCCGATAGCGATCGCGAACGGAATGCGCAGGAAGCGAGAGAACGGGTTCATCGCCATCGACCGGCAGGTAGCCAGTGGGTTCCCGTCACCGGTAGGCGTCGCGGCTTGCATCGAGACCCCGCTCGCGAACCTCCTCGATGTACCGCCAGATCTGAGGCCGCGAACCATCGATATCCGTGAAACCGTATTCCGCGGCAAGCTCTCCCGAACTGACCGACTTCTGATTCCAACGAGCCCGGCCGGGATCGGCCGCGAGCGCCGCCACGGCGCGCCCGACATATCGCGGCGACTCGGAGAGAGCGAAATCAGCAGGCGCAGTGGGCCGCCCCTCGCCGCGCTCGGCCAGTGCGTCTCGCCAATTCTTCTCGGACACCCCAAAATTATCGAGCATCATCTCGGAGCGGAGCCATCCGGGCGTGATCGCGACCGCCGCAGCGCCATGCGGGCCAAGCTCATGTCCGAGCGAGAAGGCAAGCCGGTTCACGGCGACTTTCGCCAAATCGTAGAAGACTGAGATCCGGTAGCGCGAAGCGTTGTACTCGGCCGTGCCGTCCGTCACCTCCACCAGCAAACCGCCGGACCTTTCGACGAGCAGCGGGAGAAGTGAGTGCGAGGTGACGAGATGCGTCTCGACCGCGAGCCGCAGGATGCGGAGACCGTCGTCCAGGCCGAGTTTCCAGATCGGCTGGTTCCACGCGGCGGGCGGTCCCTTGAGCAGCTCGCCGCCCCAGATGTCGTTCACGAGCACATCGATGCGGCCGTGGTCTCTTCGTATCTGCTCCGCCAACGCCCTCACTTGGTCGGGTTCGAGATGATCGACCGCGGCAGCGATGCCGGTCCCGCCGAGGCTGCTGACGAGTTCCGCGGTTTCCTCGATCGTTTCGGGACGGTTGTACTCGGAGCGCTTCTGCCGAGTCGTGCGGCCGGTGCAGACAACGACGGCGCCCGCTTCGCCGAGCGCCGCGGCAATACCCCGGCCGGCGCCCCGGCTGGCCCCGGCGACGACCGCTATCCGCCCGCGAAGTGCGTTAGGGTCCGGCGACCACGCCATCGGAAGCCTCCGTTGCTCCAATGCCAGAATAGTGCGCTCGAGCAGCTAGGGTTGCCGACCGCGCCCGCGGCGGAGGGCTACATCGGCGTGAAATGTGACGGCCGCGCTTGGCCGAGCGAGGTTGGTCAGGCGGCGCGAGAGAGCAAGCCCGCAAGCTCCGCGCGGCTCATCGGCGGCGTCGGCGCGAGTTCCGACATGCCCGGCTTCGCGTGGTCGTGCGGGCGCTGGTAGATGACGCCGAGCGCGGTCGGTTCGCCGTCGCGGCCGCCGAGGGCGGCGAGCGCGGTTGCGCGCATCAGGTTGGTCTCGTCGTGGACCGCAAGCGATTCGACCGGGTGGTCGGGACCGATTTCGACGACGCGGAAGCCGCAAGAATCGCTGTCGAGGACGAGGCCCTTCTCCTGCTCCTTGCCGAAGCGCATCGACTCGCCGTGAACGAGGCGGATGCCGGCGTCGGCGGCGGTCGTCTTTTCGCCGAGCGGCCCGAACGCGCCGTCGAAATAGATGATGCAGTTCTGCAGAATCTCGACCAGCGACGTGCCGCGATGCGCGTGCGCCTTCACGAGCATCTTGGGGAGGTGGTCCTGCATCGAATCGACGGTGCGCGCGACGAACGAGGCGCCGGCGCCGAGCGCGAGCAGTGCGGCGTTGACCGGCTGCTCCACCGATCCGCCGGGCGTCGACGGCGAGCGCATGCCGACCGGCGAGGTCGGCGAATACTGCCCCTTGGTAAGGCCATAGACAGCGTTGTTGAGGAGGAGGAGGTTCAGGTCCACGTCACGGCGGAAGGTGTGGATCAGGTGATTGCCGCCGATCGACAAGAAGTCGCCGTCGCCGCCCACCACCCATACATCGAGGTCGGGATTGGCGAGCTTGACGCCGGTCGCGACCGCGGGCGCGCGGCCGTGGATCGTGTGGAAGCCGTAGCTCGCGACGTAATAGGGGAAGCGGGCGGCGCACCCGATCCCGGAGATGAACACCACGTCGTCGGGCTTCCGCCCGATCTCGGCGAGCGCCGTGCGCACGCCCTTCAGGATCGCGTAGTCGCCGCAGCCGGGGCACCAGCGGACCTCCTGGTCCGTGGTGAAATCCTTCGGCGAAAGCGGGATGACGTTCATCGCTTCTGACCCGTGAGCCGGGCGGAGAATTCCGCCTCGAGCATGGAAACCTGGAACGGGCGCCCGTTGATCTGCGTCACCGCTTCGACCGGCGCAAGGAAGGTGGAGCGCAAGATGCCGGTGAGCTGGCCGGTGTTCATCTCGGGGCAGACGACGCGCTTGAAGCTCCGGAGCTTTTCCTCGAGCCCGGCCGGCAGCGGCCAGAGCTGGCGGAGATGGAGATGCGTCACCTTCTTGCCGGTGCGCATCAGGTTGCGCGCAGCCTGAAGGATCGGGCCGTAGGTGGAGCCCCAGCCGATGACGAGGAGGTCGCCTTCGTCTGGCCCTTCCTGCAGCGTCGCGTGCTCCGAGCGCTCGGCGATGCGCGCGATCTTCTCGCCGCGGAGGCGGACCATGTGCTCGTGGTTGTCCGGGTCGTAGGAAATGTTGCCGGTGACGGAATCCTTCTCCAGGCCGCCGACGCGGTGCGCGAGCCCCGGCGTTCCCGGCGCGATCCACTGACGCGCGAGCGTCTCTGGGTCGCGCGTGAAGGCGGTGATCGGCTCGCCGCCATTCCCTTTCGCCTTCGGTCGGAGGTCGGGAAGGGCGTCGATCTCGGGCATCGGCCAATCGCTGACGGCGTTCGCGAGGAACGCGTCAGAGAGCACGATGACCGGCGTCGTCGCCTCGATCGCGATCCGCGCCGCGTCGAGCATGATCGAGAAGCAGTCGGAGGGTGTGGCTGGCGCGAGCACTGCGAGCGGCGATTCGCCGTGCCGACCGAAGATCGCCATGTCGAGGTCGGCCTGCTCGGGCTTGGTCGGCATGCCGGTCGACGGGCCGGCGCGCTGCACGTCGATCACGATCAGCGGCAGCTCGGCGGTGATCGCGAGGCCGAGCGCCTCGGTCTTCAGCGATAGGCCCGGGCCGGCGCTCGCGGATACGCCGAGCTGCCCGGCATAGGACGCGCCGATCGCGGCGCAGACCGCGGCGATCTCGTCCTCGGCCTGGAACGTGCGGACGCCGGTCTTCAGCTTGGCGAGCGAGTGGAGGAGCGCCGACGCCGGCGTGATCGGATAGGAGCAGTAGAACACGCTCTTGCCGGAGAGCGCGCCTGCCGCCGCCACGCCGAGCGCCATCGCGTCGGTCCCCGACGTCATGCGGGCGCTCCCGCTCCTTCTCGGAGCGCGGGTGATCCGGATAACCTCCGGAAGCGCAAGCTCCATCGTCTCGCCGTAGGCGTAGCCGGCTTTCAGCGCCGCCGCGTTGGCGCCGGCGAGCGACGGGTTCTTGGAGAACCGGTCCGCCACCCATTGCAGCGTCTCTTCGGAGGACTGGCCGCAAAGCCAGAGCGACAGGCCGAGGGCCCAGAAATTCTTGGCGCGCGCGGCCTCCTTGCGGCCTAGCCCGTGCTCGGCGACCGCTTCCAGCGTGCGCTTAGTGATCTCGGCGGAAATGAGCCTGTAGGGGGCGCCTTCGCCGCGGTCCACTGGGTCCTCGTCGAGCCCGGCCTTGGCGAAGCCGCGCTCGTTGAAGGCGCCTTCGTCGATCACGACGGTGCCGCCGGGCTTCAGGAACGAGATGTTGGTGACGAAGGCGGCCGGGTTGAACGCGACGAGCATGTCCGCCTCGTCGCCGGGTGTCAGAACTTCGCCCGGCCCGAACTGCACCTGGTAGGCGGAAACGCCGAAGGTGGTGCCGGTCGGGGCGCGGATTTCCGCCGGAAATTCCGGCAGCGTCATCAGGTCGGCGCCCTTGGCGGAAGCCGCGACAGCGAACTGGCCGCCGAGCAGCTGAACACCATCGCCGGAATCGCCGGCAAAGCGGACGACCTGGCTTTGCGCCACGCGCTGTGCGGCCGATTTCGGCCGGGCGTCGGGCCGTTCGGCCGTATCACCGAGGCTCATGGAAGCCCCCGGCTAGCTTGAGTGAATTGAGCATCGCGGATTTTCGAAGCCACCCGCCCGTCCCCAGAACGGCGGATATCACGTTACGCCAATGTTTGACCAGATGGTCATATCTTGCCTGCTTCGCAAGCCGCAGCGCAAGCGGGCTTTTCCCCGCAAGCGCGGCGGATTGGGTTTCTTTTTCCGGGCGTTGCGCGGATATCCCAATCATTTCCCACGACACGGCCCATTCGTGTCCCCGCGCTGGCCGCGCGAACTGTGCCGACCTACAATAGGCATAAGAGGAACGTCAAACGAGCGGGGCCGTTCCTTCGGCGGCCCCGCCAGCGTCCGGAGCGCGCCGATGTCGCCTGAACCTGTAAGATTGCGCGCGGAAGCCTCGCGCACCGAGCCGCTCAAGGAAATCCGTGAGCCGGCTGAGGGGCCGCACGCTCACATTTCGAATCGGCCTCGCAACGAGGGGACGCCGCTCAACGTGGACTGGGTTGAGGGCGTGCGCGCCAACCGCTCGGCGGTCGAGCGCCGCGCCGCCACGCTCACCACGCGCCGCAGCGTCAAGAAGGAGTGGCAGGCGGCGTGGCTGGTGAAGGCGATCACCTGCATCGATCTCACCACGCTCGCCGGCGACGACACGCCGGGGCGCGTTGCGCGGCTCTGCGCCAAGGCGCGGAACCCGCTCCGCGCCGACCTCGCCGAGGCGCTCGGCCTCGACCACATGCCGACGGTCGGCGCGGTCTGCGTCTACCCGACGATGGTGGCGCCGGCGGTGAAGGCGCTCGAAGGCTCCGGCGTTCCGGTCGCGTCGGTCGCGACCGGCTTTCCGGCGGGGCTGATGCCGCTGCCGCTTCGGCTCGAAGAAATCCGCTATGCGGTCGGCGAGGGCGCGCGCGAGATCGACATCGTCGTCACCCGCGCGCATGTGCTCGATCAGGATTGGCGCGCGCTCTACGACGAGATCCGCGCTATGCGCGAAGCCTGCGGCGAGGCGCACCTGAAAGCGATCCTCGCCACCGGCGATCTGAAGACGCTCAGGAACGTCGGCCGCGCCAGCATGGTGGCGATGATGGCGGGCGCCGACTTCATCAAGACCTCGACCGGCAAGGAGGACGTGAACGCCACGCTGCCGGTCAGCCTCGTGATGGTGCGCGAGATCCGCGAGTATCTTGAGCTGACCGGTGCGAAGGTCGGCTTCAAACCGGCAGGCGGGCTGAAGACGGCGAAGGATGCGATGGCCTGGCAGATCCTGATGAAGGAGGAGCTGGGGAACGAGTGGCTGGAGCCCGACCTCTTCCGCATCGGCGCGAGTTCGCTGCTCGGCGACATCGAGCGGCAGATCGAGCATTTCGTGACGGGGCGCTACTCCGCCGCCAACCGCCACGCGATTGCGTAGTGTGGGTCGGTGAGCGTGCGCACAGATTTCTGATCGTTATGCTTGGACTTGATTCGAGATCTATTCTGCGTCGCGCGCTCAAAGGCATCTAGGTTTGCTGTGTGCCGGCAGGAAAGGGGGGATGGCTGTGAGCTTCGCGAGGCCCTTCCATCGAAACGTTCGCGCAATGAAACCTGGCCCAAATTCAGGCTACAGCGGTTGGGCGTTTATCCATGATCGCGAATACGCCAGGAGCCCGGAGCACTATCTTCGCGCCCTCACGCTGATCCAGACCGATCTTCAATCGATTTTCGAGTATGTTGAGCCAAGCGACGAGTGCAAGTCCGCCTACTCGTATCGAATACACGCGCTCCTTATGCGCGCCTGCATCGAGGTCGAAGCAAACTTCAAGGCCATCCTGGAAGAGAACACGTTCACCCCTCCGACAAATCGCTCTCTCAATATGTCGGATTACAGAAAAGTGGATGTCACTCACCACTTGTCCTCTTATGAGGTGTTGCTTCCGATTTGGAACGACACGCCTCCGATCCTGAAACCCTTTGAGCCATGGAAGTCACGTCGCGGCCAAACAGGCTCCGCTGGTGCGGGCCTTCCATGGTATCAGGCTTACAACGCCAGCAAACATGATCGGCAAGATGAGTTCAAGAAGGCGAGTTTCGAGAACCTCGTAATGGCCGTTGCTGGCCTCCTGGTCCTTGTGTCTTCGCAGTTTCGCAATCAGGACTTTAGTGCTGGCTCCACTCTTCTGGCGACGGCAGGCTACGACTACCACCCAATGGAACCGTCCATCGGCTCTTTGTTTAGGATCAAATATCCCGACGACTGGACCGACGACGAGCACTACGATTTCGATTGGACCATCCTAGAAACGCAAAGCGTCCGGTTCGAGAAAATCGACTATGATGCAATTTCCTCGTGAATATCGAGCTGGTGGACCCACAATGAACCACGGAGATGGGCCTTCCGCCCCTAGATTGCCGGGTCAAGCCAGGTCAAGCCCGGCAATGACGACAAAGGTGGGGCATTCGCGAAAGAAGCAACCATGACAGCCGTCACCGACATCCTCCGAACCATGGACTACGGCGTCGCGCCGGAGGCGAGCGACCGTGTCGTCGCCTGGCTCGAAGAGCATCAGGGGCGCTTCCTCCACTTCATCAACGGAAAGTTCGTCGCGCCGGCCGCGGGCGAATATTTCCGTGTCATCAATCCGGCGAAGGGCACGCTGCTTGCGGAGTGCGGTGAAGGCACGGCCGAGGATGTCGACAAGGCGGTCGCGGCGGCGCGGAAGGCGTTCAAGTCGTGGTCGAAGCTCCCCGGCGACGCGCGCGCCCGCCACCTCTACGCGATCGCCCGCATCCTGCAGAAACGCTCGCGCTTCTTCGCAGTGCTGGAGACGATGGACAACGGCAAGCCGATCCGCGAGAGCCGCGACATCGACATCCCGCTGGTCGCCCGCCATTTCTATCATCACGCCGGCTGGGCTGAGCTGCTCGACAGCGAGTTCCCAGGCTACGGTCCGGTCGGCGTCTGCGGGCAGATCATCCCGTGGAACTTTCCGCTCTTGATGCTCGCATGGAAAATCGCGCCGGCGCTCGCGGCGGGAAACACCGTCGTGCTGAAGCCGGCGGAGTTTACGCCGCTGACGGCGCTCGCCTTCGCCGAGGTCTGCGTCGAGGCGGGGCTTCCCGCCGGCGTCGTCAACATCGTGACCGGCGACGGGGCGACCGGCTCGCTCGTCGTCGAGCACGAAGACATCGACAAGATCGCCTTCACCGGCTCGACCGAGGTCGGCCGCATCATCCGCAAGGCGACCGCGGGCTCGGGAAAGAAGCTGTCGCTCGAGCTTGGCGGCAAGTCGCCGTTCATCGTCTTCGACGACGCCGATCTAGACAGCGCGGTCGAGGGCGTTGTCGACGCGATCTGGTTCAACCAGGGGCAGGTCTGCTGCGCCGGCTCGCGGCTGATCGTGCAGGAGGCGGCGGCGGAGAAGCTGCACGCAAAGCTCCGCGCCCGCATGGCGAAGCTCCGCGTCGGCGACCCGCTCGACAAGTCGACCGACATCGGCGCGATCGTCGCCGACGTGCAGCTCGAGCGCATCCGCACGCTGGTCGAGCAGGGGAGGGCGGAGGGGAACGCTTGCTTCCAGCCCGACTGCGCGATCCCCGAGAGCGGCTATTTCTATCCGCCGACGCTGATCACCGGCGTCGCGCCGGCTTCGACGCTCGCGCAGGAGGAGATTTTTGGGCCGGTGCTCGTCTCGATGACCTTCCGCACGCAGGACGAGGCGCTCGCGCTCGCCAACAATACCCGCTACGGGCTCGCCGCCTCCGTCTGGTCGGAATCGATCAACGTCACGCTCGACGCGGCGGCGCGGGTGAAGGCCGGCGTCGTCTGGGTGAACTCGACAAACCTCTTCGACGCGGCGTCCGGCTTCGGCGGCTATCGCGAGTCAGGCTTCGGCCGCGAGGGCGGGCGCGAGGGGCTCTACGAATATCTCGCGCCGCTCGGGGAGAAGACTCCGCGCAAGCCCACGAAAACTTCTGCGGCAAACATCTCCGCTTCGCCGGCGCAGCGCGGGCCGGAGATGCGCAGCGACGTCCCGCGTCTCGACCGCACCGCAAAGCTCTATATCGGCGGCAAGCAGGCGCGCCCCGACTCCGGCTACTCCTATGCCGTCTTCTCAGCGTCGGGCGCTCCGGCCGGGCAGGCCGGGCTCGGCAACCGCAAGGATATCCGCAACGCGGTCGAGGCGGCGAACGCCGCAGGCGCGTGGTCGAGCGTGAGCGGCCACAATCGCGCGCAGGTGCTCTTCTATCTCGCCGAGAACCTTGAAGCGCGCGCGACGGAATTCCGTGACCGCATCGCGGCGCTGACGGGAGTCGGCTCGCGGGCAGCTGCCGCCGAGGTCGCGGAGTCGGTGCGCCGCATCACGTTCTACGCCGCGCACGCCGACAAGTACGACGGCGCTGTCCACTCGACGCAGTCGCGCCACGTGACGCTCGCCATGAACGAACCGTGGGGCGTGATGGCGATTGCATGCCCGGACGAGGCGCCGCTCATCGCCTTCGTGTCGCTGGTCGCGCCCGCCATCGCCATGGGCAACCGCGTGATCGTCACGCCGTCGCCGGCGCATCCGCTGGTCGCCACGGACTTCTATCAGGTGCTCGACACGAGCGACGTGCCGGGCGGCGTGGTGAACATCGTCACCGGCGACCGCGACGAGTTGGCCAAGACCGTGGCCGATCACGACGACGTCGCCGCCTTCTGGTATTTCGGCGGGAAAGAGGGGAGCGCGATGGTGGAGGCCCGCTCCGTCGGCAACCTGAAAGCGACCTGGGTCAATCCCGGCCGCCCGGTCCGCTGGACCGACCCGGCCGAGGGCCAGGGCCGACAATATCTTCGCCGCGCGACCCAGGTGAAAAACATCTGGGTGCCCTACGGCGAATGATTTTGGTGCAGTGCAATATCTTTCCGCAAACACATGCTAGTATCGGGCCGCTCTTCCTTGGCTGCGCTACGGCGCAGCCGGAACTGTTGCGCTGGACCGAGGTGAAGATGGACAACCGCAAGGCGACGCTTACGATCGGCAACGAGAGCTGGGATTTCGACATTCTCGACGGCGCGACGGGGCCGTCGGTGATCGACATCGGCACGCTCTATCAGAAGACCGGCCGCTTCACCTACGACCCGGGCTACACCTCGACCGCCTCATGCGCCTCGTCGATCACCTACATCGACGGCGACGAGGGCGTGCTCCTCTATCGCGGCTATCCGATCGACGAGCTGGCGGAGAAGAAGGATTTTCTGCAGGTCGCATACCTGCTCCTCTACGGCGAGCTGCCGAGCAAAGAGCAGGAGGAGGACTTCGACTATCGCGTCACGCACCACACAATGGTGCACGAGCAGATGTCGCGCTTCTTCACCGGCTTCCGCCGCGATGCGCATCCGATGGCGATCATGTGCGGCGTGATTGGCGCGATGTCGGCGTTCTATCACGACTCCACCGACATCAGCGATCCCTACCAGCGCATGGTCGCCTCGATCCGGATGATCGCGAAGACGCCGACCATCGCGTCGATGGCGTTCAAATACTCGATCGGCCAGCCGTTCATGTATCCGCAGAACTCGCTCGACTACGCGTCGAACTTCATGCGCATGTGCTTCGGCGTGCCGTGCGAGGACTACGTGGTGAACCCGGTCCTCGCGCGCGCGATGGACAAGATCTTCATCCTGCACGCCGACCACGAGCAGAACGCCTCCACCTCGACGGTTCGGCTCGCCGGCTCCTCCGGGGCCAATCCGTTCGCCTGCATCGCGGCGGGGATCGCGAGCCTCTGGGGTCCCGCGCATGGCGGCGCAAACGAGGCGGCGCTCGACACGTTTGCCGAAATCGGCACGGTCGACCGCGTGCCCGAATACATCGCCAAGGCCAAGGACAAGAACGATCCGTTCCGCCTCTCCGGCTTCGGGCACCGCGTCTACAAGAGCTACGATCCGCGCGCCAAGGTGATGCAGAAAACCTGCCGCGAGGTGCTCGACGAGCTCGGCATCAAGGACCCGCTGCTCAAGGTCGCGATGGAGCTCGAGCGCATCGCGCTCACGGACGATTACTTCATCGAGCGCAAGCTTTATCCGAACGTCGACTTCTATTCCGGCATCGTGCTGCGCGCGCTCGGCTTCCCGAACAACATGCTGACGGTGCTCTTCGCGGTCGCGCGCACCGTCGGCTGGGTCGCGCAGTGGAACGAGATGATCGAGGACGAGCAGCGGATCGGGAGGCCGCGCCAGCTCTATACGGGCGCCACGCAACGGCACGTGCCGGGCTGAGAGCGAAGTAGGGCACCACCACTTCCGCATTCCACTGTCGTCATGCCCGGACTTGATCCGGGCATCCATTCCTCAGCGGTGGTGAGAGCCCGCGACCGTCACGGAATGGATTGCCGGGTCAAGCCCGGCAATGACGACAATGAAACGTCGGCGCGCCACTCGCCCTCTCCCCTTGTGGGAGAGGGTGGCCTTCGGCCTTGGCCGAAGGCCGGGAGAGGGGTTGTCAGCACATCCCATCTGATGAAGTACGCCACTGCTGCAGGCGAGCTTTCTTGCCTCGACCTTCCCGCGCCGTTATGGAGCCACCATGGCCAAGCCCGTGATCTTCACCATCTCTGCCGCCTGGGACGAGGAAGCGTCCGTCTGGACCGGGCACTGCGACGACATCCCCGCCGCGGCGGATGCCCCGACGCTTGATGAACTGCTGGCGAAAATCTCCGCGATGGCGCTTGATCTGCTGCCGGACAATCATCCCGACATCGATCCTGCTGCGCTGTTCCTTCAAATCACCGCGCTCCGCGACGTGTCCGCCGGAGCCGAGGCGGCGTAGGTGGAAGCGGAACCCGTCGCGGCCTGATGGCGCCGCAATTCGACCGGCCTCTGCGCGACCGGCTTCGCGCCGCTCGACGAGCTCAAAGGCGCTCTCTGTCAGATCTTGAAGGCGCGCCCCGCCTCGATCAGCTCGTCAAGCAGGTCGACAGCAGTTTCGAACCGGGTCCGAAGCGCCTGGTCCCGCTTGACCAATTCCTTGACCGTCTTCGGCTTATGTCCCGAAGCGTTCCGGTGTCCGGTTACGCCAACAATCCGGGCGATGAGGTCTGACGTGATGGGTTTTGCCCGAGCGTCTTTGCGGTCAAGGTACTTGTCGATGTTGCTAAGAAGATCGGCCCACGGGCAGGTTGGTATCTTCAATGCCGTGGAATAGACCTTAGACTTCGCGGCCTTCGTTGCTAGCTTGCGGGAAGCCGCCTCTAGTTCATCATAAACGAGTGAACAAGCCTTCGATGGCTCGCCGTCGCGAAAAGTCTGATATGCTTGTTGTAGCGGTTGCCTGTAGGGTCGTGGAAATTTCGACGTGTCGATCGGCCGTACTCCGGCCAGAGATAGTGCAAGAGGTTGTTGTACGATGTCGCCTGACTTGCCGTCGACCTCCAAAATTCCAACGCCAGCAATCTTCGCCGACTTCAATTTGGCAGCGTACTGAGAGTCCGCTGTGGAGCTACGCGGCACTGCCACGACCAATTTCACCGGCAGACCCTTGTCGCGACAACTGAGGACAACCGAATCGAGGGTGTTGTTGTAAATGTTGTCCGAAACCTCGATGCATAGAAGGTATTGATCGTCAGTCTTGGTAAAAAAAGTCGGGCGAAAGCTGACTTCGGGATGGAATTCTTCTTCGACGATGACCCTGCCTCTTCTTACGCCCCAGCGATTGATAAACCAGGCTATTGCCTGTTCAGCAGTGTCGTGGAGGCCAGGCGGCAACGCGCGAAATGCGAAGGTCATGACTCCTCTCGCAACAGGCGCGAAATCCGGTCTGTGAGTGCGTTCAGCTTCTGAACAACCTCGCCTTCAAGCTCCTCGGCATCGACTTCATCAAGTAGGCTCAGCAGCCCTTCGATCCTTGCACCAAGGTCACGTTCAACGTATGCCTCGCCGACCGAATTGCTGTACGCTTGCTCGATTTTGTAGCTGTTATCGGTGAAGAGCTTCTTGAGTTCCTGTATCGCTAACCCACGGTCCACCCCGACCTTCTCGGCACGTGCGATCTTGCCTACCTGACGAAATAGGACCCGATTATTGATGATACCTTTGCTGAACTTCTTCAACAGAACGCGCCGCACAGTCTCACGGTCTGGGATAACCTCTGGTACTGTGCGATGTACGGTCGTCAGTGCGCGCTCCATCTCGATGAAGAGATCTTCAGTATATTTTTGCTGGGACTTTGGTTTGCGCAGCTCGGCTAGAATCTGGTCCTTGTATTTCTGAGGCAGCGCCATCAGCAGCTTGGAGCGCCGAATGATTGCGCGGTTGAGGCCGGTCTGGTTGCTGATCTCCGCCTCAGTCGGAGTCTTGCCCAGTTCGTTCTTCATCAGGGCGATTATGTCGTCTAGCTTCATAGCGATTGTGAGCAAGTCCCATTGCTCACGCAGCGCGTGAATGTTGAACATCAGAAGAAGGTTTTCGAGCGGCCCCGGCTTCGCTTGCACGAGGGCGGGCACCTCTTTCAAATTCAACTTCAGCGCACAGCGCCAGCGCCGCTCGCCATCAATCAGCACGTATCTGCCGGCTTCTCGATAGACGGAAATCGGAACCTGAATCCCGTGGCGGCGGATGGACTCTTGCAGTTCGTCTAGATCGGACGATCGGAAGACGATGCGGGGGTTATCTGGGTTCCGATCAATGCCATCGACCGGAATTTGCTGTAGTTTTGCGTTCGATGCGCTTATTGCCATTGGACAAGCTTCCGGTTGCTCGCCAGAATTTCGTAAGCAAACTTTCTGTCGCCCACAAACCCCGCGACGTTCCTGCGGGCGCGCACGCGTCGGCGATACCATTGATCGCCAACTGCACGCCCCTCTTTGGAGTCCGCATAGGACAGGACAAACGTCACGCCGCGCCGATCGAGTCTCTCAAGCGCCGCATTCAGACGCTCAAGGTCGCGATCGGAAAAACTGTCGGGATGGTATTCCGCGAACACGCGACGCTTTGCGACGGCATAGGGT
>JBOHKB010000231.1:0-27251 GCA_050728815.1 Propylenella sp.
ACACCGATCCGAAAGAGGAAGCCTCTCAAGCGGCGCACGGCGATACGCTTCTCCCGAAAAAGCTTTGGGAAAATTTCGTGGGCCGGTTCATCACGCCCGAAGGCCGCGTCGTCGACGAGGCCAATTCGTCAATCAGCCACAGCGAAGGGCAGGGCTACGGCATGCTGCTCGCCGCTTTCGCCGGCGACCGGGCGATATTCCAACGCCTCTGGGCGTGGACCGAGACGGAGCTGCTCGTCCGCGACGACGGTCTCGCGGCGTGGCGCTGGGAGCCGGACGCCGATCCGCACGTGACCGACCTCAACAACGCGACCGACGGCGACATATTGATTGCCTGGGCCCTCGTGGAGGGCGCCGAGCGCTTCGGCGACGAGCGATATCGCGACGCAGCGGCGGCGATGGCAGAGTCGATCCACGCCCACGCCACCGAGACGGGCAAGCACGGCCGCGTGCTCATGCCGGGCATCGTCGGCTTCGACGCCGACGACCGGCGTGACGGCCCGGTGGTGAACCTGTCCTATTGGGTCTTCCCGGCGTTGCCTGCTCTGAAACGTGCAGCGCCCGAGCTCGACTGGGACGCGGTCGCGGAGAGCGGCCTTGCGCTGCTCGGCAAATCGCAGTTCGGGGAGCGGCACCTGCCGACGGACTGGATTGCGCTTGGCGGGGAGAAGCCGCGCCCCGCGAACGGCTTTCCGCCGAGCTTCGCCTACAACGCCATCCGCATCCCGCTCTATCTCGCCTGGGGGCAAGCCGGCGAGCGCAAGGACATGGCGCCGTTCATGGCGCTCTGGTCGGACGCCGCCGCCATCCAGACAATCGACGTGCATTCGGGCGAGGCGGTCGAAGAGATGAAGGGCGCCGGCTACCGCGTCGTCGCGGCGCTCGTCGCATGCGCGATGGAGGGACAACCGATCCCCGGTCAGCTTCGCGAGACCGCGCCCGACGACTCGTACTATCCGACCGTGCTGCAAGCCCTGTCGCTGATCGCGGCCGAGGAGGTTTTTTCCGGATGCCGCTGAAGCTTTTTCTCGTACCTGGCGTTGCTGCCGCGGTCCTCATCGGGACGGCGCTCGCTGGAGAGCCGGTTTATGTGCCGCCGCCGATCGCTGGCGTCGCCCCCGTCGCTGCGGCTCCGGCGGAGAAGGTCGACGAAAGCGCGCTCCGCTATTACGCGCGCAACAACGAGCTTAACCGCGTCGAGGCGGAGATCCGCCGCCTGCAGACATTGCACCCGGGCTGGAGCCCGCCCCAGAACCTCTTCACCGGCGGGGGCGAGGAGAACGACGAGCAGCCGCTGTGGGACATCTTCGCCACCGACGATCTCGACGCGCTCGACAAGGCGGTCGCCGCGCGACAGGCCGAGCAGCCGGGCTGGCAGCCTTCGACGGACCTTGCGGTAAAGATCGCCTACAAGCGGACCCGGCAACGGCTGGTCAACGCGTCCGACCTCGAGCAGTGGGCAAAAGTGCTGGAGATCGCCGCGGCTCCCGATTTCGTCATGGGCTGCGACGACATCGACGTGATGTGGCGCGTCGCGGAAGCCGGCGGACGACAGTCGCTTCCCGACCAGGCGGTCGGCGTCTACACCCGCATCCTGACGGAATGCAGCAAGCCCGAAGAGCGGCTCGCGACGGTGCAGAAGGCGCTCGGCGTGCTGAGACCGGCGCAGGTCATGCCGCTGCTCGCACTTGGCCACACCAACGCCGACGGGAGCGGCGAGTTCGACAGCATCCGCCCCGACATCTTTCGTGCGCGCCTCGGCGCGATCGCCGGCGGCGACAAGACGGAGACGGTGGACGCCGCAGAGCTTGCCGCGTTCGAGGCCGATACCGAGGCCGACGCCGCCAACATCGACGATGCCGGCCTTCTCGGCTGGTACTACTACGGCCAGGAGAAGTGGGAGACGGCGCTCGGTTGGTTTCAGAAGGCGCTCGCCCGCGGCGGCGACGTGAAGGTCGCCGAGGGCGCGGTGCTCACGCTGAACAAGCTCGAGCGCGCCGCCGAGGCGGAGAAGCTTGCCTCGGAATGGGCGGACCGCTCGACGCTCGCGCGCTCGCTGTTCCTCGGCCTCGGCGCTGCGCGCATGACCGCCGACCCGCCGCCTGACCTCGATGACGAGTACGTCGCGCTCTATTCGGTGACCGTGGACGCCGCGCAATCCGGCGACGGCGCGCAGGCGCTCGGCTGGTATCTCTACAACAAGCAGAAATTCGAGCCGGCGAAGGGCTGGTTCGAGAAGGCGATGCTGTGGGACCCGAAGGATTCCACCGCGCTTGGCCTTGTGCTCACCGTCCAGCGGCTCGGCGACAAGAAGGCGCTCGCCGAATTCATCGCGAGCCTCGGGCCAGACTATCCGAGCGTGAAGGCATTAGGCGCACAGATCGCGGAGGCAGAGCGCAAAGTGAAGACCGGCGGCGCGGATTCAGCCGCGATCGCGCTCCGCGACGGCAACTACGAGAAATGCCTCGCGATCCTGTCGCTGCGCCGGTCGCTCACGCCACCGCAATCGCTGACCAAGGGCTGGTGCCTGATGGGCGTGAACCGGCACCGCGAGGCGGTGCTGGCTTTCGACGCGGCGCTCTCCGGCCGCGGCAAGACGCGCGACGACGCCGCCTACGGCAAATCGCTGGCGTTCCTCCGCTCCGGCCTGTCGGGCGAGGCAGTCGCCGCCGCGTCCGCGGGCGATCTCACGAGCGAACGGCGGAACGAGATCGGCACCGCCGTCCTCGGCCAGCAGGCGGCGGACCTCTTCCGCCAGGGCCGCTACCAGGAGGTGCTCGCGGCTCTCGACCGGCGCGCGGCGTTCGCCTCGGAGACGCGGAAGCTCGGAATCCTGCGCGGCTGGTCGCTCTATCACCTGAGACGGCTGCCGGAGGCGCGCATGCAATTCACCATGCTGGATCAACAGCTCTCCACATCCGAGAGCCGCAGTGGCCTTGGCGCGGTCACCAGCGTCCAACTGCCACCACAGACGCAATGACGAACGCTCTTCGCATGTTAGCCGCTGGCGCGGCCCTCCTGGCCGCCGGCTGCTCCGCGAGCACCGGCCCGGTTGCCTATTACGGCGCGGGTTCGCCATCGGGCGGGCCGGCGCAGCTCGCGCGCCCGGCCTCGGCCGGAGCGGCGCTGGTGCGGCTGCCGGAGGAAGCCGGGCCGACGCTGACCGTCGTTGAGCGGCGGTCGGAGGAGATGATGGCGCAGGAGATAGCGCTCAAAGCCGATGCGGCGGCGATCGGCGAGAACAAGGTCCGCGTGACCGTCGGCCGCCTGAACGACGGCGACTCGGTGTTCTCGCCCAAGGTCGCCCCGCCGCGCTCGTCGGACATCTCGGCGGAGATGGCGACAGAATTCCCGGACGTGACGATGCGCATTTCCGAGACGGTCGCGCGGAACGGCTATGGGCCGTTCGGATACGCGACGGGCGCGCGCGGACGGCACACCTGCCTCTATGCATGGCAGTTCATTCAAAGGATCGGGGAGGGAAGCGGCCCGCTCCCGAGCGTCTTTGCGACGCCCCGCTCCGCTGCCCTCCGCATCCGGCTCTGCCGGGCGAACACGCCGAAGGAGCGGCTGGTGGAGGTGGTCGAGCAGATGGCGATGGCGATGCCGGCGCGCGGCGGGGCTGTCTACCCGGCCGTGGTTCCTGCCGGCTCGGACGCACTCGACGCGGTCTATCCCGCCTATTGAGTTACCGGCTCGCTCGGGCGGGCGGATCGCGGTACACCGTCGGCGATGAGTCCGCCTGTCCCTCTCTTCACGGCCGAATACGCGCCGCCGGATGAAGCGCTGATCCCGCGGCTGATCGCCGAGACGGCGCACGAGCCGGCCGTCGAGTCGCGCATTGCGGCCCGCGCCCGGCGTTACGTGCAGGCGATCCGCGAGGCGCGCGGCGGCATCGGCGGGCTGGAAGACTTCATGCACGAATACAGCCTCTCCACAAAGGAGGGGTTGGCGCTGATGTCGCTCGCGGAGGCGCTGCTCCGCGTGCCCGACGCGGCGACGCAGGACCGCCTGATCGAGGACAAGCTCGGCGCTGGCGACTGGGAGCACGCGGCGGCGCGCGACAGCGAGAGCTGGCTCGTCTCCGCGACGACCTGGGCGCTCGGCGTGACGGCGCGGATCGTGCATACGAGCGAGACGCCGGAGGGGATCATCGCGCGGATCGCGCAGCGCGTCGGCATGCCGACCGTGCGGACGGCGGCGCGCCAGGCCATGCGGCTGCTCGGGCATCAGTTCGTGCTCGGCGAGACGATCGGCGAGGCGCTCTCGCGCGCGCGGGAGGCGCGGCGCAAGAGCTACCGCCATTCCTTCGACATGCTGGGCGAGGGGGCGCGCACCGCCCCCGATGCGGAGCGCTACTTCGAAGCCTACGCGCATGCGATCAACGCGATCGGCAGGAGCGCAACGGGTTCGCTCCCTGGCCGACCCGGCATCTCCGTAAAACTCTCGGCGCTGCATCCGCGCTACCAGCCGCGTCAGCGCGAGCGTGTTCTGAAAGAGCTGACGCCGCGCCTCGTCGAACTCTGCCGCGCGGCGAAGTCGCACGACCTGAACCTCACGGTCGACGCCGAGGAGGCGGACCGGCTGGAGCTGTCGCTCGAGGTCTTCGCTTTGCTGCTCGCCGAACCAAGCCTTGCCGGCTGGGACGGGCTCGGACTTGCCGTACAAGCCTACCAGAAGCGCGCGCCGGAGGTGATCGACTGGCTGGCGGAAGCCTCCGCCGCGTCGGGCCGGCGGCTGATGGTGCGGCTCGTCAAGGGCGCCTACTGGGACACGGAGATCAAGCGCGCGCAGGAACGCGGTCTGCCGGACTTTCCGGTGTTCACGCGGAAGCCCGCCACCGATCTCTGCTATCTCGCCTGCGCGAAGCGGCTGCTCGCGGCGCGCCCGCGGCTTTATCCGCAGTTCGCCACTCACAACGCGCTGACCGCCGCCGCGATCGTCGAAATGGCGGGCAACCGCGACTTCGAGTTCCAGCGCCTGCACGGGATGGGCGATGCGCTCTATGCCGAAGTGCACGAGCGTGAAGGCTTCGACTGCCGCATTTATGCGCCGGTCGGCAGCCACAAGGAGCTGCTCGCCTATCTCGTCCGGCGCCTCTTGGAGAACGGCTCCAACTCCTCCTTCGTCAACGCCGTCAATGATCCGGACGTGCCGATCGAGCAACTGCTTGAGCCGCCGTCCGCGAGTTTCGCCGGCGGGCGCGCTTTGCGCCATCCGAAGATTCTTATGCCGCGCGACATTTTCGGCGCGCGGCGGAACTCGCGCGGAATCGAGTTCGGCAGCCGCGCCGACCTTGATGCGCTGAGGCGCGGCATGGCGGCCGTGGCGCTGCCGACTACCGACGCATCGCCGCTGATCGACGGCGAGCCGCACGAAGGCTGGCGGCACGCGGTGCGCGCGCCGGCGGATGCGGAGACCGTGGTCGGCACGGTGGCGGAAGCCGACGCTGCGATGGCGGCGCGGGCCGTCGCCGCGGCCATGGTCGGGTTCCGCGATTGGAGTGGGGAAAAGGCGGAAACGCGCGCCAAAGCGCTCGAACGCGCCGCCGACCTGATCGAGGCGCGGCGCGACCGCCTGGTGGCGCTCATGGCCCATGAGGGCGGCAAGACCGTCGACGATGCAGTGGCGGAAATCCGCGAGGCCGCAGACTTCTGCCTATACTACGCCGCCGAATGCCGGCGTCTTTTCGGAGCCGAGACGATCCTTCCGGGCCCGGCCGGTGAGGAGAACCGCTACCGCCTGCGCGGGCGCGGAGTCTTCGTCTGCATCAGTCCGTGGAATTTTCCGCTCGCCATCTTCACCGGCCAGGTCGCGGCGGCGCTTGCGGCGGGGAACAGCGTCGTCGCCAAGCCGGCGGAGCAGACGCCGCTCATCGCTTTCGAGGCGGTGCGGCTGCTTCACGAGGCGGGGATTCCGACCGCGGCGCTTCAATATCTCCCCGGCGACGGCAAGGTCGGCGCGGCGCTGGTGGACGATGCGCGCATCGCAGGCGTCGCTTTCACCGGGTCGACCGAGGTCGGGCGCGCCATCAACCGCGCGCTCGCGGCGAAGGACGGGCCGATCGTCCCGCTCATCGCCGAGACCGGCGGAATCAACGCCTTCATCGCCGATGCCACCGCACTGCCGGAGCAGGTCGCGGACGACGTGATCGCCTCGGCCTTCCGCTCGGCCGGCCAGCGCTGCTCGGCCGCACGCATCCTCTTTGTGCAGGAGGACGTGGCCGACGGGATGGTTGAAATGATCGCCGGCGCCGCGGCCGAGCTGAAGCTCGGCGACCCGGCCGATCCGGCGACGGACGTCGGACCGGTGATCGATCGTACGGCGAAGGAGGCGCTCGAGGCGCACATCGAGGCGATGCGGCGGAGCGAGACGATCCGCTACGCCGGGCGCGCGCCGGAGCGCGGCCTGTTCGTGCCGCCGCACATTATCGAACTGTCGAACGCCGATATCCTCGACCGTGAAGTGTTCGGCCCGATCCTGCACGTCGTGCGCTGGCAGGCGGAACGCCTCCACGACGTGCTCGACCGGATCGGGCGGAGCGGCTACGGCCTCACGTTCGGCATCCACACTCGCGTCGGCGGCCGCGCGGAACGCGTCGCGCGCGCGCTGCAGGTCGGCAATGTCTACGTCAACCGCAATACGATCGGCGCGGTCGTCGGCTCGCAGCCGTTCGGCGGGATGGGGCTCTCCGGCACCGGGCCGAAGGCGGGCGGGCCGAACTACCTGCAGCGCTTCGCGCTCGAACAGGTCGTTTCCACCGACACCAGCGCCGCAGGGGGGAACGCGAGCCTGGTAACGATGGAGGATGAGGGGGGTTAGACTCACCCACGCCGCACTGCGTCGAGATGCGCTGAAAATTCCGCTGAGCGCATGAGCTTTTTGCAGCGCTCGAAGCGGTTCAGCGAATAGGCCCAGAAATCGTCCGCCGGGTTCTTGTTGGCGTGCTGGATCAGCCCCCAGAGCGTCCACAGGAGATCGCACATCGCCTTGCAGACGACCATGCGGCCGAAATCGAAGGCGGTCGCCGGTCCGCCGAAATAGGCGTCGATCAGCCGCCGGTCCATCGCCGCGTCGAACCCGCCCTCTACGGAGAGATCGCCGAGGTCCCACATCGGGTCGTTCATGCCGGAATATTCCCAGTCGACGATCCACATGCGGTCTCCGGCGTCGAGAAAATTCTCGCAGAGCGGATCGCAGTGGCATGGCCTTAGCGGCAGCGGATGGGAAGCAAGCGCCTCGCGCACCGCGCCCGCTTCGGCGACGACATCGTGGTAGCCCTCCGGCAGCTCGGCGCCCAACTTTTCGAGCACGCCGAGGTAATCGTCGATCATCCTGAACAGCTCGAAACGGAAAGCGAAGTCCGGCGCGTCGTCGTGCAGCTTGCGGAACGCGCGGGCAGCGCGCTCGACCGCGCCTTCGCGCTCGCGGAAGAGCGCCGGCGACATCGTCAGCGCGCCCTCGACGAAACGCGTGAGCATCACGCCGTCATCGCCGAAGTGGAGCACTTCCGGCGAAACGCGGGCGGTGGCCGCGGCGCGCGCGTTCGCTGCTTCGACCTCTCGATTGATGTACGACTCCGTGCCTTTGCCGGGGAGGCGGAGGCAGTAGCGCGCATCACCGGTGTCGACGGCAAAGACGAGGTTGGTGAGGCCGCCGAGGCGGGTGATCGTCGCGTCACACGCCGCGCTGGCAACAACGGGAATTTTCGCCAGCGCATGCCGTGACTGTTCGCTCTCGTTGCGGTCGTTTCGCAGCTTCATCGTGCCATATGGTTTCGAAGCTCGCGTTCTATGCCTGCTCAATTTGCCTGGTGCGGATTCAAGAGAGCTTCATCGAACCAGATATCTTCGTAACCATCTCGACCCAGCAAGACCCGCCAGCCTGGAGGCAGGCCCAAATAGCGAAGGACTTCGGGTCGGCAACCCTGTAGGTGTTCTACATGAAGTGGAGCGAAGAAGTCGGGCGCGTTCGAGAAGGTCTGCCCCGCCCAGATGTACCATCCAGACGTATCTCCCTTCGGCGGATGGCGCAGGAGATTGAGGGGCCATTCTCCGGATCGGACGTTGGCGGAGACACCAATCTTGAGCCACCCCGGAGCGGGGAAGTATGGCGCGCCAACACGGGTGCAAACCGCGCGCTGCTCTGACTCCTTATCGTCGTAGGCTTGCACCACGTTTATCCCTTCAACCTCTCGCCCTTCGGATCATAGAGGCTGCGCGGGCCGCGGCTTGCTTGATAGAGCTTTCCGTAGGCTTCGATCTGAAGCGTGGCGGAAGCAGCAAGCCCCGCCGGCAGATAGCCGAGCGCGATCGTCTTCTCCACCGTATAGCCGTAGCCGGCGCTGGTCGTCGTCCCCATGACCTCGCCGCCGGCAAGAATCGTTTCGCCGCCGATGAGCGGCGCAAAGCCCTCGACGGTGAGAGTGGCGAGCCGCCTCTTCGGCCCCTCGGCCCGGATCGCCGCAAGCGCGTCGCGGCCGACGAAATCGCCCTTGTCGAGCGCGACCGCGAAGCCGAGCCCCGCCTCGTAAGGGTTCGTGTCGGGCGTCACCTCGGCCGACCAATAGACGTATCCCTTTTCTAGCCTGAGCGACTCGATCGCGCGGTAGCCGGCGTCGATCAATCCGTGCGGCACACCCGCTTCCGCCAGGTGCTCGTAGACATGCGCGGCGTATTCGGTCGGGATGTGCAGCTCCCAGCCCAGCTCGCCGACATAGCCGATGCGCGCGGCGCGGACACTTGTGGCGAGCCCGATCTCGATCTCGCGCACGGCGAGGTAGGGGACAGCCGTGTTCGAGAGATCGTCGCAACTCGCCGCCTGCAGGATGTCGCGGGCGCGCGGGCCGACGATGTTCAAGACCGCGTAGGCGGAGGTCACGTCGCGGATGTCCGCCGTTCCGTCCGCCGGCAGATGACGCCTGATCCAAGCCGCATCGCGCACGCCGAACTGGCTGCCGGTGACGACGTAGAAGTGATCCTCGGCGAGCCGCATGATGGTGAGGTCGGCTTCGATGCCGCCGCGCTCATTGCAGAGCTGCGTGTAGACGCAGCTGCCGTCCGGTCGGTCGAGATCGTTCGCCGCGATCCGCTGCAGCGCGGCGAACGCGCCGGGCCCGCTCACCTCGAATTTCGAGAACGAAGTCTGGTCGAAGAACGCGGCCGCCTCGCGCGCAGCCCTGTGCTCGCGCCCGACCGCCTCGAACCAGCCGGGCTTCTCTTCAAAACTCGGCGTCTCGCTCGCCGCGACCTTGCCGCTGTCGAACCAGAGCGGGCGCTCCCAGCCGGCCTTCGATCCGTGGACCGCACCTTTGGCCTTCAGCACGTCGAAGAACGGGCTCTGCCGCGCGCCGCGCGCGCTCGAAAGCTCCGCCGCCGGCCAGTGAATCGAATAATAGTCGCCGTAGGCTTCCGAGCTGCGCTCGGCGAGGTAGCGGCGGTTCGCCTGATGGCGCGAGAAGCGGCGGACATCGAACGGCCAAAGATCCACGCCGGGGTCGCCGTCGAGGATCCACTGCGCCATCGCCTCGCCTGCGCCGCCCGACGCGGCGATGCCGGCGGTGAAGCCGCAGGCGACGTAGAAATTGTCCAGCTCCGGCGCGAGGCCCATTACCGGCTCGCCGTCGGCCGAGACGGGGATCGGCCCGTTGATGAACGTCTGTATCCCGACCTCGTTCAGCACCGGCATCCGTTCCGCCGCGCCGAGCATGATCGGCGCGAAGCGGTCGAAATTCTCGGGGAACAGCTCGCGGGCGAACGTGAACGGGACGCCTTCCGGCCAGCAGGCCGGTGCATTCTTCTCCCAGCCGCCGATGGCGAAGGCCTTCACGTCCGGCTTCAGATAGAAGATGCGGTCGGGGTCGCGGAACGTGGGCGTGTCTGCGCTCGTGTCGATCTTCTTTTCGGTGACGACGTATTGATGTTCGACCGCGCCCGCGGCGATCGCGACGCCCGCCATCTCGCCGACGCGCTTCGCCCAGATGCCCGCAGCGTTGACGACCATCTCGCAGCCGATCGTGCCGTGGTCGGTGACGACCGCATTCACGCGGCGTCCCTCCAGCTCGAAGCCGGTGACGAGCACGCCTTCGCGGATCTTCGCGCCGCCGGCACGCGCCGCCTTGGCGTAGGCCATGGTGAGCGAATAGGGGTCGATGTAACCGTCGGAGGGAATCCACGCAGCGCCGACGACGCCATCGGTCGTCATCCAGGGAAAGCGCCGTTTCGCCTCCTCGGCGCTCACTTCGTGGGCCTCGAAGCCGAAGCCCTTGGCCTGCGTCAGCGAGCGGCGGATTTCGGCGAGCCGCTCGCGGCTCGAGGCGATGCGGAGCGACCCGCACTTCTTCCAGTCGATCGCCTGCCCGGTTTCCGCTTCGAGCCGGTCGAAGACGGCGACCGAGTTCTGCATGAGACGGGTGAGGTTCCCCTTCGAGCGGAGCTGCCCGACGAGCCCCGCCGCGTGCCAGGTGGAGCCGTGCGTGAGCTGCGCTTTTTCCAGGAGAAGCACGTCGCGCTCGCCGGCGCGCGCGAGATGGTAGGCGATCGAGGTGCCGACCGCCCCGCCGCCGATGATGACGATGCGGGCGAAGGAGTCAGGCACCGCGACGCTACTCCTCCCTCTTGATCGCGCGAACCCGTCCCGCCGCCCAATTCGCGAGGATTGCCCGCTTCAGTTCGTTGAAGAGACCGCGCGGCAGAAAGCCGTAGTAGCAGGGAATGTCTTCCGAGCTACCCGCAAGCGGACGTCGGATGGGCCGCAGGTCCGGCCCCGGCCACGCAAACACATTCAGTTCTGTTGCCGAAATCCAAGAAGCGTCGGCGTCGAGCCCGAGGTGGCGCTTCACCGCGTGCCCGATCTCGACCTTCTCATCCGGCCGCGACGGCGGCGAATGCGTGACCGGGGCGACATAGACAAGCTCGGAGGGGCCAACGTCTCTTCGTGCCAGCACGACGACCGCCGGGCGATCCTTGGAGCTTTCGAGGCGGCCGGCTTCCGCGTCCTCCTTCCAGAGATAGGCATAGCAAAGAACGAGGCCGATCTCGGGCCGGTCCGGGAGCTTCACGCTGCGGCCTAGCGGCGAGGCTTCCTGCGTCCGGACTTTTCGTCCATCTCATAGGCGTGCTCAGGAGCAATCTCGGCGGCGCGGATCATCTCGATCTCGGCCTCGCTCAAATCGCTCGACCTCACTGCGCGGCGATAGTTCGCCCACAGCCGGTTGAAGGTCTCCGCCGACACAAGGTAGGCGGTTTCGCGGCCATGCTTGGTGATCTGCACGGGCTCCTTGATTGCCTCATCGTGCCAACGGCCAAAATTCTTCTGCATCTCCGAAGCGGTGACAGAGGCCATCACGACTCCCCCTTTTCCGTATTTCCCGTAAAACATAACATACGGCGAGCGGTGGACCAAGGCCACATTTTCGCGCTGTCAGGCTTTGATCCGCTTCATCTCGGGGTCGTAGAGCGGCTTCAGGAACGGCTTCGCCGGCACGCGCTCGGTCGCCACCTCAAGCTCGTATTCGCCGCTCATCACGTTGGCCGCGTCGACGCCGCTCGGGTCGCGCACGTAACCGAGGCCGATGTTCTTTTTCACCGTGTAGCCCCGCCCCGCGGAGGAGAGCCAGCCGACGCGCTCGCCGTTCCTGAAGATCGTTTCGCGGCCGAGCAGCACGACATCGGGGTCGTCCACCGTGAAGCCGGCGAGCAGCCGGGGGAGGGGTTTTACCCGCTGCTCCTCCAGTGCTTCGCGTCCGAGGAACGGCACGTTCTTGCGAAGCTTCACGGCCCAGCCGAGCCCCGCCATCAGCGGCGAATGGTCCGGCCCGATATCGGCGCCCCAGGCGCGGTAGGTCTTTTCCAGGCGGAGCGATTCGATCGCGCGGTAGCCGGCATTGGCGATGCCGTGCGGCGTGCCCGCCTCCATCAGACGCTCGTAGAGCGTCAGCGCGAACTCGACGGGAACATGCAGCTCCCATCCGAGCTCGCCGACATAGGTCACGCGCAGCGCAAGCACCGGCGCGCCGGCGACGGCGAGCTGCCGGCATGCGGCGAACGGGAAGCCTTCGTTCGACACGTCGTCGCGCGTGAGTGCCGCAAGCACATCGCGTGAGCGCGGCCCCATCAGCGAGAAGACCGCGTTCTCAGACGTGATGTCGATCAGCCGCGCGTCGAGCCCGTCCGCAATGTTGCGGCTGATCCAGTGAAAGTCGTGGGTGGCGAAGCCGGTGCCGGTGACGATGTAGAAGCGATCCTCCGCAAGCCGCGCCACGGTCAGGTCGCACTCGATGCCGCCGCGTTCGTTCAGCATCTGCGTGTAGGTGAGCGCGCCGGGAGCCTTCGCGACATCGTTGGCGCATATCCACGAGAGCGCCGCCTCTGCGTCGCGGCCGATCATCAGGAATTTGGCGAAAGAGGTCTGGTCGAAGAGCGCCACCCGCTCGCGCGCCGCCTGGTGCTCGCGGCCGACGGCTTCGAACCAGTTTTGCCGGCCGTAGGAGTAGATGTCCTCGGGCTTCTCGCCCTCGGTCGCGAACCAGTTCGGCCGCTCCCAGCCGAGTTTCTCGCCGAAAACGGCGCCCTGCGTCTTCAGCGTCTCGTAGAGCGGCGAGCGGCGGAGCGGCCGGCCGGAGGAGTATTCCTCGAACGGCCAGGCCATGGTGTAGTGCTTGGCATAGGCTTCGAGCGTTCGGATCCTCACCCAGTCCACGTCGAGGTGGTTCTTGCCGAAGCGGCGGATGTCGACCGGCCAGAGGTCGTAGGGCGGCCGGCCTTTCGCCACCCATTCGGCGAGCGCCATGCCGGCGCCGCCGCCCGACGCGATGCCGAAGGCGTTGAAGCCGGCGGCGACGAAGACGTTCCTGACCTCCGGCGCCTCGCCGAGGATGAAATTGCCGTCCGGGGTGAAGCTTTCCGGCCCGTTGATAAGTTGCTTGATACCGGCGCGCTCGAGCACTGGAACCCTGGGCAATGCAAGCTCCATTACGGGAGCGAAATGATCCCAGTCCGGGTCGAGCAACCTGTGGGAAAAGCCCTCCGGAATGCCATCCAGCGCCCAGGGGATCGGGTTCTGCTCATAGCCCCCCATGATCAGCCCGCCGACCTCCTCCTTGTAGTAGGTGAGGCGGTCGGGATCGCGGAGCGTCGGCAGATTCGGCGTCACGCCTTCGATCGGCTCGGTGATCGCATAGTGGTGCTGGACAGAGACGAGCGGCACGTTGACGCCCGCCATCCGCCCGACCTCGCGCGACCACTGGCCCGCGGCGATGACGAGCTTTTCACAGGCGACGAAGCCCTCCGCCGTCTCAGCGCCACTGACCGCGCCGCTCTCGATGCGGATGCCGGTCACAGCGATATCTTCGCGGATGGTGACGCCACCCCGCCGCGCGCCGCGCGCCAGCGCCTGCACGATATCGCTCGGACTCGCCTGGCCGTCTGTCGGCAGGAACGCCGCGCCGACCACATCGTCGACGGTCATCAGCGGCCAGAGGTTTTGCGCCTCCTTCGGCGAGAGGAGATGCATCTCCAGACCGAAGCTCCGCGCGGTCGTCGCCTGCCGCCTCACCTCCGTCCACCGTTCGGCATTGCAGGCTAGGCGAAGCCCGCCGTTTCGCTTCCAGCCGGTGGCAAGTCCGGTCTCGGCTTCGAGCCCGTCGTAGAGCGCCACCGAATAGCCGAGGAGCTGGGTGATGTTGGCGTTGGTCCTGAGCTGCCCGACGAGGCCGGCGGCGTGCCAGGTGGAGCCCAACGAAAGCTTGGCGCGCTCCAGAAGCAGCACGTCGCTCCAGCCCATCTTGCCGAGGTGGTAGGCGACGGAACAGCCGACGATGCCGCCGCCGATGACGATCACCTTGGCCGAATCGGGAAGGCTCACGCGCGTCCCATCGACTTGAATGCGGTGTAAGCGCGCTCGAAACGGGCGAGGTTCTCGGCGGTGTAGGCGGCGTAGTTGAAATCGAGCTGCGAGTGGATTTCGGAAACCATGCTCCACATCGTCTCGCGGAGCAGCGAAGCTGCGGTCATCGCTGCAAAGCGGTGGCGGAGTCTGTCGTCCACGGGACGCTGGTAGTACGCCTCCAGCATCCTCTCGCGCAACGCGATCGGCATCTCGCTGTTCGAGCTGACGCCGCCAAGATCGAACAGCGCCGTGTTGAAGCCGGCATACTCCCAATCGACGAGCCACAGGCGCTCGCCGTCATCGATCATGTTGGCGGCGAGGAGGTCGTTGTGGCCGAAGACGAGCCGGATAGGCCCAATCGCGCGCTCCAGTTCCTCCGACTGCGCGGTGAGGCGCTTGACGAGCGCGCGGTTGGGGTTCGGGCCTTCGAGCAGCCTGTGCTCGTAGTCGCGGATGGCGTGGAAGACCCAGAACAGCACGCCCGGCCCACGGAGGTGCTTTGGCGTTTCCTGATGCGTGCGGCGGACGAGCGCCACGATCCGGTCGAGATTGCGCGGGTTACGCACGTCCGCCGGGGTGAGCGTGCGCCCCTCTATGTATCGAACGACGAGGACGCCCGGCTCGGAATGGATCACCGCGGGCGCGACGCCTGCTGCTGCTGCGGCGCGGCTCGCGGCGAGCTCGTTCTTTCGAACGACGCCGTGCTGTTCGACGTCGCCGCCGATACGGACGACGAATTTCTTCCCGGCGTCCTCGACGAGGAAGTTGATGTTGGAGATGCCCCCGGGCAGGCTCCGTGGCTCGACCGGCTCGTTCCAGATCGGCAGAGCCGCCGCGTGCCGCCAGGCAGCGCCGATCCTGCGGTCAAGCTCGCGTCTGTTCATCTCAGGCAAGGCCGAGTCTCCGTTTCAGCCGCGCAGCCGAGGCGACCATCATGCGGTCGGCGATCATGGCGATCATGGCGACGCCAAGTCCGGCCACGATGCCGCGGCCGACATCCGCCTTGGCGAGCGCGATGTAGACTTCCTGCCCGAGATCGCGTGTGCCGACCAGCGCGGTGATGACGAGCATCGAGATCGCCAGCATGATGGTCTGGTTGACGCCGAGCATGATCTCGGGGAGAGCGAGCGGCAGCCGCACCTTCAAGAGGCGCTGGAGCCGCGTCGTGCCCATCGCGGTCGCCGCCTCGATCAGCGCGGGATTCACCTCGCGCACGCCGAGCGCCGAATACCGGATCGCCGGGGCGAGCGCGTAAAGGATGACTGCGATCATCGCGGTGAAATCCCCGACCCGAAAGAGCATCACTACCGGGATCAGGTAGACGAAGCTCGGCAGTGTCTGAAGGGTGTCGATCACACCCCGCACAACACTCCACAGACGGTTGTTGAGCGCGGCTGCGACGCCGAGCGGGATGCCGATCAATGCGGCGATCACGACGGAGACGCCGACGAGATAGACCGTAACCATTGCCGGCTCCCAATTGCCGGTAAAGGCGATGAACAGGCAGAACGCGCCGGCGATGAGCGCCCGACGCCGGCCGGCGACTGACCAGGCGGCGGCCACGATGACGGCGGTCGCCCACGGCCATGGCTGCGCCAGCATGAAGCGTTTCACCGGCACGAGTACGTTCACGAGGAGCGCGGTCTTAAGCGTCTCGAACGTGTCGAAGAAGTTGACGTTCAGCCAGCGCACGACAGCGTCCCAATATTCAGCCGTCGAGACGTGAAGGCTTGCGGGATAGGTCTTGACCGCGGGAATCGCAAAGCCGAGCAGCCACAAGAAGAGCGCGGCGGCAAGCGCGAAGAGCGGCAGCGCGTAGCGCTCGACCGGCGAGCGGCCGCTCACGTTCGCCACGCGGCTCGCGCGGAGCGCATAGGCTTGGCTGATCCGGTCGAGCGCGACGGCGAGCACCACGATGGCGACGCCGGCCTCGAGCCCGGCGCCGATGTCGAGGCTCCGGAGCGATGTCAGCACGTCGAAGCCGAGCCCGCCCGCGCCGATCATCGAGGCGATGATCACCATGTTGAGCGAGAGCATGATCACCTGGTTGACGCCGACCATGAGCGGCGCGCGCGCCACCGGCATCATCACGCGCGCGATCAGCTGGCCTCTGGTGCAGCCGGCCATCCGCCCCGCCTCGACGATTTCCGGCGGCACGCTTTCCAGCGCAAGGAGCGTGACACGGACCATCGGCGGCATCGCATAGATGATGGTGGCGATCAGCGCCGCCACCGGTCCGAAGCCGAACAGGAAGAGGATCGGCAGGAGATAGGCGAATATCGGGATCGTCTGCATGCCGTCGAGGATCGGCATAAGCAGCCTGCGGAAGCGCGGCGAGCGGAAGCCGGCGACGCCGAGCGCGACGCCGCCGGCGACGCCAAAAGGCACGGCGATGACGATCGAAGAGAGCGTCACCATGGCGCTCTCCCATTGACCGAAGGCGGCGAGGTAGAGGAAGGCGAGCGCCGCGAGCGCGGCAACGCCCCGGCCGCCGGCCTGATAGGCGAGGATGGAGGCGGCAACCAGCACCGCGATCCACGGCAATGGCGGCAGGATGTCGACCGCCGCTGATCCCTGACCCGATACGAGCCCGGTGGCGAAGAGACCGGTCGCGGCGTCGAG
The DNA here is from genome assembly GCA_050728815.1 of Propylenella sp. GTDB lineage: Bacteria > Pseudomonadota > Alphaproteobacteria > Rhizobiales > Afifellaceae > DASWJZ01. The sequence continues at coordinate 16,510 of JBOHKB010000231.1, forward strand.
CGGCGCTTCGAGGACGGCGGCGATGAAGCGGGTCAGCTCGCGAAACGTGAACAGGCCGAACGTAGCGTCGGCGATCAGCCAGTCCATCGCCGCCGACACCCACCGCTGCACAGGAATCCGCCAGCCGCGCGGAACGTCGAGCGCCCAGCGCGGGACGACGCCAGGAATGTAGAGGAAAGCGAGGGAAATCGCGAAGACCGCGAGCCACACAAAGCGGAGCGGCAGGACGGCGGCCGGGCGGCCCGGCGCGATGGCTCCGGCGGTGACCGACATTCAGCTTGCCGCCCGCCCCGGTTCCACAGCCCTGTCGAGGAGCACGTCCAACAGCGCTGCGCGGTTGACGACACCGATGGTGCGCCCGGAATCGTCGACAACGGCGAAGTCGCCGCCAGCGGAGTCGACCTCGCGCGCGACGTCCACCACCCGCCGCGACGCCGGTATCGTTCCGGCGAAATCGCCGGCGCCGTTGGCGGGCTTCATGATCGAGCGCACCGTCAGGATTTTTGCGCGCGGCGCTTCGCGCGTGAATTCTGTCACGTAGGCGTCGGCCGGGCTGACGATCAGTTCCTCCGCCGTGCCGACCTGGACGATCCTCCCGTCGCGCATGATGGCGATGCGGTCGGCAAGCCGGATCGCCTCGTCGAAATCGTGCGTGATGAACGCGATCGTCTTCTTCAGAAGATTCTGCAGCCGCAGGAACTCGTTCTGCATGTCGCGGCGGATGAGCGGGTCGAGCGCCGAGAACGGCTCGTCGAGGAACCAGACTTCCGGCCCGACGGCGAGCGAGCGCGCGATGCCGACGCGCTGCTGTTGCCCGCCCGAGAGCTGGCTCGGCAGGTTCTCCTCGCGCTCGTGCAGGCCGACAAGCTCGATCATCTCGCGCGCCCGCCTCTCGCGCTCTCCGCGTGCGATCCCCTGGATTTCCAGCGGGAAGGCGACGTTGCGGAGCACAGAGAGATGCGGGAGCAGGGCGAAGTGCTGAAACACCATGCCCATCCGGTGACGCCTCAGCTCGATCAGCTCGCGCTCGGAGACGGCGAGGAGGTCGCGCCCGTCGAAGAGGATTTCGCCCGCGCTCGGCTCGATCAGGCGCGAGAGACAGCGGACGAGCGTCGACTTGCCCGAGCCCGACAGCCCCATGATGACGAAGATCTCGCCGGCGCGGACGTCGAGCGTAACGTCCGCCACCGCCGCGACCAGCCCCGCTGCGACGACATCGTCGATGGTCGGGGCGCGGCCCAAGCGCTTCAGAAAGCCGGCCGGATCGTGGCCAAAGAGCTTCCACACGCTGCGGCACGACAGCTTGACTTCGGCTTCCGTCATCGACCGGTCTCGCTCGGCGTAAGCGTGAGGCTCAACCTAACCGCTCGCGCGGCAAACCGGGATGACAATCGCAGCGGACGCAAACCACGCAACGTCCGTTCAAACGCGCTACTTCGCGATCCAGGCCTGCCACTTGCTTTCATTCGCCGCCATCCATTCGGCGACCACGTCGTCGACCGACTTCCCCTCGAGGTCGACCTTGGCGACCATGTCGCCCATCTCGTCATTGTTGACCTCGAAGGCCTGGATGACCTTGTGGGCGTGCGGCCACTTGTCCTTGATCCCGACCCATCCGGCCTTCCAGATCGGCCCGAACGGCTTGCCGCAGTCGTGCGTTGCACTGGGGTTATCGCCCCATGCCGCGTCGGTGTAGCAGGCCGCCTCGTAGACCGGGAATTCTACCCACTCGCCCTTGTATTTGATCGGTGCCCAATGCGGGGCGTAGACCCACAGCATGATCGGTGCCTGCCGCTGATAGGCCGATTCGAGCTCGGCGAAGAGCGCGGCGTCGGTGCCGGCATGCACCACCTCGAAGGGAAGATCGAGCGCCGCGACGCGCTCCTCGTCGAAGCCGCCCCAGGTCACCGGGCCTCCGAGATAGCGGCCCTTCGGCGCGGTCTCCGGGATGGAAAAGGCTTCTCCGCATTCAAGCAGCGCGTGCCAGTCGGGAAGGCCCGGGCATTTCTCCTTCATGTATTCCGGGTACCACCACTCTTCCTTCGCGAGCATCCCGGTCTCGCCGAGATTCTCGACCTGGCCGGACGCCACGCCGTCGTCCAGCGCCTCCTGGCCGGTGGTCGCCCAGATTTCCACGGCGAGATGCAGGTCGCCGGTCTTCAGCCCGGCGAATTGAGCGAGGTAGTCGGCCTGCACGTATTCGACATTATTGCCGGCCTTCTTCAGCACCTCGCCCATCATGTGGGCCGTGATCAGCTGGCCGGTCCAGTCGTGCAGCGTGATCTTGATCGGATCGCCGGAATCCTGGGCGGCCGCGGGAGCGGAAAGCGTCGCGGTCAGGGCGATCGCGGCGGCGGTCAACAAGGCGCGCGTTAACATCGAACCCCCTCTCTGGATGGGCCGGCATGCTGCCGGAAGTCTTGGAATGGTCGCGAGGAAAGGGAGGGGCTGTCAACTGGAAAGCGCGCCGCGCGCGCCTCTCGCCTTCGTCGCCGGCCGGCCTTAGAGGAGGGGTAATGGCGAACCACCTATTCTCCGGCCTCTTCCCGACCGGCCGTTCGACCGGCGGCAACTGCATCGTCCGCCCCGACGGCCACGCACACTCGTATGGCGATGTAGAGCGGACCTCAGCCCGCTATGCGGCGGCGCTTGCGGCCTCAGGCGTCGAGCCCGGCGACCGGGTGGCGGTGCAGGTGGAGAAATCGCCGGAGGCGCTTTTCCTCTATCTCGGCTCGGTCCGCGCGGGGGCCGTCTTCCTCCCGCTCAACCCCGCCTACACGCTGACGGAGGTCGACTATTTCATCGGCGACGCCAGGCCCTCTTTCGTGGTCGCCGACCCTTTGCGGCGCGACGGCATTGCCGAAATCACCAAGAAGCACGCCGTGCGGCGGGTGGAGACGCTCGCCGCCGACGGAAGCGGCTCGCTCGCCGAGCTTGCCGCGCGCCAGTCCGGCTCGTGGGCGGACATTGCCCGCGACCCGGCCGACCTTGCCGCGATCCTCTACACCTCCGGTACGACCGGGCGCTCCAAGGGCGCGATGCTCACGCACGAGAACCTGCGCTCGAACGCCGATGCGCTGATGCGCACCTGGCGCTTCACCGCGGACGACGTGCTGATCCACGCACTGCCGATCTTCCACACGCACGGCCTGTTCGTCGCAACCGACGTTGCGCTGATGGCAGGCGCCGCGATGATCTTCCTACCGAAGTTCGATCCCGCCGAAGCGCTCTCCCTGATGCCGAAGGCGAGCGTGCTGATGGGCGTGCCGACCTTCTATACGCGGCTCCTCGATTCGCCTGGCCTGACGCGTGAGGCGACCAGGAACATGCGGGTCTTCATCTCCGGCTCGGCGCCGCTTCTTGCCGAGACGCATCGTCAATTCCGGGAGCGGACAGGACACGCGATCCTGGAACGTTACGGCATGACCGAGACGAGCATGAACACGTCGAACCCCTATGACGGCGAGCGCGTGCCGGGCTCGGTCGGGTTCCCGCTGCCGGGTGTCGAGCTGCGCGTGACGGAGCCGGAGTCGGGTCGGCCGCTCGCGAAAGACGAGGTCGGCATGATCGAGGTGCGTGGGCCGAACGTCTTCCGCGGTTACTGGGAGATGCCGGAGAAGACCAAGGCCGAATTCCGCGCCGACGGTTTTTTCATCACCGGCGACCTCGGCCGTATCGACGAGCGCGGCTACGTGTGGATTCTCGGGCGCGGCAAGGACCTCGTCATCACCGGCGGCTACAACGTCTATCCAAAGGAAGTGGAACTCGAAATCGACGCCATTCAGGGCGTGCTCGAAAGCGCGGTGATTGGCCTGCCGCATCCCGATTTCGGCGAGGCGGTGACGGCCGTGGTCGTGCCGAACGGCGCTCCGCCGCACGAGGCCGATGTGCTCGCGGCGCTCCGCAAAAAGCTCGCCGGCTACAAGTGCCCGAAGCGCGTGATCTTCACGGACGCGCTGCCGCGCAACACGATGGCCAAGGTGCAGAAGAACGTCCTCCGCGAGCAGTACAAGGACCTCTACGCGCCAAGCGGCTGAGGCCGCCGAGTCCGCGCCGTCGTCCGCTGAGAGGAGGGTCGAAGTTGTCGAAATCCCTCAGCGGCTTCAGGAAGAGGTAAGCGCAGGCTCCAACGGCGTGAACACGCTCTATCGTCCGCCGCTCTTTTGCTTCGCCTCCCTCCGGCGGGCGTGGAGGATCGGCTCGGTGTAGCCGTTCGGCTGCGCACGACCCTTGAAGACGAGGTCGCACGCCGCCTGGAAGGCGACGCTGTCGGCAAGATTCGGCACCATCGGCTGGTAGAGTGGGTCGCCCTTGTTCTGGCGGTCCACCACCGCCGCCATGCGCTTCAAGGTTTCCAGCACCTGGCTCTCGCTGGCGACGCCATGATGCAGCCAGTTGGCGATGTGCTGGCTTGAGATTCTGAGCGTGGCGCGGTCTTCCATCAAGTCGATATCATTGATGTCCGGCACCTTGGAGCAGCCGACGCCTTGATCGATCCAACGCACGACATAGCCGAGGATGCCCTGCGCGTTGTTGTCGAGCTCCGCCTGGATGTCCTTGAGCGGCCAGTTCGGCCGCTCCGCCACCGGGATCGCGAGGATGTCGTCGAGCGAAGCGCGCCTGCGTGAACGAAGCGCTGCTTGCCGCGCCTTCACGTCTACCTTGAGGTAGTGGAGCGCGTGCAGCGTCGCCGCGGTCGGGGACGGGACCCAGGCGGTGTTGGCGCCGGCCATCGGGTGGGCGATCTTCTCCTTGAGCATGTCGGCCATCCGGTCCGGCATCGCCCACATGCCCTTGCCGATCTGCGCACGGCCGGGGAGACCGCAGGCGAGTCCGACGTCGACGTTCCAATCCTCGTAGGCGCGGATCCACGCCGAGGACTTCGTGTCGCCCTTGCGGACCATCGGCCCGGCCTCCATCGACGTATGAATCTCATCGCCGGTGCGGTCGAGGAAGCCGGTGTTGATGAACACGACGCGATCCTTTGCGGCGCGGATCGATTCCTTGAGATTCACTGTAAGCCGCCGCTCCTCGTCCATGATTCCCATTTTGAGCGTGTTTCGCGCCATGCCGAGCGCGTCCTCCACGCGCGCGAACAGCGTATCGGAGAAGGCCACCTCCTCCGCGCCGTGCATCTTCGGCTTCACGATGTAGACGGAGCCGGCGCGGCTGTTTAGGCGGTTGCCGCTTGGCCCGATGTCGTGGAGCGCGATCGCGGACGTCACCATCGCGTCGAGGATGCCTTCCGGGATCGGCTGACCGTCACGGTCGAGCACCGCGTCGGTCGTCATCAGGTGGCCGACGTTCCTGACGAGGAGCAGGCTGCGGCCGGGGAGGGTGAGCGTCCCGCCATCGGACGCCGTGTAGTGCCGGTCGGCATTGAGCGCGCGCTCGACCGCCTCCTCTCCCTTCTCGAACGCCGCCGTCAGGTCACCCTTCATCAGGCCGAGCCAATTGCGGTAGGCCATGACCTTGTCGTCGGCATCGACCGCCGCGATGGAATCCTCGAAATCGATGATGGTGGTGACGGCCGCTTCGACGACGATGTCGGCGATGCCTGCCGGATCGTCCTTCCCGGTCGGATGGCCGTGGTCGATGCGCAGCTCGAGATGCAGGCCCTGGCGCTTCAGGATGATCGCGCTTGGGCTCTCTGCCGCGCCGTCATGCCCGGCGAAGCACGCTGGATCGCTGAGCGGCGCGGCTCCGCTGGCGCGAAGCGAAACCGCGAGCGCGCCGTTGTCGATCCGAAGGCCGACGGCGTCGCGCCACGACGCGCCCGCCAGCGGCGCCGTTTCGTCGAGCACGCCGCGCGCATATTCGACCACCTTCCGGCCGCGCCCCGGATTGTAGCGACCGTCGCGCGCCGCGCGGTCTTTAGGGATCGCGTCGGTGCCGTAGAGCGCGTCGTACAGGCTCCCCCAACGGGCGTTCGCCGCGTTCAGCGCGTAGCGGGCATTCGTTACCGGGACGACGAGTTGCGGCCCGGCGATCTCGGCGATCTCGGCATCGACGTTGTGCGTGCCGATAGCGAAGTCCGGGCCTTCCGGCTTCAGATAGCCGATCTGTTTTAGGAACGCCTTGTATTCGCCGAGGTCGAAGGACGTGCCGCGGCGCGCGCGGTGCCAGGCGTCGAGCTCTGCCTGCAGGCGGTCGCGCGTTGCGAGCAGCGCGCGGTTCTGCGGCGCAAGATCGTGGACGATACCGTCGAGCCCCGACCAGAACCGTTCGGGCGCAACGCCTGTCCCGGGCAATGCCTCGTCATTAACGAAGGCATACAAAGCCCACGCGATGCTGAGATTTTCGACGACGGACCGTTTCGACATGATTGTTGCTTCGCAGGTGCGTAAATTCCTGTTGCACCGCAATAATAGCAACCGCAGCCCGGGTCTACGTGGTGTGCTGTCAGGTCGCGCGGCTTGACGAAGTCGCTCCTATCCTGCGGCGCAGGAAGTCGCTGCGCTCGCCGCCATAGGCCCAGTCGAGCAGCTCCACGGTATGCAGCACCGGCACGATCGTCGCCGGCGCGATCTGCGTGATGCAGCCGATATTGCCGGTGGCGATCACGTCCGGCGCCACCTGCTCGATGTTCCTGACCTTGCGGTCGCGGAGCCGGGCGGCGATCTCCGGCTGAAGCAGGTTGTAGGTGCCGGCCGAGCCGCAGCAGATGTGGCCCTCCGGCACGTCGCGCACCTCAAAGCCAGCCTTTTTCAAGAGCATCTTCGGCACGTTGTTGATGCGCTGACCGTGCTGCATCGAGCAGGCCGAGTGGTAGGCGATGACGAGGTCGGAGGCGCGCTCGCCCGCGGGCAGGTTGAGCTTGGCGAGGTACTCCGTCACGTCGAGCGTGAGTTCCGACACGCGCTTCGCCTTCTCGGCGTAGGCTGGGTCGTCGCGGAAGAGATGCCAGTAATCCTTAATCGTCGTTCCGCAGCCGGACGCGGTGACGATAATGGCGTCGAGGCCCTCGCCCTCGATCTCCTCCATCCAGGCGTCGATCGTGGCGCGTGCGAGGCGCCGGCCGTGATCCGTGCGGCCCATGTGGTGCACGATCGCGCCGCAGCAGCCTTCGCGCTTGGCGAAGACCACCTCAACGCCGAAGCGGCTCAAAAGCCGCACGGTGGCGAGGTTGATGCCGGGATTGAGCACCGCCTGGGCGCAGCCGGTCAGGAGCGCCACGCGTCCCTTGCGCTCGCCCGCGGGCGTCACGTTCATGCCGGGCTTGATGCCGCTCTTAGCCGGCAGCTTGCCGGGGGCAAGCCTCAGCATCGCCTGCAGTCTTTCGCCTGCGGGTCCGAGCCGCTTCAGGAACGGGCCGAGTGGCCGGCCGACGCGCGCGAGAAAGAGCGCCGCGCGGAAGCGGCCGCGATAGGGCAGGACGTGCGCGAGCAGCGTACGCACCAGCCGGTCGCCGCGCGGCCTTGTGTAGGTCGCCTCGATCCGCTCGCGCGCCTGGTCGACGAGGTGCATGTAGTCGACCCCGGACGGGCATGTGGTCACGCAGGAAAGGCACGAGAGGCAGCGGTCGATGTGCAGCGTGACCTCGTCGGATGCCGGCTTGTCGTTCTCCAGCATGTCCTTGATCAGGTAGATTCTTCCGCGCGGCGAATCCAACTCGTTGCCGAGTTCGAGGTAGGTCGGGCAGGTGGCGAGGCAGAAGCCGCAATGCACGCAGCGGCGGAGGATCGAGTCAGCTTCCTTGATGTCAGGGTCGGCGAGCTGGGCGAGCGTGAAGGAGGTCTGCATCAGGCGCCCGCCGCCATTCGCCCAGGATTGAGGATGTTCTGGGGATCGAACTGGGCCTTCAGCCGTCGGGACAGCGCCGCAAGCGCCTCCGGCTGCGGCTCGAACGGCGCCACCGCCGCGCGGAGCGCCGGGCTCCCGCGGATGAGGGTCGCGTAGCCGCCGTCCGCCGTCGCAATCGCGATGCGGATTTCGCGCGCCAGGCCGTCCGCTGCGCCGTCTTCCACGTCGACCCAGATAAGCCCGCCCGACCAGTCGTAGTAGTAGCGGATCGCATGACGGTCCGTCAGCGCCGCGATCACCCCTGGCCCGGCACTCGGCGCGACGCTCACGCGCCACAGCGGGTTCGAGGTCGTGCCGAACGGCTCCGCGTCCCTGACCGCGCGCCAAACCGCATCGGAGGCGTCGCCTTCCAGCACCGCCACCTGCCCGAGCCGGCCGACGAGCGCCGCGAGCTTCTCCGCGCGGTAGTCGACGGAAGGAGCGATCCCTTCGAGCCGGATCAGCGTCGCGGCCTTGCTTCCCGAGGCGAAGGCGGCGTCCGGGACTTCGGACACGACATCCTCCGGCAGGTGCGCCGCGCCCGAGACGTCCCAAGGCGTCCCCATCGCCTGGCAGAGCGCGGAAACCGCCGAGGAGTCGTCGAGCCCGGCGACAACCAGCGTCGCCGCGGCTTCCGGGCGCGGCAGCACCTTGAAGGTCAGGTCGGTGACGACGGCAAGCGTACCCCATGAGCCGGCAAGGAGTTTGGAAAGATCGTAGCCCGTGACGTTCTTCACAACCCGCCCGCCCGACTTGAAGGCTTCGCCGCGCCCTGACACTGCGTTGATCCCGAGGATATGGTCGCGCGCCGCTCCCGCCTTGACGCGGCGCGGCCCGCTCGCGTTCGACGCGAGCGCGCCGCCGATCGTTCCGCGCCCACGCACCGCGCCGAACAGCGGTCCGAAATCCGCCGGCTCGAAGGCGAGCATCTGCTTGTGCTCTCCGAGGAGCGCTTCGATCTCGCTCAGCGGCGTGCCGGCCTTCGCCGAGAGCACCAGCTCCTCCGGCTCATAGAGCGTGACGCCGGTGAGGCCGGAGAGATCAAGCTCGCACTCCGTCTGTACCGGCCGCCCCACACCGCGCTTCGAGCGGTGGCCGTAGACGTCGAGCGTCTTCTCCTCGGCAGCCGCCCAGGCGACGGCTTGCAGCACGGCGTCCGCGCTCTTTGGCCGAAGCACGGTCACGGGGCGATCCGTCCGCGCCGCGTTCCCCTGTCCACAGGCTCCGTCACCTTCCTTGCACCAAAGAAAGTTTTCCCCCGCCCCATTGGAGCAATTCGACTTGCAATCACCTCTGCAAAACTCCGGCACACCCGCAAGACTCGGCGTGACACTACCGCCGAAAATGCCCGGGTGCTATGGAAGCGCGTGCTGCCTTCGGCTGGAGGTTTGAGGCGTGTCAGAGGGAGAGCGGGTCGACCGCAGGCTCGCGGCCATTCTGGCGGCAGATATTGCCGGCTATAGCCGGCTGATGGAGGTCGACGAAGAAGGCACGCTGCGCCAGCTCAAGTCGCATCGCAGGGAACTCGTCGACCCGAAGATCACCGAGCACCGGGGAAGGATTGTCAAAACCACCGGCGACGGGATGCTCGTCGAGTTCGTCAGCGTCGTCGATGCGGTCCGCTGCGCCGTCGATATCCAACGAGGCATGGTTGCGCGCAACGCGGAGACATCGGCCGAGAAGCGGATCGAGTTCCGTGTCGGCATCAATGTTGGGGACATCATCAACGACGGCGGCGACATCTACGGCGACGGCGTCAACCTGGCGGCGCGCCTCGAGGCGATGGCGGAGCCAGGCGGAATCTTTGTTTCTCGCGTCGTGCACGATCAGGTGCGCGACAAGCTGAGCTTCGGCTTTGACGACCTCGGCGAGCAAACCGTCAAGAACATCACTCATCCTGTTGGCGTGCACCGCGTTCACTTGATCGACGACGATCCGCTCGCCAAGCCGGTCGTTGCTGGACCGAGGCCCGAGCAGCTGAGCTCCGAGCGGCCGTCGATAGCGGTCCTGCCGTTCGTCAACATGAGCGGCGACGCCGAGCAGGAGTACTTCGCCGACGGCATTACAGAGGACATCATCACGGGCCTGTCGAAGCTACGGTGGTTCTTTGTCATCGCGCGCAATTCGTCGTTTGCCTACAAGGGCAAGGCTGTCGACGTGAAGCGCGCGGCGCGCGAACTCGGCGTGCGCTACGTGCTGGAAGGAAGCGTGCGCAAGGGCGGCAACAGGGTCCGCATCACCGCCCAGCTTATCGATGCGACCACCGGCAACCACATTTGGGCGGACCGCCATGACGGCGAATTGAGCGACGTGTTCGCCCTACAGGACGAGATCACAAAGAAGGTCGTCTCCGCGATTGAGCCACGGTTGCTGGAAGCCGAAGGCACGCGTCTGCAAAGCCGCGCCCCCGGAGATCTCGGCGCCTGGGACATGGTGTTGCACGCCAACTCATTGTTTTGGCGGATGACGAAGTTCGAGGGGGACGCCGCCATTTCGATTCTGAAGCAGGCCGTCGAGCGGTACCCGACCTATGCGCCGGCGCACAGCATGCTCGCCTTCCTCCTGTTGGTCCACGGCTACGCCGGCATGACGCTCTCGGAGAAGCAGCCGCAGGTCAAAGAGGCTTTGGCGCTCGCCAATCGCGCGGTGGAGCTGGATGACAGCGATCCCTGGGCGCACCTTGCGCTGGGCTACATCGCCGTCACCCGCCGCCGTACCGACGAGGCGGCGGGAGAGTTCCAGCGCGCCCTCGACCTCAATCCGAATTTTGCCGCGGCCCACGGCTACTTCGGTTACGCGTTGGCCTTCGACGGCCGGTCGGACGAGGCGATCGCGAGTCTGTCGCTGGCGATCCGTATGAGCCCGCATGACCGGCAGAATCCTGTTTTCATGGCCGGCTTGGCGGTCGCGCACTACCTCGCCAATCGCTACGACCAAGCACTCGAGTGGGCGCGCAAGGG
>JBOHKB010000232.1:0-12310 GCA_050728815.1 Propylenella sp.
AAAGGGGACCTGCCCCCACGGGGGGCGGCGCTGCTACGTGCTTTCGACGAGTTCTCCCAAGCCTACCCGAGACGCCGCGGATCGGACCCGAGCAAGCCGGCGCGGCGGGCGTTCGAAGCGGCAGTGAAGGGCGGTGCCGATCCGGCGGCGATCATCGCCGCGGCGAGGCGCTACGCCGACGAGCAGCATTCGCTTGGCCACGTCGACAGCGAGCTCGTTTGCCAGCGAGCGACCTGGCTCCGGCAGCAGCGATGGAAGGACTACACGGCTTTGCCGGCGGCGGCGTCGAACGGCGCAAAGTTCGTTCGCCGAGACAGCCCCGACTGGGACCGACACGCCGAGGCTTACCGCGACAAGCACGGCAAGCACCCGCCCGAGGTCAACGGCGGTTGGTATTTCGAGGGGCCGGCTGGCGCGCGCCGCGCTCGCGCCAACCTTTCGAAAATGTCAGAGGAGCGGCCGTCACCGAAGGGCGAACCGAATCGAGCACGGGCACAAGAATGGTGCCCCGGAGGAACCATTCTCCCGCGTGACGCTCAGCGAAGCCGCGCCGCACATGTGCAGCATGTGACAGGCGCGAGCTGATGGCGCGGCAGCTCACATGCAGGGTCTGCGGCAGCACGTTCGCTATTCCCGAGGCGTCAGAACGCGGCTCGCGCGGGCGCCTACCGTGCTACTGCTCGCCGGCGTGCAGGCGCGCCGCCAAGTCGACCTACGGCAAGCGATGGATGGCAGCGAACCGGTGGCGCTATCGACGCCCGCAGTCGCTGCTCACGCTCATGCAGCGGCGGCCGAAGCGATGACCGCGCGGGGGCCCGGGGGGGTGCAAAAGTCTGGCGAGATCGCGGAGCGCGAACCGCTCCCCCCTCACGGACGGATTTTTTTCTCGCGCCGGGATTTTCAGGCGCTCCGGGGGGGAGTCGCCAAAGCCAAGGATCGCGGAGAATCGCGGAGATCGGCCAGCGGTTGCCGCGGGCCGCGTGCCGCCCGGCCAATTGTTTTCGTAGCCAAGGAGGCTCGCCAAATGACGATCGAGCAACAGGGTCAGATCGCCGCGAATCTCGTGCTCAAACTGCTCCGCGAACTGACGCGGCGCGGACTCGACAAGTGCATCGTCGGCGATGCGATCGTGACCGTCGGCCTGGCGGCCGTCATCGAGGCGAAGGGCGTCGAGGAGACGCTCGAGAGTCTTCGATCGGTGACGGCCGACATCGAGGGCGCCCGCGAGAGGTTTTCCACTGCCGAGCGCATGAGTTGCCACTAATGCGCTTGACAGGAATCGCGAACGGGCGCAGTCGGCCCAAGAGGCCAGAGCGCATGCCGTGCGCTGCGCTCGCGCCGAACCGGACGACATGCTTCGCGCTGCCGTCCACCTGGTTGACCGTCACGCCTCGCGCTGTCGGTTCGCCGCGGTCCACTAGCCGGCGTTGCTGTAGCCGCCGGGGAAAAGCCAAGGCCTCCAGTTCGCAAAGCAGCCAAACGCCGGCGCGTGTGCCGGCGCGGTGTGCAGCCGCCCTTGGGCGGCAGCGAAATCGGAGAGCTTGGCGATGACGTTCACCACCATGTTCAGCCGTCACCGCCCGCCTGCAGCGCAGGTCATCGACCGCGTGCTTGCCTCACAGGGCATGTCGCGTAGCGAGCGGCGGCAACTCATGGCTGATCTTCGAGGCACCGGACCCGACATCCCCCAGCAGCCGACCGTGTCCGCAGGAAGGCTGCTCGAAATCATCATCAACGCCCTCAAGGAGGACTGAGCCACAATGCGTCACTATCCCGCCGTTCGCGGCATCGTTGCAGTCCGAGCTGCGCTCGGCGAGGACGACGATCCAGTTTCGGTCATCAACCGGCTGGACACAGCAATCCGAGACTTCCGCAAGCGCCACGACGATCGCCTCTCCCAGATCGAAACGGCGCTCGACAGGGTCATCTACAACCAGACGGCACTCGAGGTCACCGGCGGCGGCAGCTCGCGCAGCGGTCGCCGCCGCGACCCGGCCGGCCGTTCCGCATTCGTCGAGTTTCTTCGGAGCGGCGGGCCACAGGCGGCCATGCGGGAGTCGGACGATCCCGGTGGCGGCTATGCGGTGCCGGAAACGGTCGACGGGACGATCCAGGATCAGCTGCTCGAATTCTCGCCGCTGCGGAATTGGGCGACGATCATCCCGCTCGGACAAAGCGTCGGGACGTACTCATTCCTCGTCAACCGTCGCGGCGCTTCGTCGGGATGGGTCGGCGAGGAGGAAGCACGGCCGCAGACTGACACACCGCAGCTCGGCAAGATCACGCCTCCGGAGGGCGAGGTCTATGCGAATGCGTCGATAACACAATGGCTGCTGGACGACAGCCAGTTCGACCTCGATCAGTTCATCCGCGACAACATCATCGACGAGTTCGCGGTTCAGGAGGGCGCGGCGTTCGTCAGCGGTGATGGGGTGAAGAGGCCGCGCGGATTCCTCTCCTACAACACCTCGAACCAGGCGGATGACGCGCGACCGTTCGGGACGCTGCAATATGTGCCCACAGGCGTCGCGGCCGACATCAACGACGGCTCGAACAACGGCACCGATGCACTCACCAATCTCGTCTACGCGGTCAAGCCCGCCTACCGCGCCGGACCCGGCGTTGGGTGGATGATGAACAGCACCCTCGCGGGCAAAATCCGCAAGCTGAAGGACACCGACGGTAACTACCTTTGGCAGCGGTCTCTCGCAGAGGGGCAGCCGGAGCGACTGCTCGGCTATCCCGTAGTGATCGACGAGAACATGCCGAACGTCGGCGCCAACACTTTCCCGGTCGCCTTCGGAAACTGGCGCCGCGGCTATCGGATCGTCGACCGCCTGGGCACACGCGTGCTGCGCGATCCCTACACCAACAAGCCGAACGTGCTGTTCTACCTCACCAAGCGCGTGGCGGGCTCGGCTGCGGATTTCAACGCGATCAAGCTGCTGAAGTGCGCGACCTCGTGAGCCGGTCGTAAGACCCCTGCCGCGCCCCCCCCGCCAAGCGCGGGGGCGCGGACCCAAAAAAGAAAAGGATCAGTGATGGCGACTGACGACCAGCTCTTGCTCGTCCGCATCGAAGCGACGCTCCGTCAGTTCGAGCGCCAGATGGCGCGCGCTACCGGCACGGCGGACCGGACGGCGCGGGGCATCGAGACGCGATTCCGCGCGATGGATTCCCGTTTGGCCGTGGTCGGGCGCGGCTTTCTACGTTCGTTCGTAGGCCCGCTCGCTGCGCTCGCCTCGGGGCGCGAGATCGGGCAGGCGGCTGATTCCTTCACGCGCATCGAGAACGCGCTGAAGGTGGCGGGGCTGGAAGGCGAAGCGGCGACGGCCGTCTTCGAACAGCTGTTCCAGGCGGCGCAGAAGAACGCCGCTCCGGTTGAGGCGCTGGTGACGCTCTATGGCCGAGCGGCGCTGGTGCAGAAGGAATTGAACGTCTCGTCGGAGGAGCTGCTGCGCTTCACCGAAGGCGTGGCCGCGGCGCTTCGGCTTTCGGGCAAGAGCGCGGCGGAATCGTCCGGGGCGCTTTTGCAGCTCAGCCAGGCGCTCGGCTCCGGCGTGGTCAGGGCGGAGGAATTCAACTCCATTCAGGAGGGCGCACTGCCAATTCTGCAGGCGGTGGCGCTCGGCTTGGAGGAGGCGGGCGGCTCCGTCTCCAAGCTGCGTAACCTGGTGCTTCAAGGGGAGGTCTCGTCGGAGGCGTTCTTTCATGCGTTCCGGGCGGGCCAAGCGCACGTCGAGGCGCTCGCCGAATCGACCGAAGTCACACTCGGCGGTGCGTTGACGCGGGTGCGGAACAGCTTCATCAAGCTTGTCGGCGCGATGGATGAGACCACGGGCGCGAGCGGGGAGGTAGTAGGATCACTCACCGATCTCGGTATCACGATCGAGTTCATTGCCGACAAAGTCGAGGGGCTCAGTCGGGACATGCCGGGATGGTTGCGGCACCTCGGCCAGGGGATCGAGTTCGTGAACAAAGCCTTTGGAACGGGTTTGATCCTCGAGACGATCAAGCGGATGGAGGAAGCCGAGCAGGCGGTTGAACAGACCGCAGAGACGAGCGAGAACGCGGCCAAGCGTATCGCACTCGCCTTCGAGGCCGCTCGCTCCGTCTCGCTCAAGGATTTTCCGGCGCCGGCGACGAGGAAATCGCCGACGGAGCAATTCGGCGAGGATATCGCCCGCATCCGCGAGCGCACGGCGGCGCTGGAGGCGGAAGCGGCAGTCGTCGGCGAAAGCACGTTCGTGCAGGAACGCGCCCTTTCGGTGCAGAACCTCTTGAACGAGGCGAAGCGCGCCGGCGTCGCCATCACGCCGGAGCTGCGGGCCGCGATCGAGAGCGAGGCAGAGGCCTACGCGCGCGCCGTCGATCTCCTGGAGCGGACGGAGGAGAAGCATCGGCAGATCGCCGAGCTCGGCGCCTTCGTCGGCGACAGCTTTCTGCAGGCCTTCCGCGACATCGTTCCGGCGATCGAGACCGGCAATCGTGCGCTCGATGGGCTGATCAACAGATTGGTCGAAGCGATCGCCAACGCGGCCATCCTGGGCGAAGGCGCAATGGGCGGCGTCTTCGGCGTCAAAGGGCCAGCGCGAAAGAAGGCGAGGCTCGCGCACCGAACGTTGCTGAGAGAAGGGAAAACCGGTGCCCCGAAGGAACCGGTTTTCGCGGGCGCGGCGAACGCGTCACCTAAGGCTGCGCCTCCTCCGGCCCGCGGTTCGCGATTTCGGGGGCCAGCATGAGCGCGATAGATGTGCTCCGCACAAGCGACGCGATCTATGTTCTGACCGATGGCGCTCAATACGAGCCAAACGCGACGCTTTGGCTCGTGGGGCCGAAGATCGTCGCGCTCCCACATCTCAACGCCGCGATCAGCTCACGCGGGCCCAAGCTTTTCCTGCCTCTCATCGCGGATCATCTCGGGTCGCGGCACGCCAGGTTCGACGATCTCGTTGAAAAACTGAGGGAGGAGATACAGGTTCTAACGCTGCTCTATAGCCATGTCTTTCAACTCTGCGCGCACGGCGCGGATTTCGATCTCGTGCTTGCCGGATGGTCGGAGGCGCGGCAACAGCCGGAGAGCTACTTCATCAGCACGCGCGAGCAGCCGGGCGTGCCTGCATGGAGCGTATGCGAGCTGGACCCACTCGCCGGCATGCCGATGGATGACGAGACGGCCGCGCGGTTTGAAGCATCGCTGACCGATGAAGAGCGACGAGGGGTGATCTCTGATCCGGTCGATTTCCTGCTCCGCTTGGCGGAAGCGCAGCGTCAGTTGAAGGCGATACAAGGCCAGATGTCAGAGGCAACACATGGAGTCGGCGGATTCGCGCAGTTGACGATCATCATGCCGACTCTGATTCAAACTTCTATCGTGCGGCGGTGGCCGGACCAGATCGGGGAAAGAATCGACCCCGTCGCGGCGGCTGCTGATTCCCATACACCTCCCACGGCGGTGCGCATCTAAAGAAAAGCGGCCCGCGGGGTAGAGCGTTTGAGGTCGCGCCGCTCCGGCTCGATCTTCGTCAGCTCGTAGCGTGCCCCAGTGCGGCGGCAAATGCTGCACATGTGCAGCATTTGAATCGTCGCGCGCCCACAGAGTAGGCCGCGCCTCCCCGTCCGGCGTTTTCTGGCGCTTGCTCATCGGCTGCAAATCAGCGAATCTGTCCGTGGGTGTGGAAACCCGGACTCAACTAGGCGAGCCAATCCCGGTTGGCGCCGGCGGGGCTCTCCGAATAACGGTCGATTCGCGATGTGACCGTTTTTGTGCGCACCTTGGCGGGTGCGCCGTCCTGGCCACGATGGCCGGGGGCGGTGCGCCATGTCCAGAGCGCAAGCTTAAAAGCCGCCGACCTGTGTTGAGCAGGTTTCCAACCCCCGGCTGCCGGCGCTGATCGCCGGCGCGGCTTTGGAAAGCCGAACCTCAACGAGGCCACTTATGCACAAGCAATCCACATCTCCGCGGACGCCGCGGCGTGCATCGCGTCATGCCCCCGAGCGAGGCGTAGCCTCGGTCGCGCGCGCCGCCGTCCCGGCGGCCCGCGAAACCGAACGGGAGGCACAGATGAACAAGCATGTTGCACCTCATGAACTGGGACAAGGCGCGCCGGCCGTCACTGCGGTCGCAACTCCGCAAGCGATCCGACACGATCGGCGCATCGTGCATCTGATCAGTAAGAGGCGGGAAAGCGCCGCGATGTTCGAGGCAAACCCCAACGACGATGACGACGTCGGCGATTTGAACGCGTACAAAGACGCTTCTCATGCGCTCGCCCTTGTCAGGCCGATGACGAGCGGCGGGGCCATCGCGATGCTGGAAGAGATCGCCAGGATCGCAAGCGAGGCCGACGATGGCGATATCGGCGACGAGGCGGCGCTCATCGAATCGATGGCCTACGCGGTGCTGCATTTCGTGCGGCACCTCGCGTTCGCGGCGCGCGAGGCTGGTTCCGGCCACCAGGATGACGACGAGGGCCAGCAAGCACCACTCCCGAGCCGGCCCGCCACAAGCGAATCGGCGGCTCGTGCGTCAACGGCAGACTCCCTTACTCTGGACCTTTTCGCGAGATGGGCCGAAGCGCGAGCACAGGCGCGGCTCCAGATCGCCAAGGATGACTTGGCGAACTGCTTCGGGACACGTCCTGATGACGGCCGACCCGCAGGCGCATCGTCATTCCTCGAAACGATGCGCGACGAACAAGACGTGATCGCAGGCACCTCGCCCGAAACCTCCTATGAGGCGGTGCTCCAGCTCGGCGTCGCAATTGAAATCCTGAAGGAGCGCGACGTGGACCCTGAGAGCATTTATGCGGCCGGGCCCGTCACAAAGATCGTTTGGCAGGTCGCGGAGGCGCTTGGTTATCTGCCGCCCGCGACCCGGTTAGGGGCATAAGCGGGGCAGCTCCGCCGTGCCGCGCTCCTTCACCCAGGGCGGCCGTCAGGGCAGGGAAGCGTCGGCGCGGCGACGGCCGCGGAGCGGGGACCGAGCGCTCTGAGACGTTCACGGCCCGCCGGCATCCTTCCTGCGAAACCTTCGGCAAATTTGCTGAAGGTGGGGCGCTGCGACGGCGGCGCCCTTTTTCCCTGTGATTTGCGGAATCTCCCCTTGACAGTCAGAGCGGGTGAGCGCAGCCTTTTGCAGAGACTCCAAATGGAAAAGGCCGATGCGCGCTCGCGAATTCGAAAAACTGATTTGTGGCTTCTCGAACCGCTCGCGTGCCGACCTTGATGTCCGCACCCGGAAGCTTCGGGAGCATCGCATGCTGCCGGTCGGTGGCCGTGGACTTCATGCGGCGCAGATCGGGCCAAGGGATGCAGCGACGATGCTAATCGCTGTGTCGGGGTCGAAGAATGCGGTTGATGCCGTAACGGCAGTTATGACCTTCGCTCCGCTTGTCCCGATCGGCGGGCGCACCCGGAGCTTTGCCGGTTGCGAGACGCTGAGCGAGGCGATCGAAGATATGCTTGCGAAGCCGGCCCTGGCTGACCGCGTCCTGGAGGTCCGCTTCATTCTACCGCCGGCAAGCGACGCCGGCCGGTTCATCAGGCATGAAGCAATTGCCGCGATCCGCTGGACCGAAAACGAGGTCGGGCAGTCCTGCTACTACACAACGGAGGCGTTCGCTTCCGAGATCGACGACACTGACTCGCTAGGCCAAGGGTCGATAAGGGACGAAGTCGTCATCGGCGGGGGTGTCATCCACCAGCTCTCGCTTGACCTTCCCGGCGATGACACTCGGGACTCTGCGTGGACGGACGGCGCCAGCAACGATGGCTCCGTCGAGTACGGGGAGCCGGTCGTTTTGGATGCGGCAGGCGAAGTACTTCTGGACGACTAAGCATGCCCCGCTCGCCGGCCACTTTTACCCAAGCCGATGTTTCGCGCGCAGTGAAGGGCGCGTCAGCCGCCGGCGTCGTGATCGGGCGTGTCGAGGTCGACCGCTCCGGGCGGATCGTGATCATTGCTGCTGGCACTGCTGCACCATGCGCGAGTGATGAACCAACGTCTGCCCAAAAGAACCCTTGGGACGAGGTGATCGATGCGCAGTAAGCCGGTCTATCCTGGCCTCCACGAGTTCACCGATCGCCACGGAAAGGGCCGCGCCTATCTTCGGCGACCGGGCCACAAACTGAAAGCGTTGCCTTGGCCGCCCGGCACGCGAGAGTTCATCGAGGCATATGAGGCGGCGATGGCGGAACTGCCGGCGCCGATCGGCGAAGGTCGGGTGAAACCCGGAAGCATCGACGCCCTCGCGCTCCGCTACTATGCGTCGGCGGAGTTCGCGCAGCTCGCCGCGACGACGCGGGCAACCTACCGGGGCATCATCGAGCGGTTCCGCGCCGAGCATGGCAGCAGGCCGATCGCGCTCCTCGAGCGGCGGCATGTCAAGGCGATGATGGACGCGCGCGCCGCGACGCCTGCAGCCGCCAACAACTTCCTGCGCATGGTGCGGATGCTGATGAGCTTCGCCATCGAAATAGAGTGGCGGCGAGACGATCCGACGCGCGGCATCAAGAATCTGCGCATGCGCGCGGATGGTTTCCATACCTGGACCGACGGCGAGATTGCTGAGTTCGAAGCGCGTCACCCGATAGGCGGCCGGCCCCGGTTGGCGCTGGCGTTGCTGCTCTTCACCGGGCAGCGCCGTTCCGACTTGGTGACGATGGGGCGGCAGCATCTTGAACGCGACGGTTCCGGGCGGACACGGTTGCGGGTGCGACAGCAAAAGACGGGCGTCGAGCTGAGGATCCCGGTGCATGACGCGCTTGCTGAAATTCTGAGCGCGACCGCCGGCGATCATCTGACGTTTCTGACGACAGGGCAGGGGAGGCCGTTCTCGGCGGCCGGTTTTGGCAACTGGTTCCGCGAGTGCTGCAACGCCGCCGACCTTCCTCATTGCTCTGCACACGGGCTGCGGAAGGCCGCCGCGCGAAGGTTGGCGGAGGCAGGATGCACGCCGCACGAGATCATGGCGATCACCGGTCACAGGACGCTGAAAGAGGTCGAGCGCTACACCCGGGCGGCCGAACTTGATCGACTCGGCGAGGTCGCGATCCGGCGTCTCAGCAGGGTGCAACGTGAACAGGCATTGGCTAACCGGCTGCCGAATAGTGGCAAACCGGCTGACAAGTCTTTGTCGGGAAAGGACAAATAGATGCGGCTGGCGGATGGGGTGGGATTCGAACCCACGAGACGATTTCTCGTCTGCCGGTTTTCAAGACCGGTGCCTTCAACCACTCGGCCACCCATCCGTGAGCCCGCTACATGTGACACGCCGCCCGTACTGGCAACCTGCATTGGACACGAGCGGTATAATCCGCAAGGCCCCCAGAAGCCCGTTGCCGTTCGCCCATTCCGAGCGCCCGCGGCGCGCCTCCCGCCATCTTTTCGCCGGGATTGGACATCCCTCTTATCAGCCGGTAAAGGATTCGTAACGACTTGCCTCGCGCCGGCGGGCGATCGGCGAGGGGACAAGCGAGTTTCCCGGGCGGGACGCGCCAGTTCGGCGCGGGTCAATGGACCGGGTGCTAGGGGGTGCTTTGAAGCCGACGCGTAGCCGGTCCGTGCGCGCCTGTTCTTCTTCCGCGCGCATCCTCATGTCGATCGGTATCTGCGCTGCCCTGACCGCCTGCACGGTCGGGAGCGGCCCGGGCGTCCGCACCGCAAAGCAAGTCGATCCTCCGAGCGCCACCAAGGGCGATCTCTGGATCCCGTGGTTCTTCAAGAAGAAATCGCGGCCGGCGTCGACGGATCCCGCGGCGGTGGTGGCGAGCGGCTTCGAGGTCGTAGAGGAGGCCGACCCGACGGTTTCCGCCGCCATCGACCGAAAAGTGCTGGAAGCGCAGGCCGAGATGGTGCGCGGCGGCGGGCGCTACTGGGTGGGCCGGCCCTATGAGATGGCCGGAAAACTCTACGAGCCGCAAGAGGACCCGACCTACGACGAGATCGGGCTCGCCTCCTGGTACGGGTCGTCGTTCCACGGCCGTATCACCGCGAACGGCGAGATTTTCGACCGCAACGCCATCTCCGCCGCGCATCCGACGATGCCGCTGCCCAGCTACGTTCGCGTGACAAACCTCAACAACGACCGCTCAATCGTCGTCCGCGTCAACGACCGCGGCCCCTTCAAGGACGGCCGGCTGATCGACGTCTCGGAGCAGACCGCAGCGCTTCTCGGCTTCCGCCGACACGGGCTGACGCAAGTGCGTGTGGAGTACGTGTCGCGGGCGCCGCTCGGGGGCGAGGACAAGGAAACGCTCCTCGCCACGTACGAAGGCGCCGCTGAACGCCCGCGCATCACCCTGGCCTCCGCCCAATCGGATGTGCCGGTGACGCTCAGCACCGTCGCCTTCGCGCCGAGCCAGCCGCCCGCCCGGGCGGCGCAGGCGGCCATCGAAAAGCTCGCCGCTTCCCTGCCGGCCACGGAGCGCATTCTCTTCGCTTTCGCCGTCGCCGCGGAAGCCGAGGAATAGAAGTCCGACCTCCCGCGATCTTTCGCTCCCTTGATTCCGCTTCGCCCGCGTCGTTTCATGCGCGCGCACGCAGCAACGAGCCGGGTGAGTCGTGACGTTCGCCGCAAGACCGACGATCTCGCTTTTGGCCATTTTGGCGCTTGTGTTCCTTGCGCCGGCCATTTCGCGCGCCCAGACCTTCGACACCAAGGCGGTGCACGCCATCCTGATGGACTACGACAGCGGCACGGTGCTGTTCGAGAAGAGCCCCGACGAGCGTTTCTATCCGGCATCGATGGCAAAGCTCGGAACCGCCGAGTACATTTTTTACGAGCTGACGGCGGGCCGGTTACTGGCGGACGACACCTTCGTCATCTCCGAGCACGCCTGGCGCGACGGAGGGGCGCCCTCCGGCGGTTCGGCGATGTACGCGGAGATCCATTCGCGCGTCCCGGTGCGCGACCTGCTGCGCGGGCTGATCGTGCAGTCCGGCAACGACGCGGCGATCGCGCTCGCCGAGGGGATCGCCGGATCGGAACCCGCCTTCGCTGACCGCCTCACGAACCGCGCCGCCGAGCTCGGCCTGAAGGACTCGCGCTGGCAGAACGCAAACGGCCTCTTCGACCCCGACCAGTACGTGACCGCCCGCGACCTGGCGATCCTCGCCCGCCACATCATCCAGGCCTATCCGGACTATTACCGGATTTTTTCGGAGCCCGAATTCACCTGGAACAACATCCGCCAGACCAATCGCAATCCGCTGCTCGACAGGGGTATCGGCGTTGACGGGCTGAAGACCGGATTCATCAAGGAATCCGGTTACGGGATCACGGTCTCCGCCAAGCGCAACGACCAGAGACTGATCCTGGTGCTCGCCGGCCTCGAATCGGAGGCCGATCGCGTCGCCGAGGCGACCAAGCTCCTCGACTGGGGGTTTCGCAATTTCACCCAGGTGACAGCCTACGAGAAGGACGAGATCATCGCGGAGGCCTCCGTCTATGGCGGGGTGATCGGAGGCGTGCCGCTGAAGGCTGAGGACGCCATTCGCTTCCTGGTGCCGCGCGATGCCGGAGAGGCGCTGCGCGCTCGTGTCATCTACGAGGGCCCGCTCGTCGCGCCGGTCGAGGAGGGGCGGCAGGTCGGCGCCTTCAAGGTGTGGATCGGCGAGCGGCTGATCCAGGAGGTGCCGCTCTACACGGCCGCCGCGGTCGAGCAGGGGCCGCTCCATTCGCGCGCGCTCGACGCGCTGGGCGAGCTGCTCTTCGGCTGGCTGTGAAGGCGCGCGGGCGCTTCATCACGCTCGAAGGCGGTGAGGGCGCAGGCAAATCCACGCATACGGCCCGCCTCGCGGAATGGCTGCGGGGGCAGGGAATCGCCGTCGTCACCACACGCGAGCCGGGCGGAAGCCCGGCGGCCGAAACGCTCCGCGAGCTGCTGCTTAACGGCCGCGTGGCGCCGTTCGGGCCGGAGGCGGAGGCGTTCGTCTTCGCAATCGCCCGCGCGGATCATATGGCCAAGACAATACGGCCGGCGCTGAAGTCGGGCGCCTGGGTGATTTCGGATCGCTTCTTCGACTCGACTTGGGCGTACCAAGGCGTTGCCGGCGTTTCGGCCAAGCGTCTTGCAGAGCTCGACCGGATTGCCGTCGGCAAGGACCGGCCCGACCTGACCCTCATCCTCGACGTTCCGGCGAAGGCCGGGATTCAGCGCATCGGGAAGCGGAGCGCGGGCCCGGACCGCTTCGAGCGCGACGGCGACGCGCAGCAAGCGGCGCGCCGAAAGGCCTTTCTTGCGATCGCCAAGCGCGAGCCGGAGCGCTGCGTGGTGATCGATGCTACCGGGAGCAAGTCGGACGTTG
>JBOHKB010000233.1:0-3303 GCA_050728815.1 Propylenella sp.
ATAGGAAAGGCCGCGGCCGTCATAAGGCTCGGCGACGCGCGGCGAGAGGCCGATCGCCGTCGTAAAATCCTCGACCGCCTGCTGGTGCTGGTTCTGCGCCTGGTAGACGAGTCCGCGATTGTGGAACGCCTGCGCGTCGGTCGCGTCGAACTGAATGGCGGCGTTGTAGTCGGCGAGCGCGAGGTCGAGCCGGCCGTTCTGGCGGTAGATGTTGCCGCGCCCGACATAGGCCGCGCCGTAGCGCGGATCGGCGCTGATCGCGCGGTTGTAGTCTTCCGCCGCTGAACGGATGTCGCCGTTCAAGCGATGCACCAGCGCGCGGTTGGCGTAGGCGCGCGCGAAGGCGGGATTGATTTCGATAGCCTTGTTGAAGTCGGCGATCGCCTCGCGGTACTTGCCGGCCCGGCCGAAGGCGGAGCCGCGCACGTTGTACGCCTCGGCGTTGGTCGGCTCGCGCTCGATCACAGCGCTCAAGGACTCGATGTTCGTTTCCGAGGCGGCCGCAGCGTCGACGGAAACGGGCACGCCGGCGGCGCGCCGCTGCGTCTGGCAGGCGCCGAGCGCAAGCCCGAGCGCCAACGCACCGACAAGACAGACGGTTGGGCTGAACGGGCGGGCGGCGGCGCGCATTTCTCTTCTCACATCCCTCGGAGCAACAAAGCCCGACGAGCGAATACGAAGCCTAACGCCGAGCCCCTAGCAAAGTTCAACGCGGCGTCGCGCGGCGCTTGCTGGGAATGAGCCCCTCGCGCTGAGCGCGTTTGCGCGCCAGTTTGCGGGCGCGGCGGATCGCTTCCGCCTTCTCGCGCGCCTTCTTCTCCGAGGGCTTTTCGTAGTGGTTGCGAAGTTTCATTTCGCGGAAGATGCCTTCGCGCTGCATCTTCTTCTTCAGCGCCTTCAGCGCCTGATCGACATTGTTGTCGCGTACGACGACCTGCACGTGGCCTTTCCTTTCCTGGGCCCAGCCCGATTCAATCAAGAATCCGCGCTCCGGGAGAGCACCGCTCTCGCCTGGAGGCGCGAGAACGTCTCATGCCTGATCGCTCGCACAGCGCGGAAGCGCGGCAAGTTGGCCGCATATACTGCTACTCAATGGTGTTGTCCACCGCTTGGCGCCTCTCGGCCGGCTGCGCGGATGCAAGCGCAGGACCGCGCCGCGCGGCCGTCCACTCCTCCGCAGCCGCAGCGGCCTTCTCGTGGGTCTTGGGGTCGAGCCGCCGGAGCCAGCCCTCCATGAACTCGTCCATCGCGCCGCCCGCCTTGGCGATCAGGTACCAGCGCGCCGCCGACGCCTCGTCCTTGGGCGCGCCGCGGCCTTCGGCAAGGAGCCGGGCGAGACGAAGCTGCGCGGCGGGGTTGTCCGCCTCGGCGGCGCGGGCAAACCAAGTAAGCGCCGCCGTTTCGTCCTTGCCGACGCCGCGTCCGTTGAACAGCAGGATGCCGTACTCGACCTGCGCGCCGACATGGCCGTTCTTCGCCGCCTCGGCAAACCAACGCGCCGCCTGGCTCTCGTCGCCCACCACGCCGACGCCTTCGACGAAGAGGCCGGCGAGAGTGTATTGCGCGTCCATGTCGCCGAGTCTCGCAGCGCGGCTGAAATAGGCGGCCGCAAGCATGGCGTTCTGCTCCGCGCCGTTGCCGGCGAGGAGCAGGTAGCCCAGCTCGCGCGCCGCGCCCGCATGGCCATTGTCCGCCGCCTGCCGGAAAAGCTTCGCCGCTTCGGTCGTGTCCTTCTCGACGCCGCGCCCATCGACATAAAACTGGCCAAGCGCGTAGAGCGCTTCAGCGTCGCCCCCCTTCCCTGCCAGGCGGAACCAGTCGGCGGCGGCGGCGAGATCCTGCTTGACGCCGAGGCCGCGCGACAGAAGCACGCCGAGCAGCGTCTGCGCGACGGCGTCGCCCGCCTCCGCCCTCTCGAGCGCGAGCGCAAAGGCCGTCAGGAACCAGCCGCGCTGGAAGGCGCCGAAGGCGTAGTCGGGCGGGAAGGCGGAGGCCTCGCCGGCCGCCGTCAGGCCCTTGTCAATGCGCTGCTCGATGCCGATCGGATCAAGCGTCGTGCGGAGCCGCGACGCGCCGGCCGAGGCGGCGAGCGAAACATCCGCGTCGCCGAGCGTTTCGGGCTTCACCGCGATGCTCGGCTGCTCCACGCCGCTCTTGGGTTTGACGGGAAGCGCCTCGCCCGCGGCGGTCAGCCCCTGCTCGATGCGATCTCCAACAGACTGGGCGGCCGCTTGCTGCCCAGCTGCGAGCATGAGCAGGGTCGAGACGGCAAATGCCGCTCGCTGCATCATGCCGCGCGCTTCCCGCTTCGGCCAAGCGCGGTCTCGGCTTGGCTGACCGCTTCGGCTGGCCCGCCGCTATGCGACCAGACTGCGTCGTGAAGGGCTACGAAGGCGGCGCCGGTCGCGGCGGCTTCCGCGACGCTGTCAAGCGACCGGCCGGCCATCACAACGGCAGGGAGCTGCATCAGATCGCACCACCATTCCGCCAGGTCGAGCGCCTTCGGATGCGGGCGGTCATACGTGTCGCCGTGCGGGCTGCCGAAGAACAAGTAATCCGGCTCAAGCTCGCCAGCCTCCATCGCGGCGTGGCGCGAGGCGAGATTGCCCGAGCCGACGATGCGCTTCGGGCGGAAGGATTCTACCGCCAACCTGAGATCGTCGCGGCCGGTCCCGATCTGGACGCCGTCGGCCCTTACGTGGCCGGCAAGCCGCGTGTCGTCGGCGACGATCGCCGCGGCTCCGGCGCTCTGGACGATCGGCACGAGCTTTGCCGCGATCGCCTCTGCCGCCTTGCCGCGCGCTTCGCTCGCAATCAGCACCGCCGCGACGTCTCCGGCGGCGAGCGCTTCGGCAAGCAGCGGAGCGAAGCGCTCCGCGTCGAGGCGTGGCGGCGCGATCAGGAACAGGCGCGGGGCTTCGGGTGCATCGCTCATAGGCGGCGCAACAGACAGATGGGCGCGAACCTCCGCTTCTCGCACGCCAATCGGGCGATAGTCAGGCCGCCTTCTTCTCCAGATCCGCCTTCCACTTGCCGATCGCCGCGAGGCCGTTCATGCGCGCCCTGTGCGCGAACGCGGACTGGGCGGCCTTCACGTTCTCCGGCTTGCCGCGCCAAGCGTGCAGCGCCGCGTGCTGCAAGGCGCGCCCGTAGGAGAAGGTGAGCTTCCAGGGCGTGTCGAACATCGCGTTCATGGCGGAGAGATGGGCGGTCGCCTCCTCGTCGGACTGGCCGCCGGAGAGGAACGCGATGCCGGGGACGGCGGCGGGCACGCAGGCCTTGAGGACCTTCACGGTCTTCTCC
>JBOHKB010000234.1:0-23269 GCA_050728815.1 Propylenella sp.
GGTGCCTCCCGCGGGCCGCTGAGCCCATCAACAGCCACATGGGTGGCGACAAAGAACTGACGTGGATTCTGCGCTCCCGTCCACTCATCCACCTCAGTCCCTAGGCGTTTTGACACGGCCAAGACCCCGGAGCGGACATTGGAGCCCTCACATCGGCCCCCAGCACCACATCGCGCCAGAATTGAAAGGCTGATAAGATAGTCCGCGCTCCGAGGATCGCGGGTATGGAAAGGCGCTTGGTCGAACGGCGTTTGGCGGCAATTCTCGCCGCCGATGTCGTTGGCTATTCGCGGCTTGTCGAGAAGGACGAGGCGGGGACGCTCGCTGCACTCAGAAAACTGCGCGCCGGGACCATTGACCCGCTGATCGCCAGCCACAAGGGCCGCATCGTCAAGGTGATGGGCGGCGAGATCGTCGAGTTCGGCTCGGTGGTGGATGCAGTCTCATGAGCGGTGGCGCTGCAGAAGGATACGGCGGCGGCGCAAGCCGATGTTCACGCCGATCGTCGCATTGTCCATCGCATCGGCGTCAATCTCGGCGACGTGGTGATCGAGGGCGACGACCTACTCGGCGACGGGGTCAACGTCGCGGCACGCCTGGAGCAACTCTGCGATCCGGGCGGCGTGCTCATCTCCGGTACGGCCTTCGATCAGCTGCGGGGAAAGTCTCCGCTGCCGCTGGATTATGCCGGCGAGCAGCGAGTCAAGAATATCGCCGAGCCGGTACGCACCTATCGTGTGCGACTGGCGGGCGGCAGGATTCCTTGGCGGCTGCGTTTCAGGCAGCATCGTCGGCGCATCCTGCAAACGGCTGCGCTAATCGTTCTGGTGGTCTTGATCGGCGGTGGCGCATGGTGGTTCCGACCAGTCAACCCGGCGAGCGCCAGCACTTCGATCGCCGTGCTGCCCTTCGACAATCTCGGCGGCGACGAGCAGACCGGCCGTCTCGCTGACGGCATCACCGAGGACATCATCACCGACCTTTCCCGCTTCCGCGCGATCGAGGTGATGGCCCGCAACTCGGTAGAGGCCTACAAGGACAAGGCGGTTGATATCCGTCAGGTCGGCAAGGATTTGAACGTCCGCTACGTAATGGAAGGCTCGATCCAGCGGCAGGGCGATAGCTTCCGAATAACGGCGCAGCTGATCGACGCTGAGTCGGGAGGCCACATCTGGTCGCACCGCTGGGATCGCCCCGTCGCGGACGTCTTTGCCGTGCAGACCGAGCTGGCGGAGCATTTGGCTGCAAAGCTCGCTGGCGACACAGGCATCGTACTCTCGGCCGACCGGGAAGCTGCGAAGCGCAAACGGCCAAGTGATCTCTCAGCGTACGATCTTTTCATGCTCGGCAGCGCAGCGATTTATCGCGAGACGCCCGAGGACAACAAGCAGGCGATCGCGCTATTGAAGCGGAGCCTGGAATTGCCGGCGGCGACGCGTCGACATTTCTCAGGCGGCCGATAAGCGCTACTCTGATAGTGATGCTGCTCCTCCTGCTGGCCGTCGTGCTGCTACCCTCCGTTCGCCGAGCCCGCGAGGTCGTTCCGGAGGATTCGTGATCTCTGAAGAAGCCAGTTCAGCGATGCTCTTATTGACAGCACCTGTTTTCGATCGAGGTTTTGATGCGGGAGCGCCGATGCCCGATGCCCATTCCCAAGTCACCACTCTCGATCCAGGCATGCTGGATACACTCATTAAAGCCATGGAGATCCGCGCCGCAGACGCCTGTGCGCGGGCGATACGACAAAGGGTTTTAATGAGCGTCGGCTTCCCCGGCGTCGCCAGTGTGCTCGAAGCCGGATGCGGCTCAGGGGCGGTTTGCCGGGACCTGGCATCTTGGCCGAATGTCGGCGAGGTGATCCGGACTTGACCCGTCCCCAGAGCCGGCCGTCGAGACTCTGAATTGGTACTCTCTGCGTCGGCTTTTGAAGCGTGAGCGGTCGCGCCCACGACGCTGGCCGAAGGCAGTTGATGACCAACGGCGGACATGCCTAGACCCCTTCCCGGATTCATTTTTCGATCAGATCAAGCGCGACTAGGCGCGTTGGGGCTTACGCCCCGCCGGCTTTGGCCCCGAATCACGTGGGGCAAAAGTGGACAGACCACTATTCATCGAATATTGGCGCTTGGGGAATCCGTTTCAGAAGTAGGTATTCACGGGATGAATCACCTGGTTGGACGCGTTGCGCTGGTTACCGGTGCCGGGCGCGGGATCGGGCGGCGTGCGGCGCTAAGACTAGCCGCGCTCGGCGTTGAAATCGCGCTCGTTGCCCGAAGCGAGGCGCAGCTTCGTGAAACCGCCGGGTTGATCGGGAACCGCGGCGGCAAAGCTATTGTTCTTCCGGTCGATCTCAGCCGCGCGGAATCAATCGACACGATCAAGGCTAGAATTGAGGCTGAGCTTGGCGAGCCGACCATTCTCATAAATGCGGCCGGCGTCTTTGGGCCTATCCAACTCGTCTGGAAGACCGATCCCATAGCGTGGGTTGAAACGCTGATGGTCAACACCGTCAGCGCCTACCTCATCTGCCGCGCTTTCGTCGGTGGAATGATCGCGGGTGGTTGGGGTCGCGTTATCAACGTGACTTCGGCTGCTGCACTCCATGAGCCGGGACCGATCAATAGTGCATATGGAACTAGCAAAGCGGCGCTAAATCAGTTCACACGCCACCTCGCCGCCGAGATCGAGGGAACAGGAGTGACGGCAAACGTCATCCACCCCGGGGATGTGAAGACCGACATGTGGGCAACCATTCGCGACGGAGCGGAAGCTCTGGGGCCAGAGGCGATACGCTACAAGCAGTGGGTGCACTGGGTGGAAGAGACAGGCGGC
The DNA here is from genome assembly GCA_050728815.1 of Propylenella sp. Lineage (GTDB taxonomy): Bacteria > Pseudomonadota > Alphaproteobacteria > Rhizobiales > Afifellaceae > DASWJZ01. The sequence continues at coordinate 2,833 of JBOHKB010000234.1, forward strand.
GACGATCCGGAGAAGGCGGCAGACCTTATCGTGGATCTTATTGGTGATGGCGCGGCCTCGGTGAACGGCCGCTTTCTGTGGATCAAGGATGGGCTGCAACCGCCGATCCCAAGCTGGGGTGGCCTCTGACGGAGCTTTGACACCTGCAGCTCAGTGCGAAGATATGCCTACTTTCGCTGAGATGCGGCTTGGCTGGCGTGACCGACTGTAGAAAGGCAGGGAGAACATGGCGAAGAAGGATAAGGTTGAACTCCTCGCGATCGCAGGCGCCTTGCAGGCAGGAAAAGCTGGCGTCGCGCAATCGGTTGTCAATCGTATTCTCGACCTTGTTCGTACTGGAATGCTTCGCGCTGGAGACCGGCTTCCCTCAGAACGCGAGCTTATAGATATCCTGGACATCAGCAGGCCGAGCCTGCGTGAAGCGTTGCGGGCACTTACCATGCTCGGTGTGGTCGATACGCGGCATGGCGGCGGCGCATATGTTACCGACCTCGAAGCGCGCACGCTGCTTGCGCCGCTCGACTTCTTCCTGTCGCTGTCGCAAAGCAACCTGGGAGATACTTTCGAAAGCCGACGCATCATTGAACTCGAGATCGTTCGCAAAGCTGCGCGCAATGCCTCGGCAGGCGATCTCGACGACCTCAACACGATGATCGCAGCGCAGGGGAAGATCCGGAGCGATCCGGTCGGCTTTCGCATTCTCGACAGCCGCTTCCATGCCCGGCTTTCAGTCGCTGCCGGGAACGTCGTCCTCGAACGCATCGCCTACGGGCTCTACAACATGGGCCTCGACATCCGCCGCCGCGCGACGATGAGCCTGGCGCTGATCAAACAGAGCACGGGCGACCACATCCGTATCGTGGAAGCGATTGCGGCGCGCGACCCGGACGGCGCAGCCAGGGAAATGGGTGTCCACCTAGACCATATCGAGGAGACCACGAGAAGGGCGATGGAGGACGAGGTCTCGACACTGCGAACCGCACGCACGTGACAATTGTCCAAGAGCCGGTCAACCGTGGCGTCCTGATATAAGCCTTGACTCGCCCTAGTCTGGACGGAATGATCAGCGAAAGTGGTCTGTCCACTTTACGGGCCGGAGGGAGGGTCAGAAAATGACACACACAACGCGTCGCACGCTGATCAAGGGTGCCGCGGCTTTGGGAGCATTTAGCGCGTTGCCGTCGCTTCATGCCGTGGCGGCAAACAACCCGTTCCAAATTGGAATCGTGGGCAAGGTGCGCATTCCCTGGTTCGACAACGTCGAAAAGGGCGTGCTCATGGCAGGGGAGGAACTCGGCGTCGACGCGACGATGATCATCCCCACCGAGGCCGACGCCGCGCAGCAGGTCCGTGCGGTCGAAGACCTGATCGCAAAGACGGTCGACGTGATCGGCGTCATCCCAAACGACGGTGCCGCGCTCGAACCTGTCTTCAAACGTGCGCAGGACGCCGGCATCCACGTCATCGTGCACGAGTTGCCCGGGCAGAAGAATGCCGACTGGGACATCGAGCTGATCCAGGACAAGCAGTTCGGCGAAGCGCATCTTGAGGCTTTCGCAGAAGCGATCGGCGGCGAGGGCAAGTACGTGGTCTATGTCGGGGGGCTCACCGTCACGCTGCATAACCTTTGGGCCGACTATGCGGTCGCGCTGCAGAAGGAGAAGTATCCGAATATGCAGCAGATCGGCGACCGCTACGGTGTTTCCAACAGCGTTGAGGACAGCCAGAAAACGGCAATCGACGTAATGCGCGCCAACCCCGACCTCAAGGGCTTCCTGATCTTTGGCGCCAACGGCCCGATCGGCGCCGGCCAGGCGGTCGCGGACCGGGAGATGATTGGCAAAGTCATCGTTGTAGGCCCGTTTATCCCAAGCCAGGGCCAGAAACTAATGAAATCCGGGGCGATCACGCGTGGTTATCTCTGGAACCCGATCGATGCCGGCTATGCCATGGTCCAGCTTGGCAACATTCTCGCCAAGGGTATCACGCCAACTGACGGCATGGACATTCCGGGTCTCGGGCCGGTGCAACTCGGTCCAGAGGAACGGACCCTCCGGGCCAACAAGATGCTCGACATAAATCCCGACACGATTGACGAGCTCGCGAAGCTGATCTGAGCCCGGGAGACCGCTCGCGCGAAGTTTGGCGGATAGTCTCTTCGAGCGAAGGTGCAGCGCGGCGCTTTGGCCTGCCTCACAGTCGAGGCGCCGCTCTGCGCTCCGCTGCGAGCGGAGTATGTTGAACGATGACATCGGACGGGACACCGCAAGACGCACCGCATCCGTTTCTTGAGCTCAAGGGAATCGGAAAACGATTCGGCGGAACGATCGCGCTTGAGGCGATCGACTGGACGGTGAATGCCGGCGAGGTGCACTGCCTCGTCGGTGAAAACGGTTCCGGCAAGTCGACCCTGATCAAGATCATAGCCGGGGTTCACACGTCCGATCGCGGTGGCGAGGTTAAGGTCGACGGTGTCGTTCACCACGCCCTTAGCCCGCATCAAGCTAAAATGCTTGGCATCCAGGTCATTTACCAGGACCTGTCGCTCTTCCCGAACCTCACGGTTCTCGAAAACATCGCCATCGACGACGAGCTCGGCGGCGTTGCGCGGTTCGCCCCGCGGCAGACAATGCGCGCGACTGCCAAAGCAGCGCTGGAGAGGATCGAGGCAACGCTCCCTCTCAACGCGCGGGTTGGAACCTTGCCGGTCGCGCAGCGGCAACTGGTCGCGATCTGCCGTGGCCTTGCCGTCAATGCCCGCCTGCTGGTGATGGACGAGCCTACGTCCTCGCTGACTCGGCACGAGGTTGACCTTCTACTGCGCAATGTCCGCCGCCTGAACGAGCTCGGAGTGGCCGTCGTCTTTGTCAGCCATCGCCTGGGAGAAGTTCTGGAGATCGCTGATCGGGTGACGGTGCTTCGCGACGGGCGCAAGATCGGCACGTTCCCGGCAAGCGAAGTCGACGACCATCGACTCGCAGAGCTGATGACCGGCAACCGGATCGAACACAAGTTAACGGTGCACGAATTTGCTGAACGGCGCCCGGTTCTGGAGGCGCGCCGCGCAACCCGTGCCGGTGAGTTCGAGAACGTCTCTTTCACCCTGCACCGGGGAGAGGTGCTCGGTCTGATCGGCCTCCTTGGCGCGGGGCGGACGGAACTCGCGCTGGCACTCTTTGGTATGAGCCGGCTCGATCGCGGGGAGGTATTCGTCGACGGCAGGCCGGCCCAGCTCTCGTCAAACCGGGCGTCGATAGCAGCCGGCATCGCCTATGTCTCCGAGGATCGGCTCGGGCTCGGCGTTAACCTCAAGCAGTCGATTGCCGACAACGTGTCCATTGCCGTGGTTGATCGGCTGGCAAACCGGTCAGGGTTGGTCGCTCCCGAAGCGCGCAGGGCGCTTGCCGTCGACTGGGTCCAGCGGCTGAACATCAAGACACCAGCAATCGATGCTGCCGTGCAAACACTTTCCGGCGGCAACCAGCAACGCGTGGTCCTCGCAAAGTGGCTAGCGACGCGGCCCAAAGTTCTCATCCTCGATGGCCCGACGGTCGGCGTGGATATCCGAAACAAACAGGGGATCTACGAGATCATTCGCGGCCTTGCCCGCGACGGGATGGCGATACTTCTCATTTCTGATGAGGTCGACGAGGTCTACTTCAATTGTGACCGTGTGCTCCACATGCGTGGCGGCCGGATTGCAGGAGAGTACATTCCTGGCGTCGCCGTCGAGCAATCTCTCCGTGAGGCAGTCTATGCGTAAGCTGTTGGGCGCGATCTTCGGGAGGACGGAGAGCGCGCTTGCGGCTGTGCTCATCGTCGCCGGGATTATCTTTTCCTTCTCCTCACCCTATTTCCTGACACTCTCAAACGCCGTTGACTTAGTCGAAGCCTATTCTGTCACGACCATCCTCGCTGCGGGGGTGTTCGTGGTGCTGGTCGCCGGCGGCATCGATATTTCCTTTGCCGCGACGGCCTCGGTTGCGCAATACGCGGCCGCTTATGCGGCGACGGAGTACGGCGTCGCGGCGGTTCCTACCATTGCCATCGCCTGCACCATCGGCATTCTTCTCGGCGCCATCAACGGGCTTCTCACCCACTACCTGCGCGTCGTGTCGATTATCGTCACCATCGCCACTGCGAGCATCTACTACGCCCTGCTCATCTATTTCACAGATGGAACCGAGATCTACAACCTACCCGAATGGTGGACCGAGCGTGTCGTGCTCTTCCGCCATGAGACCGCGACAGGCGACATCGTTCGGGTGACCTTTCCAATTGTCGTGATGATTGCAGTCGTGCTGATCACCCATCTCCTCATGTCGCGCCTGCGCATCGGCCGTCAGATATACGCGCTCGGCGGCAATCCCGAGGCTGCAAGCCGGGTTGGGATCAATATTGTCGGCGTGCAGACCTTTGTGTACGCATACCTCGGCCTCCTCGCTGGCATTGCGGGAATGGTGCAGGCCCATCGCGTGCATCAGGCGGTGCCGACGGCGATGGTCGGCGAGGAACTCAGCGTTCTTGCCGTCGCCATCCTTGGCGGCGCGAGCCTCGTTGGCGGGATCGGCACGATGGGCGGCGTTGTGCTTGGCGTTCTGCTCCTCGCCATGCTCCAGAACGGGCTCAACCTCCTCGGCGTGTCATCCTATTTCTTCGGCGTCGTTATCGGGCTTGCGATCCTCGTTTCGGTCAGCGCGACCGGCTATGCCGAGCAGCGTATGCGCCGGCGATCGACGGCCGAGCTCGTCTGATGGACGACGCAACGCAGAAGATAAACGCAGGAAGCCGTAGCGGAGTGAACCGCACGCTCCATACCCAGCTCGACTGGATAATAGGAGCGATCCGCACGACCTCCAGCAATCTTGGCAGCCTCTTTGTTCTGCTTGCCGGAATGGCAGCCCTATTCTCTATGCTGTTGCCGGGAATGTTCCTGCAGGTCACCACCCTGCAAGCAATGATGTTCCAGCTGCCGGAGCTCGGGCTCTTGACGCTGGCCATGGCCATCCCGCTCATCTCAGGAGGCATCAACCTGGCAATCGTCGCGACGGCGAACCAGGCAGCGCTGCTGATGGCATGGATCTTGACGGCCATGATGCCTCCTGAGACCAGCGAGGCCGCCATTGGCCTTTGGCTTGCGGGGGCACTTGTCGCGGGGTTGCTGCTTTGCGTGGCAATCGGGCTCATCACTGGAATGCTCATCGCCATCCTGCGCGTGCATCCGATCCTCGTGACGCTCGGCACCATGACGTTGATTAACGGCCTAAGTATCTTCTTCACCCGCGGCCGCACTCTGACAGGATTTCCCGATGCGCTGATTGCGGTCTCCAACGAGACTATACTCGGCGTGCCGATTTCCTTTGGCCTTCTCGTGCTCGTCTCCGTTGCGGTGCACATCCTCCTGACCCGCACACCCCTCGGCGTTCGCATCTACATGATCGGCTCGAACGTTGAAGCCACCCGATTCTCCGGCGTCGACACGGCGCGCGTACAAATCTGGGTCTACGTTCTGTCGAGCGTGCTTTGCTGGATCACGGCGGTGCTGATGATGGGGCGATTCAACGCAGCCGGCGCCGACATCGCTCAGTCCTACCTGCTGATCACCATTCTCGCCGCCATCCTCGGCGGCATCGATCCGTATGGCGGTTTCGGCAGGATTGCCGGGCTGTTCCTCGCACTCTGCATCCTTCAAGTCATTTCAAGCGGGTTCAACCTGCTGGGGTTTAGCTCACACCTGACATTGGCATTCTGGGGCTTCATCCTGCTCGCGGTGATGGGCGTCAAACGCCTTACGCCGTGGTTTCGGCGCTGGCGTCACTAACATGACATCCCCGGAGGACTGACCCCTCTAAGGTCTCCTTCTGTGAAGGGTTTCGGAAGCCGGCGGTCGCAGTAGTGGCCGCGGCACCGGAGCCGGCGTACGAAAGCCTCCGGGGAAGGAACCCGCGGGATCGGGGGCACGGTCTATGGGGATTCGAAAGTCAGGCGTCGGCTGATTGAGCTGCGGGTTGGGGCTTGGCAGGTGGAAACGGCCGGGTCGGCGGATGAGCGCGGCTTGCGGGCGCGGTATGGCTTGCGGTGTGGCCGTAGAGAGTGTGGCGATTTCCGTTTGATCGACGACCTGGTTCCTGCGACCGGCTGCGAACACGCGAGGTTGATTGGCCACCGACTGCGTGATGCCTCGATGGGCCGGTGATACGACAGTGGACATGGGGATCACGGCGCTCTGGTTCATGGCGGAGCACGGGGCTCGCTGCCGCGCTCGAAGGTCTCGACGATGATCATGCGGCCGCTGCAACACGGGCATCGCCTACTACCGCGTCTCAACCGAGCGGCAGCGGCGGTCGGGTCTCGACATCGAGGCGCAGAGGGAAGCGGTCGCGCGGTTTGCCCTCCAAGAGGGCTTCGACTTGGTGGCCGAGTTCGTCGAGGCGGAGAGCGGCAAGGGTTCCGACGCGCTCGGCCGCCGACCGCAGCTCGCAGCGGCCCTCGCAGCCGCCCGTGCCAAGAAATGCCCGATCATCGTCGCAAAGCTCGACCGTCTCTCCCGCGACGTCGCCTTCATCTCCGGGCTCATGGCGCAACGCGTGCCCTTCATCGTGGCGGAACTCGGCGCCGATACCGACCCCTTCATGCTGCATCTCTACGCGGCGCTCGCCGAGAAGGAGCGGCGGATGATCGCCGAGCGCACCCGCTCCGCCCTCGCCCAGCGCAAGGCACAGGGCGCGCGGCTCGGAAACCCGCGGAACGCACCGGAGGCCGCCGCGCTTGGCCGCACCGTTCAAACCGAGGAGGCCGAGCGTTTCGCCGCAAACGTCCTCCCGGTCGTCCGCTCGATCCAGGCAGCCGGCATCACCGGCATGGCCGCAATCGCCGTCGCCCTGAACGACCGCGGCATCCGCACCGCCCGCGGCGGGCGATGGTACGTCTCGACGGTCAGAAACCTGCTGGTGCGGAGTAGGCAGGCCGCCCAAGACTGAGCTTTGTTAGGCGGGAAGAACGCTTGCCTGAACGCGCTTTGTCAGTGGCCGAGCAGCCGGGCCACGGCATACGGCGGGAGCGCGAGAGATTCGCCTGTCCAGCGCTCGGTACGCTTGTCCAGAAACTCCGGTTCTCGGCTGGCGAGGGCGAAACCGTCAGCGTCGAGGGTCGCGACGTTCGCATTGTCGATACCGAACACCTCAACCTGCTTCGGCTCCGCCGTGAGATTGGCGAGCCAGAGCACGGGTCCGGATTCGCCCTCCGTCGCAAGCCCCTGAACCTGTCCAGGCGCATCGTTGTCGATCGCGAGCAGTGGACGCTTGGCAAGCGCAGCAAGGCCGCGGACGACGTGAAAGACGGGAAACAGGCCGCCGTTCTCGTCGTACCAGGGTTGCGGCCAGTCCTCCGGTGCATGTACGAGCGCGAAGGGGCCGGCGCCCCCGAGTGCGATCGATTCGGCGCCGCCGTAGGCGAAGCGAGCGAAGTAACCGAGGTTCCACGCAGCGCCCGACAGACCACGCTGGCGGGGGTCGTTGCGGTTCATCGCCTGCCGGATGTTGCCGGGATTCTGCATCGGCGCCGCGCCGTAGGGGTTATCGCGCATGCCGATCGCGCTCGGGCCGATGGCGATCGGCTTGTCGCCGGCAATCGCGCGCGCGCTCTCCGCCACATACGGAAGCGCCTCAAGCGATTCCATTAACGACCGGTCGTCGCCAGCATGCACCAGCGGAGACGTGGTGAAAGTCACGAAGTCGAGCAGGTCCGTCGGCGGCCGCTTCCGGTTCAACTCAGTGAAATAGCTGAACATGCCGCCGCCGAGCCGCCCTTCCGGGAATGCCTTCCGCGCCGCCTCATAGAGCGCATCGGCCGGCGGGCACAGCGGCCAGGGGCTGCCGGGCAGCGTGCACTTCAGGTCCGGGGCCGGCGAGACCAGCACTGTCCCAAACGGGTTGCCGAGGGACTTCGCCATCTCCCCGAGCGAGGCGACCTCGTCCTCGAAGCCGTCGACTTTTGCGATCACGGCCTCGAGCCACGGCCGCGCACCGATCCCGCGTGCCACTTCCACGCAACGCTGCATTGCCTCGCGATCGTGGCCGCGGCGCGCATCGTGATGGCAGACGAGATAGGCTGGGCCGGTGGCCGACAGCGCAGCGGCGTTGGCGAGAGCAGACTGAGCGTCGTCAGGATCGAGTCCAAGTCCAAGCGCAGGAACGGCGCCGACCGGCGCGCCGATCTTTACCCTGACCACATTATTGCCAGCCAATCTGGATGGCGGCTTTCCTTCGACAGTGACGATCACCGTCTGCTCGATTTCGCGCCCTGCTTTCAGCGTATACGGCCAGGGTAGCGCGAGCGGTCGGACATAGGTCTTGTAGGAGGCGTCTGTCCAGTTCCGCTGGTCCTCCATCTCGTAGGTGTCGCCTTCCATGCGGCACGTCACCCAGAGGTTGGGCGCTGCCTCGTGGGTGAGCGCGCGAAGCTCCATCATCGGCTGCACCGGATCGATCAAGCTCGGGAAGGCGCCCTCGACGATCCGGCCATCTACATGTTCGATCCGCACCGGATGACCGGCCACGCCATCGACCGAATGGAGCACGACGAAGCCGGTTCGGTTGGTGACAAAATCGGTCGCCGCGCGTCCCTTGCCGCGAAACGTTAGACGGCCATCCGCGAAGCCGGTGATCTCGGCGCTGTAGCGGAAGGCCTGCGCCGCATCTTTGCAGAGCGCATCATAGGTCACGCTAAAGGAACGGGCATCCTCCTTGATCGACAGGTTCGAGATTTCCGGATTGCAGGTTCCCCAGTTGCGATCGCGAACGATGAAGGAAACCGCACGCAGAAGTTCGCAGCCGCCGAACCTTATATAGCGCAGGTTGCCGGCTTCGAGGTCAGCCGACAGATCGCCGGCCCGCAGCTGCCGCGGCGCCTCGACCACCTCCTCGGTTCCAAACAGACGTATGGAAAGCGACGGCGCGCTGGTCATCTCTTGCGTCCCCCCGCCCGGGTTCTTTCGGCCCGCGGTCGACATCCGCGAAAATCGCCGTCGTCGACGGACCCGTCAAGGATATTCAAACGGAGTCAGTCGTGTGCCGAATGACGAGGCCGTTCGAAAATTCGGCTCCAGCAAATGCGAACCGGCTTGCCTCGCCCCGAATAAAATTGGCACTCTGAGCCTAAGGATCGGGTGAACGAAACACGGCCCGAAGAGGGGGGAGCATGGCTGACCGGAGCCTCAAGGAGATGGCGAGCACCCGCTCGCCGAAGTTCGGGCACTTCATCGTCGAGTTCGCAACGCCTGGCATTGGACATATCCTGAAATCGGCGGGTTGCGACTACGTCCTTTTCGATCTCGAGCATTCCGGCTTCGGATTCGAGACGGTGAAGAGCGCGCTGCGCTATTTCGAGGCGGCGGACCTGCCGGCGATTGTGCGGGTTCCCTCCAAGGAGTATCACCACATCGCCCGTGCCATGGACATGGGCGCAGAAGGCATCATGCTTCCGATGGTCGGGAACGTGGATGAGGTCAGCCACATCCTGAACTCGATGAAATACCATCCGATTGGCAAGCGCGGAGTCGCCCTGCAGGTAGCGCACGACCGCTATCGCCCCGGCAAGGTGCTGGACAAGCTGAACGCAGGCAACCGCCGCACTACCCTCTTCTGCCAGATCGAGACCGCCGAAGGAGTCAAGAACGCCGATGCCATCGCCGCCACCGATGGCGTTGATTGCCTTTGGGTCGGGCATTTCGACTTGTCTTCCTCGCTCGGCATCCCTGGGCAATTCGACAACAAGCTCTTTACGGACGCGATCACCCGAGTGGGGAAGGCGACGCGCAAGCACAAGAAGGCCTATGGCCGCCTCGTTCCCACCATCGAGCAAGGGATCGAGATCCACCGGATCGGCTTCGACTTCATCTGCTATTCCGGCGACGTGTGGGTGCTGCACAATGCGCTCGCCGACGCGATCGGCGCGCTCCGCAAGGGATGCAGGGGCGGGAGAGGCCGCCGGAATGGCTGACACCTTCCGCGTCGCGCTTTCGGGCGACTTTCGGAAAGAGGACGGCTCGCCGACCTATCCGGACTTCGACCTCGCGCCGCTCAGGAACGCGCCCGGGGTCGAGATGGCGTTCCTCGAATCGGAGAATCCGCTGCGCGCCGAGCAGCTGGAGGATTTCGACGCGCTCATCCTTCTCATTCACCGTTTCACGCGGGACAGCGTGCCGAAGTGTGGACGGCTCTCCGTCGTTGCGCGCTTCGGCGTCGGCTACGATACCGTCGACGTCAAAGCCTGCACCGACGCCGGCATCGCTCTTGCGATCACGCCGGATGGCGTCCGCCGCCCGGTCGCCGTTTCGATCATCACGCTGATGCTGGCGCTCACCGGCAAGCTGATGGTGAAGGATCGGCTCACGCGCGAGGCGGCGGCCGGCTTCGCCAGGCGCGGCGAATATATGGGCGTCGGCCTCGTGGGCCGCACGCTCGGCGCACTCGGCATCGGTAATATCGGCGCGGAGCTGTTCCGCCTCGCGAAGCCCTTCGACATGAAGTTCATTGCGCACGATCCATATGCCGACAAGAAGCTGGCAGCGGAACTCGGGATCGAGCTTGTTGGCTTGGAGGACCTGTTCCGCCGCTCCGACGTGCTCTCTGTCAGCGTGCCGCTCAACGAGGAGACGCGCCACATCGTCAATGCCGAGCGGATCGCGCTGATGAAGTCGACGGCCTACTTGATCAACACAGCGCGCGGGCCGATCGTCGACCAGAAGGCTTTGACGCAAGCCCTGCGGGAACGGCGCATTGCCGGGGCTGGGCTTGACGTGCTCGAGCAGGAGCCACCGGAGCCGGACGATCCGATCCTGAAGCTCGACAACGTCATCCTGGCGCCGCACGCGCTGTGCTGGACCGACCAATGTTTCGCGGGTAACGGCGCTGCCGATGTGAAGGCAGTGCTCGACACGCAGCACGGGCGGGTGCCGCGCGGAGTGGTGAATCGTGACGTGCTTCAGAGCGCGCGGTTCAAGCAGCGACTGGAGGACTATCGCAGCCGCTTCGGTGGCTGATGCATCACGAATTCCGGGCCGGAGTGTTGCCGAGCGCCGGAAGAACGGCCCGAACGGGCCGTCGAGGTAAGGGAGGAAGGCATGAGTTTCATGAGGAAGTTGGGCGAGCTCGGCGCGACCGCCTTCTTGGCGCTCGGGCTGACGTCCGCCGCATTTGCCCAAAGCGCGGCCGAAAGGGCCGTAGAGGCGGCGCAGCAATATAGCGGGAGTGAAATCACGATCGTATGGGAAGCGGGCTTGCAGTCGCTCGATCCGCTGAATTTCTCAGGGCCGAAATGGGAGGAGCTGACCGGCATCCACGTGAATGTCGTGGAGGTACCCACGGCCGAGATGTTCACCAAGATCCTGCAAGAGCACCGCGCCGGCACGGGTGCCTATGATGCGCTGAACGTGATCCCGGCGTGGATGCCCGACCTGGTCCGAGCGGGGGCGCTTGAGCCACTCGACGCGTATGTCGATCAGTTCGGCTTCCGCGACGAACTGCAGAACATCGCGCCGGTCTACCGCGACAACCAGATGACGGTGGACGGCAAGATCTACGGCTTTCCCGACGACGGCGACGTCTTCGTCCTCTACTACCGCACCGACGTCCTCGGCGATCCGGCGCTGCAGGCGTCCTTCCAGGAGAAATACGGCTACGCCCTGCCCGTGCCGCCGACGACCTGGAAGGAATTCGACGAGGTTGGCTCCTTTATCTCCGAGGCGATGAGCAACAAGCCGTATGGCGCCGCCTTCTTCCGCGATCCGCCTTATGCGCAGTTCATGTTCCAGGAGCGCTTCCGCAACGAGGGCGGACGATTCTTCGATCCCGAGACGATGAAGGCCACCGTCAATTCTGAAGCCGGCCTGAAGGTGTTCAACGATTGGTTGGCCGAGAACGAATGGATGCCGGCCGGCGTTCAGACATGGGGCTTTGTCGAGAATTTGGCTGGGTTCCTGCAGGGGGACACCGCCATGACGATCTCGTGGCCGCCCTATGGTCGCTGGGCAGCCGGCTACGGCACCGAGGAGGAGGCGCTCTCCTGGGTCCCCAAATCGACGATCGCGGGCAAGGTCGGCTACGCGATGCCACCCGGGGGACATCCCCAGCTCGCCGCCGGATTCGCGCTGTCGATCTCCGCGTCGTCCAGAAACAAGGAAGCGGCGTATCTCTTCATCCAGTGGCTGAACAGCGAGGACATCTCGCTGCAACGCGTTCAGCTTCCTACCGCGCTCCGCGATCCCTTCCGCGACAGCCATTTCACGTCGGAGGAGTACAAGGGCCGCTGGCCGGAGGCTCCGCAGTATCTGGAGGCGCTGCAAGCGGGAGCGGTTAGTGGTCTGCTCGACCTCTCGATCATCCAGACCGACCGCTACGAGGAAGCGTTGCGCCAAGGCATCTCGCGCCTCTGGGGTGGCGAGGATCCACAGACGATCCTCAACGACATCGCCGCACAGTGGGATCAAATCACGGAGCAGATCGGCGCCGAGAACCAGAAGGCCGCTTATCAGGCCTGGGCGTCGAAACCGAACGCCTATCCGGCCCAGAACTGAGTGATCTTGCCGGCCGCGCCTTGTCGCGCGGCCGGCAATCCCGGCAAGTCGCATGATCGCCAGCAATATGGATGCTAGCGTGACGCCCGCCGTGGAGCAGGCACCGGGTCCTGCGTCGTTCGGCCATCAGGTGGATCGTCAGTTCAAATATCTGATGATCCTGCCGGCCGTGCTGGTCATCCTGCTGATCGGACTCTTCCCCGTGATCTATTCGGCGATCATCAGCGTCCAGAACCTGACGATGATGGCGGAGGATACGTCCTTCCACGGGTTGGTCCACTACCAAGCGCTGCTCTCCGATGGGCGCTTCTGGGGCGCACTGCGCAACACCTTGGTCTTCACCGCGATCGCCCTGCCCGCCGAGCTGCTGCTCGGCCTGTCGATAGCATATCTGTTCCTCGACCGGATGCCCGGAAAGCAGATCTACGTCGCGCTCCTGGTGATGCCGGTGGTGATCTCACCGATCATCGCCGGGGCAACCTGGCGGCTCCTCTTCGACAACCGCTATGGACCGATCAACCAGATCCTCGGCTGGATCGCCGGCGAGCCGGTCACCATCCTTTGGATCGTCAATCCGAACTTCGTCTATCCGGCGATCCTGATTGCCGAGGTCTGGCAGTGGACACCCTTCATGTTCCTGCTGCTGCTGGCCGCCCTGTCGAATCTCGATCAGAGCCAATTGGAGGCTGCGGAACTTGACGGGGCAGGCTTCTGGCGGACCTTCCGCCAGATCGTGCTGCCGGCCATCTGGCCCGTGATGGCGATCGCGGTCCTCATCCGCGGCCTCGATCTATTCCGCCTTTTCGATGTGGTCTGGGCGCTGACCCGCGGCGGTCCCGGCACACGCACGGAAACGATCTCGATCTATGCCTACGTGAAGGGATTCCAGCAATTCGAGACGAGCTACACGTCTGCCATGGCCTTCGTGATCATCGTCATCCTCGCCGTCAGCGTTACGCTGATCCTCCGGCGCATGGAGATCGACCGATGAGGGCGGACCGCGGCTTGGGACGGGCATTCCGCCACGCGGCAGCGACCGCGCTCACCCTCGTCTTCCTCTTTCCCATCTACTGGCTCTTCATCATTTCGATGAAAACGCCGGATGAGATTTTCGCGTTTCCGCCGGTGTGGTGGCCCGAATCGATCCAATTCGCGAATTTCCGAGTGCTGTTCAAGGATGGCGATGCGAAGACGGTGCTGAACAGCCTGATCGTCGCCTCGGTCTCGACAGCGTGCGCGATGGTCCTCGGCACGATGTGCGCCTATTCGATCGCGCGCTTTCGCACCGGGGGGAACATGTTCTCCGACTGGGTTCTGTCGAACCGCATGATCCCGCCGATCGTCATCGTGTTCCCGGTCTTCCTTCTCTTCGTGAAGCTCGGCTGGGTGGATTCCTTCCATGGCCTGATCGTGCTCTACACCGCCTTCAACCTTCCCTACGTGATCTGGATGATGCGCGGCTATATCCAGGATATCCCTATCGAACTGGAGGAATCGGCGCTGGTCGACGGCTGCACCCGCTGGCAGGTGTTCCGCAGGGTCGTCTTTCCCATGGCGCGCGCCGGGCTGTTTGCCACGGCTGTGTTCACCTTCGTATTTGCCTGGAACGAGTTCATCTTCGCGCTTGTGCTTACCCGCAACAACGCCACGACCTTTCCGGTGCAGGTGACGCACTATTTCGGAGGCCAGTCGAATTTCTGGGCGAAGATCGCCGCCATGAGCGTGCTTGGGACGGTGCCAATCTTCTTCGCGGTCGCCCTGCTGCAGCGCTTCCTCGTACGCGGGCTGTCGCTCGGCGCCGTCAAGGGGTGATCCATGGCGCATCTGACTATCGGCGGATTGAAGAAGTCGTTTGGAAAAGTGCCGGCGCTCCGCGGCATCGACCTTTCCATCCGCGACGGCGAGTTCTGCGTCTTCGTCGGGCCCTCCGGCTGCGGCAAGTCAACGCTGCTGCGGGCGATCGCCGGCTTGGAGGATGTGGACGCCGGCACAATCGAAATCGACGGCAAGGTCGTGAACAATTTGCGTCCGCGCGACCGCAACATCGCGATGGTCTTCCAAAATTATGCTCTCTACCCCTACCTCACCGTCTTCGAGAACATCGCGTTCGGGCTCAGGGCTCGCAAAGCGCAGCGCTCCGAGATCGAGACGCGGGTCGGGCGTGCGGCGGAGATGCTCGACATCTCCGCTCTGCTCGACCGGTATCCGCGCCAGCTCTCCGGCGGCCAGCGGCAGCGCGTTGCGATCGGCCGGGCGATCGTGCGCAATGTCCCGCTGTTCCTCTTCGACGAGCCGCTTTCCAATCTCGACGCGCAGCTCAGGGATGAGATGCGCGGCGAGATCAAGCGGTTGCATCAGGAGATCGGAACCACGATGATCTATGTGACGCATGACCAGATCGAAGCGATGACCCTTGCCGATCAGGTCGTGCTGATGCGCGACGGGCTGATCGAGCAGCGCGGCTCTCCTCTCGACCTGTTCGAGCGCCCGGCTACCCGCTTCGTCGCCGGCTTCCTCGGCTCGCCTCAGATGAATTTCCTGTCTGGGCGTCTTCTGCGCAGCCCCGGGGGAGACGCGGTACGGCTCGACACGGATGGAACAATCGTGCCGCTGCCGGCGAACCGCCTGCGGCAGGAGGTGGTGAACGAAGCGTCCGTGATCCTCGGAATCCGTCCCGAGCACATGACGCGGGCAACGCACGCGACTCCGCCGACAGGCACGATGCGCTACGAAGCGACCATCGATCTCCTGCAGCCGACAGGCTCACGCACCTATGCTACGTTCACCCTGGGCGGGGAACAGGTCGTAGCGGAACTGCAGGCGCATGACGTGAGCCGTCCCGGCGAACGGACTCCGATCGATATCAACCTGAAGCGCGCCGCGGTCTTCGACGCCGGGACGGAGCGGGCGCTCTAAGGCGGGGCACCGCATGGCGACCAAGGCGGAAGTGAGATAGCCCAGTGCTGCTTGGCGCAATCGCCGACGACTTCACCGGCGCGAGCGACCTCGCCAATACGCTGGTGCTGGGCGGAATGCGCACAGTGCAATTCGTCGGCGTACCCAGCGCGGATGCGGCGGCGGACTGCGAGGCGGGCGTGGTCGCGCTGAAGACGCGATCGATCCCCGCCGGCAATGCCGTCGCGCAGTCTCTGAAGGCCCTCGACTGGCTGCTGCGGCAGGGGTGCAGCCAGATTTTCTTCAAGTATTGCTCGACCTTCGATTCAACTCCGGCAGGCAACATCGGGCCGGTCGCTGAGGCGCTGATCAATGCTTTGGGGGCTCCCATTGCCGTCGTGTGTCCGGCTTTTCCGGCGACCGGGCGGACTCTCTACCTCGGCCACCTGTTCGTCGGCGGCCGGCTTCTGAACGAATCGGGGCTGGAGAACCACCCGCTCAATCCCATGACCGACCCCGACATCCGCCGCTGGCTGCGCCGGCAGACGCGAAGCGATGTGGGGCTTGTCCCCCTGCCGGTCGTTCGGAGCGGCCCTCGAGCTATCCGCGCAGCATTGGCGGAGGAGATCTCGGCCGGCCGGCGGCTGGTCGTGGTCGATGCGATCGCGGACAAGGACTTGCGCACGATCGGCGCCGGCGTGGCGGACCATCGGCTCGTGACCGGCGGCTCGGGCATAGCGCTCGGCCTGCCCGCGAACTTTGCGGCGTGCGGCCTTCTTTCAGGGCGGGGCGCGACGAGGCCTCTGGTAAAGGGGCCGGGCTGCGTTCTATCAGGATCTTGCTCGCCCGCTTCACAGCTGCAGGTCGAGACGTTCCTGGCAGCTCACCCAGGTCTGCCCGTCGACCCTGCCGCTCTGATTGAAGGCGGCTTGAATGCGGTGACCGCCGCCGGCTGGGTGCTCGAGCGGCTGGCAGTGGAGCCAATCGTCTACTCGACCGCTGGTCCCACGCAGGTCGCGCAAGCTCAGGCCCGGTACGGAGGCGCGAAGGTTGCGGGCGCGATTGAGGAGTTTTTCGGAAAGTTGGCGATCGAAGTCGTGGATCGCGGTGTCCGGCGAATGGTCATCGGCGGAGGGGAAACGTCGGGCGCGGTTGTCGGGGCCCTCCGAATCGAGGCGTTGACCGTTGGAGATGAGATCGATCCTGGCGTTCCCGCGCTTGCGGCAGAAAGGAACGGACCTTTGGGCTTGGTTCTGAAGAGCGGAAATTTCGGTTCGGCCGATTTCTTCGAGAAGGCGTTGAACGCCTTGGGGCCGGAATGAACGAAGCCGCCGTTCGCGACGAAATCGTTCGGTGGGGCCGGTCCCTGTTCGAGCGCGGACTGACATCCGGTTCTTCGGGCAACATTTCCGTGCGCCTGTCCGACGGCTTTCTCGTGACGCCCACGAATTCCTGTCTGGGTTTCCTCGAACCAAACCGGCTGTCGAAGCTCGATCCGCAGGGGGAGCTTGTTTCAGGCGACCAACCCACGAAAGAGCTGCCGCTCCATTTTGGTTTCTACCATTCGCGACCGAATACAGCCGCCGTCGTCCATCTGCATTCCACCTATGCAACGGCATTGTCGTGTCTCGCAGAGACACCGCCTGATGACGCGATCCCTCCGATAACCCCTTATGTCGTCATGCGGGCGGGACGCGTGCCGATCGTGCCCTACACTAGGCCTGGGTCGCAGGATGTCTACCCCCTCATTGTTGCGTGGTCCGGCGAGCATTCGGCCATCCTGCTCGCCAACCACGGCCCGGTCGTGGCCGGAGCGTCGCTGTCGTCGGCCGTCTACGCCATTGAGGAAATCGAGGAGGCGGCAAAGCTGGTCATTATCACGCGCGGCATGAAGGTCCGACTCCTGGATGCGGCAGCCGTCGCGGACCTGCACGAGTCCTTCAAGCTCAAATGAGGTCGCGTTGCCCCGCTTTTCCGCCAATCTCGGATTTCTGTGGCCTGACCGACCGCTACTCGATCGCATCAGGGCTGCTGCCGCCGCCGGCTTCAAGGCGATCGAGCTGCATTGGCCGTACGATACGCCGGCCGAAGACATAAGAGTCGCATGCACGCGCGAGGGCCTTGCGGTTCTTGGCCTCAACACCCCGCTCGGCGACACCGACAACGGAGAGTTCGGCCTCGGCGCACTGCCCGGACGCGAAGAGGAGTTCCAAGCTGGACTCGACCTCTCTCTCACCTATGCGCGCGCAATCGGCGCCAATGCCGTGCACGCCATGGCGGGCGTCATCCCGCCGGAACAGAGGGCAATCTGTATTGACACGCTGGTCGCCAATCTGGCCCAGGCTGCGCGAAAGGCGGACGGTCTGACGCTGCTTCTCGAGCCCATCAATCTGCGCGACAAGCCCGGATACCTCTACTCCCGCGTCAGCGACGCCGTGACCATCATCGAGCGCGTCGGTGCGGCGAACATCCGCCTGATGTTCGATGTGTACCACGTCGGCGTTTCCGAGGGCGACATTACCAGGAAGCTGGCGAAGCATCTTCCCGTGATCGGCCACATCCAGATCGCCGCGGTGCCGAGCCGGGCGGAGCCAGACGAAGGCGAGATCAACTATGCCGCCATTTTCGCCACGCTCGACGCTATCGGTTACGGGGGCTGGGTCGGCTGCGAGTACAGGCCGCGCGGGGACACTGATGAGGGCCTCGCCTGGCTCAGTCGATTAGGTACATCGTTGAGAAGGGAATAATCCTATCTCAAGGCCTAGACGCCGTTCCGCCGGGCTCCTTACCTGATGATATCGTCGAACGTCTGCAGCCTTGCCTTCGTTACGGGTGGCGAGTCCTCCAATCCTCTCAAAGCGGACGGCGAGTACGGAGGAGCCGATCAGCGTTTTCCTCGATCAGATGGCGCTTGGCGCGGAGATGTTCCACCGCTTCCACGAGCTTGATTCCTTCCGGGGGTCGAACGAGCTTCAGCAAGGCACGATGCTCGCGGTCGTCTCCTACTGGCGACAGAAGCATCCCGAGGATTTCGCGGTCGTTCACGACGCCTCGTCGAACTTCCTGCGGGGAAAGGGCATGTGGGAGCGGATCACGAACAGCAGCGTGCCCGAGCAGCGGCATCGCAAGGGCGACGGCACCTTCGTTGAGTTTCCGCTCCGCGTCGTATCCACGACGGCCATTGACTCTTAAGCTTTAGCCGCTCGATTCAGTTTTGCGATGTTCTAGCCGGCCCGCTGCGCGGCATTTCAGCCCGCGCACCAAGGCGATGACCGCAAGCTCATGGAGGAAGCGATCGAAGCGGGCTTGAAGCACGTCACCTATGACGGCGTGCGCCCTCAGACGATATTTCCCGATCAGATTCCGCCGAAGCGGCTGACCGGCCCGGATGCCGTCGATCAGATGCGGGGCGTCATGTTCGGCCCGCGCGACGCAGCTCGATAGCGGCGGAAGGTTCGCGTATGAAGCTTCCCCGACTGTTCGGTCGAAAGCACCGCGCTCTTGTGAGAGATGCGTTTGACCAGCCGCGGACCGATCTCGTCCAGCGGGAGAATTTCCGAACAAGCCCCCGCTTCGACGGCGGCGCCTGGCATGCCCCAGACTGGACCGCTTTCGCCGGTCGAGGAACGCCGCAGAATCCCTGGTGCTTTTGGAGAATGTTCGAGCCGGGTTTCTCTCCCTCAGCCAACTTGCATAATCCCGCCGGTTGACCATCAGGCCGAAGGGCGAACGCAAGGAAGTTCCGGCGCTCGCTTAGGCCCATCTCGGCCATCAGGAAGCCCACGGCTTTGCGCTTCGCCATGGGCTCACCAATGTTCCGTCATCGCCGTCATGTCGAGCATCTGGTCCGCGACGATGGCCGGGAAGGCGTGTGGGTCAATCTCGCCATGCGGGCCAGTTCCGGGACGGCTCTATTCCGCCAGCTTGCTTACCGCATTGTCGATACGCTCCGGCCCCATTGCGGTGTAGCCGCCGTCGACCGCAATGTCCGTACCGGTGATGAAGCTCGCCTCGTCGGAACACAGGAACAGGACCGCGGCCGCCACTTCGGATGGGTCGCCAGTGCGCCTCAAAAGATGGAAGGGCGCCGCGACATTGTCAGCCTTCTCGCGCTTGCCGCCGGTGAGCTGCACCATGATGTTCGACCATGTCCACCCCGGCGAGACGGAATTGACCCGGATGTTGCGCGGCTGAAGCTGCATGGCGGCATTGCGGGTCACCTGCAGCAGCGCTGCCTTGGCGGCCGAATAGGTCATGCGTCCCGGCTGTGCGCGCTTTCCCGAGATGCTGGCGAAGTTGACGATGGCGCCGCCGCCGCGCTTGGCGATGACCGGAGTCACTTTGTCGCAAAAAACCATCGCGCTGACCAGATTGACGTTGAGCGAGGCCAGCCAGTCCTCGCGATTCGTGCCGATGCCGTTATCGAGATAGGTGGAGGCCAGGTTGATCAGGATATCAACGCCGCCGAACGTGCGCTCGCCGAAGGCGATGCACGCATCAATGTCGGCGTCACTGGTGATATCGGTTCGCACAAACGCGACATCGTCGCCGATCTCATTGGCGATCCTCTTGCCGTCCGCTTCGTTGATGTCGGCCATCACCACCTTGGTCCCGGCAGCGGCGAAGGCCCGAACCACGCCCTCGCCAATCAGTGTGGATGCGCCGGTGACGATCGCGAGCCCGTCACCGTCCCCGCCGGCGGCGAAGACCAGCAGGTCCTGCGGCGTTTCGACGACGGGGAACAGCGCGCGCTCGTCCTCGGGCTTGACCGGGTCCGGCAGCACGTTGCAGCGCTTCAATTCGGCGACCGTGGCTTGCGAGTGCTCAAAGCAATAGTTCTGAACCTGCTCCCGGCTCCAGCCGCCTTTTTTCATGATCGCCTGGTGCTCGCCGGCGAATACCATCGCGTACTGGGGCTGGCGCCCGGCGCCCGCCGAGATCCGCATGTGGGCGCAGGCGGTGTCGAGC
>JBOHKB010000235.1:0-40400 GCA_050728815.1 Propylenella sp.
AGGCACGCAGGAAAGAAGGAGGGCTGCGAGCGGTCGGCCCCTTCGACGAAACGACCCATCCGATCCTCCCGCATTCCAACGGGAAAGAATCTAACTGACTCGTCCGTTTTCACACAGCCAGGGTCAGACCCGGAAGACCTCAGTTGAGGCGCGATGTCCGGAACCACCTTACTCCGGACCATGGGTCCCTGATACCGCCAGGGCGCGCTTCAGCGATCGCTCTCTTCACCCGCATCACAGGAAGAAGATATACTTGGCAAGGGGGCGCTATCGCATAGGCCGCGAGCCCTGCGAGTTCTCTGCGATCTGAAGCGGCCGGTCGTCGCGACCGAGTGACAGGGCGGTCATCACTCCTTGCTTGGGTTGTGGAGACGGCGCGACTGCCGCGCCCACAGCGCACGGGGGAAGCGTCGTTGGTCCGCGGCAAGGGCCTCCTCCCGGTTGTGCTGCGTCTGCCGGGATGCATCCATGCGGATGAAACGACGCTTGAGCCCGACGAGCCGCGCCTCGCGCAGACTGTCGAAGAAGACGGCGAGGAAGATGATCCCGGCGAGCACGATCGGCTGCAAGTAGAGGTTCACTCTCACGAAGATCATCCCCGCCTGCACCATCTGGACGAGAACCGAGCCGACTACCGCGCCGAAGGCGCCGCCGACACCACCAAAAAGGCTGGTGCCCCCGAGCACCGCGGCGGTGATGACGTCGAACTCTTTTCCGACGCCGAAAGTCTGGTTAAGCCGGCCGACCAGCGCGATCAGCATCACACCGCCGAGCGCGGAACAGACACCGGAAACGACATAGACAGCGAAGACGATGCGGTTAACATCGATGCCCGCCTTACGCGCAGCCTCGGGGCTGTTGCCGACCGCATAGACCTGCCGCCCGAAGGCCGTGCGCGTTAGAACGACGTGTGCCAATGCGACGACCAGCGCGAACACCACGATCGGAAGCGGCACCCCGCCAATTGACGATGCCCCGAATCCCGTGAAGGCCAGCGGATAGTCGATGCCGAAGGATTCCGTGATCGCGGTTACAAGGCCGTGTCCCGCGACCATTGTGGCAAGCGTCACGAGGAAAGGCGTGATGCGGAGATACACGACGCACGTCGCGTTGATCGCCCCGAAGGCAGCGCCCGTGGCGAGCCCGACCACGACCCCGGCGAAGACGCCGAATGCGCCATCCATTCCCGGCAGTCTCAGGAAATAGCCGACCGTCATGGCCGACACGTACATGTTGGACCCGACGGAAAGGTCGATGCCGGCGGTCAAGAGGACGAAGGTCATTCCGACGGCGATTACCCCGACGAACGATGCCTGCTTGACGATGTTCAGCGTATTCTCGGCACTGAAGAAGTTGCCGGCCCTCGCGCCGAAATAGACGAACACGACGACGAAGATGATCGCCGTCGCATTGTTGAGCAGGAGAGCCGTCAGGCGATCGCGCGAAGGAGGCCTCATGCCGCTATCCCTTCCTCGCGGAATGCCGCGGCGACGATCAGCTCGCGGTCGAAATTGGCACGCTCGAACGTCCCAACGATTTCGCCGCGGCTCATGACCAGGATGCGGTCGCTGATCGTCATGAGCTCCTCGAGCTCCGACGAAATGAAGAGCACGCCCGCTTCTTCCCGGGTGAGCCGGTCAATCAGACCGTAGATCTCGAACTTTGCACCGACGTCGATGCCGCGGGTCGGTTCATCCATCAGGAAGACCGACGGCTCCGACACCAGCCATTTGGCGATCACCACCTTCTGCTGGTTGCCGCCGGAGAGGCTTGCGACAGGCTGGTCCAGAGATGCTGTTTTGATCCGGAGTGCCTCAGCCAACGCGGAGGCCGTGTTGCGAATGCGATTCTGATCGAGGAACTCGATCGGAGTCATCGAGAGCTTCGGCAAAGCCACAAGCGCGATGTTTTCCGCGACCGCGGCGCCCATGAGCAGTCCTTCTTCGCGACGGTTCTCCGTCACGAACGCGACTCCGCTGCGGATGCAGGCGCGCGGCGAATGCCCGGTGAGCCGACGGTTATTCACTGTGATTTCGCCGGAATCGTATGATTCGAGACCGAAAAGCGTGCGCGCCAGCTCGGTGCGTCCCGAGCCCATCAGTCCGAATACGCCCAGAACTTCGCCAGCGTAGAGCCTGAAGCTAACGTCTTTGAGGATACCAGCCGCCGCGAGCTTTTCCGCCGCAAGGATGACCCTGTCTTGCCGCCGTGACTGCCGCGACGGATTGAGTTGCTCCAACGTGCGGCCCACCATCGCGGTGATCATGCGCGGAATAGTAAAGTCACTCGCCGTGCCCGCTGCGGTGAGTTCTCCATCACGCAGGATTGCGATGTGGTCTGCAAGCCGAACGACATCAGCGAGGATGTGCGAGATATAGATTATCGACTTCCCGGCTGCGTTCAGTCGCTGAATGAGTCTGAAAAGGCGGTCTGTTTCGCGCGTGGTGAGCGATGTGGTCGGCTCATCGAATATGATGATCTTCGCGTCAAACTGCAGGGCCTTGGCTACCTCGACGAGCTGTCGTTCGCCCGGCGACAGACGATCGAGCGTCGTATCGGGAGCGCGGTCGAGGTTGACCTCGGACAGCAGCGCTTCTGTCCGGGTGTGAAGGGTTCGCCGGTCGATGAGCGCGAGCGGACCGATATGTTGTTTCGGAAAGCCGCCGAGAAAGATGTTTTCCGCAATCGAAAGATTGGTGAAGAGATTGAGCTCCTGATGGATGAAGGAGATACCATGTTCCACCGCATCGCTGGGGTTGCGCGGCGCGTAGTCGGCGCCGTCCAGATGCATTGTGCCTTTGTCGGCCCGAACGACACCCCCGATAATATTCACGAGCGTGCTTTTGCCCGCGCCGTTCTGGCCGATGAGCCCCAGGATGCTGCCGCGGCCGAGCGACAGGTTGACCTCGCGCACCGCGTGAATGCCGGCAAAAGCTTTGGAAATTCCACTCAGCTTCAGGATTGCGTCGCTCATCAGCCGACCCTGCCCCCGAGAAGCCGCGTTCGCGCAACATCGAGAGCGGCCGCAAGGAGGATTACTCCACCTTTTACGACATCGATGTAGAAGGCAGAGAGCCCCGTGTAATTCAACGTGTTCCCGAGCAGCACGAAGAAAACCACGCCGACGGCTGTCCAGCTCACGCGGCCCTTGCCGCCAGCCAGGCTGGTGCCGCCAATGACGGTCGCGCCGATTATGTCGAGGAGCGCAGTACCTGAGCCGATCGTCGGCCTGCCTCCGCCGAGTCGTCCGGAATAAATGATCGAGGCGACTGCGGCGCAGAATCCCGAAAAGACGAAGACGAAGATGATGATCCGCCGGATGGGTACACCCGAAATTTCTGCGGTCTTGGGATTTGTTCCGACCGCGTAGACATGCCTTCCGAGCACGGTCTTTCGCAGGAGGATTTCCGCTGCGACCGCAAGAGAGACCGCAATCAACATCGGATAGGTGACGAACGAAAGAACATCACGGCGTTTGATAGTCGCCTCGGTCTTTTCGCCGAAATAGAACGAGACGATGTCGCCGGTTGCCAGGCGTGAGAATTCCGCCGGCAGGTTCACGATATTCTGCGACTGGGTGAGCCAGATGCCAGCTGACGAGAACAGCATCAGCGACACCAGCGTCACCATGAACGGCGGCATCTTGAAACGGGCGATGAAGTACCCGTTGAAGAATCCGATCAGGCAGCCGACGGCGAGCATCAGCACGACCGCGACGGCAACCGAATAGGGCTGGCCGCCCATGAAGCCCCCATCCTCCGTGAGGAGCGCTCCCCACACCGGGCTTCCCCCGAGGAGATTGGGATCGGCTGCCATCGACATCACCAGAGCGCCGACTACGCTCACGAAGCCCATGATCGCGCCCTGGCTCAAGTCGATGCCCATGATGATGATGACGAAGGTTTGCCCGATCGCGACTGCGAGCAGTGGCCAGACGTTCGAAAGCTGATTGCTGAGATTGCGCGGCGTCACGAGGTCGGGGAAGAACACCGCCGTCCCGATGAAGTAGGCGATCGTCAGATAGAGGATGAAGTATTCGGAGACGAGGATGCGGCGGAGGAGGCGCGCCGCGGTCATGCTTCGATGAGCCCCGACTTTGCTTTGAGTGCGTAGGCGGCCGCCCTCGAGGGGCGTGGCATCGTCGCGTTCCGGCACTCTACGCTCCGCGGCGGACTTCAGGATACGCAAACGAACAGATCGGGCGGGAGGCCGGAGCCTCCCGCTCGGTCATGGGAAGGAACTACTTCTTTGCGTCGAGGACCATGCAGCCCCACGTCGTCGCGCCCTTCTCGGCATAGTTTGCCTGGGAGAGGGCGAAGCCCGGATCGAGCTTGATCGCATTCGGGCGCGCGTCGCCATTGGCGATCGCCTCCTGGATGGCGTCGAGCGCAAGCTTAGCCTCGAGATAGACGTCCTGCACCCCGGTCGAATCGACGTACCCCTCGCGGATGAGCTTGCAGGCGCCGTCATCGCCGTCGAGGCCGCCGAGGATCACATGGCCGTCCTCACCGGTCTTCTTCCATTTTCCGTGCGCCTCGAGGACGCCCTGGATGGTCGGGAAGAGGAAATCCGACGAGGTGAAGATGAAGTCGATCTCTGGATCCGCCGTTATTGCAGCCTCAAGCCCGGCAAGCGCGACCTGCGAGTTCCACTTCGTATTGATCTCCGCTGGCGTTTCGAAAATGCCCGGATGGTTGTTGAGGGCGTTCATGAAGCCCTCGCGCCGCTTGACGGCGTTCGGGTCGGCGAGGTCGCCGACGAGGATCAGCGGGTGCAGCTTCTTGCCCGTCGCCTTGAACTTTGCCTCTGCAAGCACGGCCATCTCCTCCACCGCCAAGCGGGCGACGGACTCGTTGTCAGCGACGACGATGATGCCCTTGGAGAGATCAGAGGGTGGACGATTGAAGGTGGCAATCGGAACGTCTGCTTCCTGCGCTAGCGCCACCAGCATGGTTTCGGAATCGCCGTCGTCGGCGGTCAGGATGATGCCGTCGGCGCCCTGCGCGATGCAGTCCTTCACTTGCTCGAGCTGGCGGTTGGCATCCTTGCCGCCGTTCAGCTCGATAACCTCGACACCGTTCTTCGTGAGCGTGTCCACGATCGCCGCGTGGCCGGCGCCCCAGAAGCCGGTCGAAAGATCTTGGAAGGCATAGCAGACCTTCTTCTCGGCGGCACCAGCGCTTGCGGCAAGGAGCAGAATCGCCGCGGCGGTCAACAATCTCTGTTTCATCCGTCCCTCCCAGTCGTTCTTTGCTACCGTTAGGAAAAGCTTTTCCTAACTACGCGTGTCGCTTCCTGATGCGGTTTTCGGCTCCTCGGAGCTCCAGGGGAAAGCGATTGCGTTTAGACAATAACACGTGTTGATGTTAGCGCAAACATCAACCCCGCGAATGGTGCGGTAACGCGAGAATCTCGACGTTCTCGACTTCCGGACGGCCGATGATGCCACAGGACAACCCTTGAAACAGCAGACTCCGGCCTGAGCAACGAACCTGACCGGGTTCGGCGCCAGCCCTATCGTGAGGCGCCATCGGCGCAGCCCACCCAGAGCACATCGAAGCTGCAGCAATGACCAAAGACGACATGAGCGCGTCTTCCGACGGCGAGGATCGAGGGCGCGGCCCGACCTGGCGCGCGCGCGAAATGCCGACGATGAACGACGTGGCGCGTGCAAGCGGCTTTTCACAGATGACGGTGTCGCGCGCATTCCTGAACTCGGCGTCGATCAGGAAGGAGACGCGCGACCACATCCTGAGCATCGCGGCGAAGATCGGTTACTATCCGAACCGCGCAGCCTCCAGCCTCGCATCGCAGCGCACGCGCACGTACGGCATCATCCTTCCAACTTTGCAGGACTCGATCTACCTACCGTTCGTGGAAGGCGCGCATCGCGTTTTCGAGACACATGGTTCAGACTACCTCTTGCAATCGATCGACTACACGAAGGGGAGGGAGCGGCATGCAATCGCCTCGCTCCTTTCGCACCGCGTGCAGGCCATCCTGCTTCCTTCGATCGGGCATACTGCGGAGACGCGCCGCTTTCTGAAGAGTATCGCGATTCCTGTGATCGAGGTCGGCAATCTCCCAAGAAAACCCGTGGAGTTCGCCGTCGGACACTCGGATTACGATGCAGGCTATGTGGCGACGAAGCGGCTGATTGAGACCGGGCGCCGGCGAATTGCTATCATCTGCGGTGACATAAAGGTCACGACAAACGCTCGCGACCGCTTCAACGGCTACCGTGACGCGTTGCACGAAGCTGGGCTTGAGTTCAGCGAGCATCGCGTCGCGGAAGTGCAGCATACGGTCGACGATGGTCTCGAGGGTCTTGGGCGGCTGACAAAGACA
This sequence comes from Propylenella sp., assembly GCA_050728815.1. Classification (GTDB taxonomy): domain Bacteria; phylum Pseudomonadota; class Alphaproteobacteria; order Rhizobiales; family Afifellaceae; genus DASWJZ01. Next base: position 6,349 of record JBOHKB010000235.1, read on the forward strand.
GGGCGCGGATTCGATGGGCTCGTCGTCGCTGGCGAGATCTGGAGCGGCGCTGCGCTGCTCGACCTCCTGAAGCTCGGAAGGCGCGTACCGGAGCAGATCGCTATCGTCGGGATCGGCAAGACGGAGATCGGCGCCTACCTTCCGGTGCCGCTGACCTATGTCGATCTTCCCCGCCGGGAAACGGGCGCTCAATCGGCAGAACTCGCGATCAGCCTAGCGCAGGGGAAGCCAGTAGGGAGGCACATCGTAAAACTGCCGATCAAACTCGTACCAATGGCTAGCGGCTAGCGCACTTCGCCGCCGACCTGTTGTGCTGGCTGTTCAGGATGCCGGAGACAATAGTCTTTATTCAGAGCGACATCCTCTAATGGAATGGACCGGCTGCTACAGGCGTAGCAGCAACCTAAGAGCAGTCCAGGTTGCTGGGTCACACCAAGATCGAGACCCGGCGGCACGTGACGGCGGCGCCGATCCCTGACTCCCTTCCTGCCTGCCGGTCATGCGCGGACGGGCGCTCCGCGCGCGGGGTGCGGTTCCGGACCGTACCGAGGTTCCGCACCGCGGACGCATGCCGTTGCTCTGAGCGGGGCGATGTAAACACTACGGGTCGCTCAGCGCGATGCGTCGGCTTCGCGCGTCTCATTTTGCGCCGTTCTCCATCACAGCTAGGGCGAATGCCGGAACGACACGGCCCTCGGTTTCAAAGAGTTGGCGCAGGTCTTCGATGTCCGGGCATTCGGGTGCTGCGGGGATATTGTCGACACCCTGCCGGGGCAGGGCTAAGACCGCACAGCAAAGCCGCGCCGTGCCCGTCTTCAGGGTCCCGCGAAGTTGCGGCAGCAGCGTCCGCGCCACCATCACGTTGGTGTTTGAAAGCGGGCTCGACACAAACGCCGTGCGCGCGTCGTGGCCGACGATCACACTGACGTCGTCTGCCGTTCTGACCTCGGCCCGTGAGCCGGCAACCTCTTCGTCCCACGCCCCGAAGTCAGGCTTGGCGATCGCGAAACCACCCTCGACAACCTCCAGCCTGCGCGGCGTCTTCACCTTGTGAAGCCGGATATGCCAGGCGCCGGCCGGAACCAGCCAGGTCTCGACCTCGACGTCTTCATAGGGTCGCCAGCGCGCATAGAGCTTGTCGCCAGCGACAAGCGCCGCCTCATTGCTCTCGCGTATCCGCAGGTGCCGGCCGTCCTCCGAGAAGCCCAGCATGGAGTCGCACGCGGCGCTGCCGAAGTGCCTATCGTTGGCCTCGATTGAAAAGCCGTAACGGGTGGAATAGGCGAACTTGCCGTACTTCTCCGGCGTGCCGCGCCACCGCGCGTATTCCTGACCCGAGACGAGCGCCACGATATGGCCGGGAAGGTGCTGCGCCACCATGCCGGGCTCCTGCAGCGCAACCGGCGCGTCGAATTCCTCCGGAGCCTCTTCTTCGGCGGTCCAGAACGGATGCTCCTCCGGCAGCGCCAGTGGCAGGAAGGCCTTAAGCGCCCAGTAGGGCGAGCCCGCCGAGTTGTAGCCCTCGCTCACGAGAAGGTTTGGATAGCAGTAGCCGACCGACAGCACGCCGTCGCGATCGAACATCGGCTTTCTGGCCCACCAGCGCAGGTTACGCAGGTAGTATCCCTTGATCTGACCCCAGGGCAGCGCCTCCACGCCGGCATAAGCGAGCGCGCCCCAGAACCCGGCATGAGCAAAGCGGTAGGTGAGGCTGCGGCCGAAGGGCAGAGCCGATCCGTCCGGCGCGTACCAATGCCTCATGGACTGGGCGAACTCGGCGGCGCGCGCCCGATAAAGCTCCGCCCGCTTCGTGTCATCCGCAAGCGCGGCATAGATCAGCCCGTAATAATGAAGGGCGAAGGGTACGTAGTGATCGACGCTCCTTGTCGGCCCGTCGCGATACCAGCCGTTGCCGATCACAAAGCCTTCGATGTCGTCGAGGTAGGCGTTGCGCTTCTCGGCGCTCACCTCGACCTCGCAGTGCATCAGGCCCAGATCGATCATCACCCGGAAGAACTTCCAGTTGCTGTCGACGAATTCATGCTCCCGCCCGGAGATCAAATAGGCGGCAATGCGCTGCTTCGCGGCATCGTCCAGTGGGTCCCACAACTGAGCTCGCGCGATGCGCAGCGCAAAGCCGATCGCGGCAAGTTCCACCTGTCGCTGGTCGATGTCGCTGATGTCGCCCCAATAGTCAGGATGCTCCGGATCGGTGCCGTGGCTGAGCCCTTCGCGGTAGAGGTCCCAATGCTTGAAGTCGCCGCCGCCGGCCGCCAGCGGAGCGATCCCCCAAAGCGGTCGGGCAAAGCCTTCCAGCTCGGCTGCCGCCCGGTCGAAATGCGCCGCAGCCGCGCTCAGCCGCACACGCGCCGCCGAGGCGGAGAAATGCGGAATGAGGGGAGAAAACAGCTCGTCCACCGCACGCTGCGCGTCGGCCCGGGTGAGAAGCGCGTTTTCAGAAAGGGGGGATCGAACCAAATCGGAAATCCGGACCGCGGGGCCGGCCGTCCGGCCGACCCCGCGAATCTTCTACACGATGCCCGGTGACCTTATCACTCGATGCCGGCAACACCGGCATTCGCCTCGGCAATGCCGTCGTCGATGGAGACGTTGTCGGTCATGATCTCGTCATGGACGCGGTTGAGCACCAGCTCGTACTCGGCCGCTTTCAGGTTCACCGGCATCTCAAGGTACGTGGCAGTCGCGGTCAGGGCCTCGGCGCTTGCCGGATCGGTCGGGAAGCCCTCGGTCGAGGTGATCGTCTTGATGACCTCATCGTCACGCAGGGCTGGGATCGTCCCCGTCGAGGCCGTGATCGCCGCGCCTTCCGGTCCCGCGACCCACGCGATGAAATCCTTGGCGGCGTCCACCTTCTTGGAGTTCACGTTGATGCCCAGCGAAGTGACCTGACCGGCGGTGGCGCCCGATTGAACGCCCTCGGGATGCGGGTAGCGCGTGAGGCCCCAGTTCGTGACGGTGGATTCGCCGGTCTTCTCCTTTGCGATCTGCGTGCCGATGAACCAGCTGCCCATCGGCAGCATGGCGATCTGGCCGGCGAACCACGGACCCGAATAGTGGGTCTGTGAGGTCTTCAGCGAGGCATAGGACCGCACGATGCCATCGTTCTGGAGCGCCAGCGCGCGCTCGTACCAGGGCTTCAGGAAGCTGTAGTCCTTGGCAACGAGCGTGTGCTCGCCGCTCTGGATCGCCGGAAGCTCGACGGTAGAGCGCCAGACATGAAAGTGCGCGCCGTAGACCTTGTCCTGGCCGAAGCCGCTGGTCACCGCGCGGGCCTTCTCGTCGAACTCGGCCCAGGTCATGTCATTGGTCGGATAGCTGACACCCGCGGCGTCGAACGCGTCCTTGTTGTAGTAGACGATCCAGAAGTCGGTGCGGAACGGTAGGCCGTAGATGCCGTCATTCACGGTCAACGCTTCAATCAGGCCGCCGTAGCCGGCCGTATCCTCAGGCACGATGCCAAGGTCGGCGAGGTTGAGCAGCCGGCCGGTATTGACCATCTGGGCATAGCCCGGAATGTCCTTGATGGAGATGATGTCAAGCTCGTCGCCACCGCCGGTTAGCTGCGTCATGACCATCTGGGTGTAGTCGGCAGAACCGAGGTCGGTGTACTCGATCTTCACGTCCGGGTGCGATGCCTCATAGGCCTCGATGAGCGGCTTGTAGTAGGCGGTCTTATCCCAATCCCATAGGGCCCAGTTCAGAGTCGTTTCCGCCATCGCCTGGCCGTGAACGATGGCCAAGCCCGCGGCGGCCAAAAAGGCCGATCTGATCATTCCACGTTTTGTCATGTCTTCCTCCGTCCTTGGGGTTCACGCCGACTGTGCTGTCGGTCTTTCTGTTGCTCCCTGTGGGGAAGCAGCAGCGACCTGCGAGAAGCCGAGCTGGACCCCCTGGAGCACGGCGAGGCTCGTCACCAGTGCACCGAGGGAGAAGTTGATCAGCACCGGCAGGAGCACCGATGCGGGGTAGAGAAGGATGTGAGCGAGCCAAAGCAGCGCCGCGAACAGAAGCGCTGCAAGGCCGGGCAGCGGACGCGCCAGCAACCCGATCGTCGACGCTTTGAGGAGGTCGCGCACGGCGCGGCGGGGGTCTTGCGCCATCGCCACGAAAAGGTGCGCGCCGAAGAGCGGCAGCAGCACTGATACCGTAGCCGCGACGGTCAACGGCGCGACGAGCAGGAGATTGCTTCTGGCCGCCGCGGCGTAGGTCTGGATGGCAAGAACAGCAAGCGCGGCGACCCCGCAGAAGAGCAGGCCGATCAGCGTCGTAAGCCGGAACCGGGAGCCGAAGGCGCTCCAGAAATCGCGCCATAGATAGACGTTTCGGTCTTCGATCATCGCGACGCAGATACTCACGGTGGCGAAATGGGCCGCCGGCAGCGTGAAGACAGGCAGCGATACGGCGACGAACAGGAGATTGAGCTTCAGCAACTCCCACCACTCGCGGCCAAGGACATGCGCCAAAAGGCGCAGCCCTTCGGGGGCAGGCGCATCCTTGGGGATGCCCGGTCCCTCGCCGAAATAGAGGTTGTGAAACCAGTTCATGCCTTCAGGGATTCCCTCTCAAGCGGTCAGCCATCGAGCGCTCTTTCCGACTCCTTGTCGAAGAGGTGTGCGGTCGAGAGATCGGCGGTCAGGGTCACCTGGTCGCCCGGCTGGGCACGACAGCGCGGAGGCAGCCGCGCGATGATGGATTGCGCGCCAAGCATCGCGTTAAGGTGCACTTCGGCGCCCATTGGCTCGGCGAGTTCCACGTCCACCTTCAGCGGCGCGCTGAATGCGGGGTCCAGATCCGCCGGCAGCAATTCGTGAAAGCTCTCCGGGCGCAGCCCAAGAACACACTGGCGCCCGACATAGCCGGAAAGAGTTCGCTCGCTGAGCCGTGCCGGCAGGCGCAAGGACTGGCCGTCGAACTCGGCGACAAATGCACCGCCGTCCTTTCTGATGGTGACGGGCAGGAAGTTCATCTGCGGCGCGCCGATAAAGCCCGCGACGAACATGTTGACCGGGTTGTCATAGAGCGCCTGCGGCGTATCGATCTGCTGGATGCGGCCTTCCTTCATCACGACGATGCGGTCGGCCATGGTCATGGCCTCCACCTGGTCATGGGTCACATAGATGAAGGTCGCATCGAGACGCCGGTGCAGCCTGGTGATCTCAGAGCGCATCGCGGTGCGCAGCTTGGCATCCAGATTGGAGAGCGGCTCGTCCAGCAGGAACACCGCCGGCGAGCGAACCATTGCACGCCCCAGCGCCACGCGCTGACGCTGCCCGCCCGACAGGGCCTTGGGCTTGCGATTGAGTAGGTGCTCGATATCGAGGATTTCCGCCGCTTCGTGGACCTTCCGGTCAATGACGTCGTGCGGAAAGCGGCGCAGCACCAGTCCGAACGCCATGTTCTTGTAGACCGTCATGTGCGGATAGAGCGCGTAGTTCTGAAACACCATCGCGATGTCCCGGTCCTTGGACGGCACATCGTTCATGATGGTGTCGCCGATGATCAGGTCGCCGCTGGTGATCTCCTCCAGCCCCGCGATCATGCGCAGTGTCGTGGACTTCCCGCAGCCGGAGGGGCCGACAAGGATGATGAACTCCTTGTCCGCAATATCGAGGTCGATGTCGTGCACCACGGTTTGCGCTCCGAACGATTTTCGTACCTTCCGCAGCGATATGCCGGCCATGTCGTCCCGGTCTCCTGCGGCTCACCAATACGAGGTCCATGGACGCGACAGGCGCGTCAGGCCCTCGAAGTAGAAGTAGTCTCCCCAGGCCACGCACTCGTCGACGCCCTCGCCGGTGCAGCTGTTGAAGGGCGACTTCCTTGAGTACGTGCCGTGCAGCAGGAAGCCGTTCGAGACGGCGGCATCGTGCACTGCGTAGCCCCGCCACAGGCTTCCGAGCATGCGCCGCGCCAACGCGCGCAACTCCTCGGCACGGCTTCCGCCGATCAGCCCGGCCATCTCCAGAAGGCCACGTGCGACGATCGCGGCGGCGGATGAATCGCGCGGCTCGTCGCCGTCCATGAATGTGAGGTCCCAGTAGGGCACCAGGTCGTTCGGCAGACGCCGCAGGTAGTAGGCGAGCAGGTTCTCGAAGGCCTCGACATAGTCGTCCTTCGACTCGGCGCGATAGCACACCGCCATGCCGGCAATTGCCCACGCCTGCCCGCGCGCCCAGGCGCTCTCATCGCGGTATCCCTGCTTGGTGGCGCCGCGAACGGGTGAGCCGGTCGCGGGGTCCATGTAGAATGTGTGGTGGGTGGAATGATCGGCGCGAATGGAATGCGCGAGCGTGGTGTTGGCATGCGCCAGCGCTTTCGCGCGATATCTCGGGTCGCCCGTCTCCGTGCTTGCCCAGAAAAGCAGAGGCAGGTTCAACAGGCAGTCGATGATGTAGCGGTAGCTGTCGGGTGCTCCCATCGGCCCCCAGGCCTGGAGGAACTGGCCCTTCTCCTGGAATCTCTCCAGCAGTTGATCCGCTGCCAACAGCGCCGCGCGCCGACCGTCCTCGTCTTTCACCAGCTTCCATGCGGCCACGCAGCTTGGAGAATAAAGAAAGCCCATGTCGTGGTGGTCGGTGGCGATGCGGTTCTCGATCCGGTGCAGGAAGCTCTGCACGTGGATTTGCGCGGCGTAACGCAAGACCTTGTCGCCGGTCGCCTCGAAGGCGAGCCAGATCGAGCCCGGCCAGAACCCGGCGGTCCATTGGTCGTTGGCGACCGGCGGATAGAAATTGCCAACGCTCGAGTGGTTCCACGCCGCGTAGGTGAAGGCGGGCAGATTGCGCCTGACCTGCGCGACGATGGTCTCCATGGCGTGGGAGACTTCGTCGTCGCTTATCGCGAGGCAGCCGCTGGACCGGGTGACAACGTCCTGCATGCGTTATCCCTTGATGCCGGTCGAGGCGATGCCTTCGACGAAGGAGCGTTGAAGAGCGAGGAAGACGACGAGCACCGGGATCAGCGACACCACCGATGCAGCCATGATCAGCCCGTACTCCTGCGTGTACTGGGTGATGAACATGCGGATGCCGATCTGGATGGTCTTCAGCTCGGTCTTGGTCAGGTAGATCAAGGGCCCGAGGAAGTCGTTCCAGGTGGTGACGAAGGTGAAGATCGTCAGCGTGGAGAGCGCCGGCATCGAAAGCGGCAGCATGATGCGCCACCAGATTCCGTATTCGCTCATCCCGTCGATGCGCGCCGCCTCACAGAGCTCGTCGGGGATCGACATATAGAACTGCCGCATCAGGAAGACGCCGAAAGCGGTGAACGCCTGCAGGCAGATCAGCGCGAGATGCGTGTTGTTCAGCCCGAATTCCCGCATCAGCAGGAACTGCGGCACCATGTAGACCTGCCAGGGCATGGCGATCGTGGCGATGTAGGCCAGGAAGAGGACGTTCCTGTAAGGGAAGCGGAGCTTGGCGAAGGCGTATGCGGCGAAGCTCGATGTGAGGAGCTGAAGGATCGTGACGATCACCGTCAGCTTCACGGTGTTGTAGATGAACAGCGCGAGCGGAATCTTAGTCCAGATGTCGATGTAGTTCCGCCAGCGCGGCGCATCCGGAATCCATTCGATTGGAAAGGCGAACACGTCCCGGTCCAGCTTGAGCGAGGCGGAAAGCATCCACACGAAGGGCGCGAGCATGGTGAATGTGACGAGGATGACCACGACATAGGTGAGGACCAGGCCCCAGTTCACGCGCCGGCGGAGGCGCTTCAGCGCGGGCGCCTCGACGTTCGCGGCGGCGCTTGCGCTCATGCGATGTTCTCTTCGCTGTCGCGCGTCCAGCGGAACTGGATGACGGTGATGACGAGGACGAGCAGGAACAGGACCAGGGCTACCATGCTCGAGTAGCCAAGATCCCAGGAGACGAACGCCTCGTTGTAGATGTGATAGACGAGCACAAGCGTCGCCGTGCCCGGGCCTCCCTGCGTGATCATGTAGACCTGGTCGAACACCTTGAACGAGGTGATTGTCAGCATCACCGACACGAAGAACGTGGTCGGGCCGAGCTGCGGCACGGTGATGTGCCAGAACTTCTGCCAGGCCGACGCCCCGTCCATATTTGCGGCTTCGTAGAGCTCGGAGCTGATCCCTTGCAGGCCCGCAAGGTAGATCACCATGAAGTAGCCCATGTTCTTCCAGACGGAGAACATGATCACGGTGACCATCGCCCAGTGGCGGTCCGCCGCCCATCCCGGCAGGTTCTGCGGGTCGATGCCGAGATTGTAGAGGAGCATGTTCACCGGCCCGAACTCCGGGTGGAAAAGCATGTTCCAGACGACCGCCACCGCGACCAGCGACGCCACGTAGGGGAAGAAGGCCACGGTGCGGAAGAAGCTGCGGCCGAAGATCTTCTGGTTGAGCAGGATGGCGAGCGCCAGGGAGCAGACCAGGGTGAGCGGCACCACGGCGCCGGTGTAGATGATTGTGTTCCAGAACGCTGCCTGGAACACCCGGTCAGAGAAGAGCTTCCAGAAATTCTCCAGCCCCGCGAACTCGATCGGGTTGGAGCCGTCCCAGTGCATGAACGCCAGCACGAAGGCGAATACGATGGGCCCGAGCGTGAACACCGCGAACCCGATGAAGTTCGGCGCGATGAACGAATAGGCGGTCAACACATTCCGCACCCTGCGCCGGCGTCTAGACACACGCGCGCGCGGCAGCGAGATTGCGATCAATGACTCGGCCTGGGTGCTCACCTCGGCCTCCCCCTTCAAGTGATCCGTAGGCTGAGATCGCGGCCGACGATCGGAACAAGCACGCGGAATATCCGCTCGGGCCACGCCTGCTGCAGCCGTGCGTCCGTTATTGCGATGCGTTCGACGCGAGGCTGCCCGGCGCCGGACAGCGCGATCTCGCCGAGGCCACCGACGCGAATGTGCGCGGCGGACAGGATTGGCTCCTCGCAGAGCATCAGAGAGAGCTCGGCCCGCCGCTCGCCGATGAAGCGGTCGACGACTTCGATCGCCACGCCTTTGATCAGGCGAACCGCGCGTCGGTAACTCGCAACCCGCGCCTCTTCGGGATAGGCGCCGGCGATGTCCATGCTGATCGAGGCGATCTGTTCCCCCAGATCGACGTTCACGTCGGTCGCCGCGAATGCCTCGCCGGCGCACTGCTGGAAGCCTTCGAAGGTGGGCAGGTTGTGATACGCGGACTGCATCGTCCAGATGTCATAACGCTCGGCAGAGAACGTCTTGGCGGTGTAGGTCTCCACACCGACGTCGATGAGGAATGGGCGGCCGTCCCTGTAGACGGTGACGCTGCCCACATCGTTGTGATTGTGGCCGTCGCCGTTGTCGCCCGCCTTGGCCGCGACGACGAAGCGAGCGTCCCGCGCAATGAATAAGCCGCAGCTCCGGTAGTAAATGTCGCCGGGCGCGACAGGCCATGCGCCGTAGGCGGCCATCTCCGAGGCCGCCGAGAGCGCAAGCAGCCGGTGGTAGAGGTTGATCTCCTCGGGGAGTTCCGGCTCGGGATTGCGTGCGGCGTCGATCGCCGCCAGCGCGCAGAGCGCCTCGGAGCCCACCGCTTTGCCAAAAAGAAATTCCCGCGCGCCGCAAGACTCCAGCTCCGCGGACGCGTCGGCGAAATTGATGTAGTAGGAGTCCCGCACGTGGGTGTGGACGATGAACTCCGCCATGTTGCGGAGCTTCGGATCGTGCCAAAGCCCGGCAAACACGTTCGGCGCGACAGCGTCCATAACCTTGAGCGCCCCGAACAAGCAAAGCGCGGCGTGGCGATAGTACTCCACGCCTTCGTCGCACGCGCCGTCCTCGCCGTAGCTCTCGAGGAAGGCATCGAGGCTGTGCGCCGCCCTGGTGATCACGGCGCGCCGCGTTGCCTGGTCGGTCGGGCGCGTGAACGTGCTGATGAGGACGTTCTGCGTGCACCAGGCCGTCCAGTTGTTCATCGGCTCGTCGCCATTGCCCATCCACCAGAAGTGCCGGTCGAGATAGGGGCGGGTGATCCGCGTCTCGATCTCGCGGTCGATGCGCTTCACGATCCCCGGACTGACCGCGTCGAGCGCGTCGCCGAGGACGGAGGCGACGACTGCGAGCTGGGCGCCGGTTTCGGCGGCGAAGAGGTCGATGACAGGACGCTCGGGGTCGGGCAGGGAATCGTGCCGGCCACCGCGCTGCTGGGTGTTGTGTGCCGGAAGCTGCCAGCCGCTCTCCTCGCAGAGGAGAACGATGCCGTCGATCAGCGCATCGAGGTAGCGGCCGTTCCCCGCCACCGCCTCCGCCAGCGCCAATGCGTTCACGCGGCGACGACGCGAGAAGTAAGCGCTCTCGTAGCCTTCGCGGTCGCCGGTCGAGGTGAAGGCGCGGTAAGCGCTCGCCGTCAGAGCCGGCCATGGCTCGCCAAGAGCGGACTCTCCGCCCGCGATCAGACGCTCGCTCACGTCCTTGGGAAGCTTGGCCCAATGCGCCCGATCGCTGCTTGGGGGCGTCGGTACGAACGCAGGCAAGATATCTCCCAGCCCTGACAGGCAGTCGGCGCACCGCCAACCGGACGCAGCGCTCTCGCTGATCCTGGCCAAGCTGGACACGTCCCCTCCCTTGCCGGGCTGACGCCGGCATTCGTTCCAGCAGTCAGACAAGCCGGCAACGCAAAGTCAAGTAAAATTGCAATATCGCACAAAATTTGCGAAGCTCTTGCAAATTCCAGCTTCTGATGACACGGTTGTGCGGAACCTCCGTCGGAGAGCTGATACGCTAGAAGGCCGATTGCGGGGCCGGGCGATGCTGCACGAGCGGAAGGGGGACTGATGGCCGGATACGACGCGCCAACCGGCGACACCACTGCCAGCGAGAGCCGCCGGGTGACTTTGCGCGATATCGCCGAGGCCGTCGGCGTCTCCATCAGCACTGCGTCGAGGGCGATCAATGGTGCACCGGGAATCTCAGGCGACGTCCGTTCGCGCATCCAGGCGGCTGCGGAGCGGCTCAACTATGCGGGCGCCCGGGCCGGCAACGCGATCGTGATTTCCGATGTCGAGCTCGCCGACAACAGTGCGGGCGAGTTTATGCTCGCCGTGCAGCGAGGCATGGAGAGGAGAGCGCGCGAGCTAGGCCTCACGCTTTCGGTGATGCTCGCCGGCCCATCCAGCGTGGCGTGGTCGGATGATGCGACGTCGGGCTATCTTCTTCTGTCCATGCAGCGCGAGGACATCGTTCAGCACCTGTGGGAGCGCGACATTCCCGCCGTCATTGTCAATGGCCGCGAGCCGCTCATGCGTCTGGATGCCGTTGCGCCAGCCAACCGCACCGGCGGCTACCTCGGGGCCCATCATCTCATCCAGCTCGGGCATAGGCGCATCCTCAGGCTGGTCCACTCGCCGCGGCCTACAATCTGCGACCGCATGGCCGGCTGGAGCCTGGCCATGCAAGAGGCGGGGCTGGAGACTAGGGACAATCTCGCGATCGAGATGGACGCTATGCGCACGGATCTCGCTTATAGAGCGGTGAAGGAGCGCCTTGCAGCCAATGACGGCCCGGACTTCACCGCCATCCTCTGCTGCAACGACTCTTGCGCCTTTGGCGCCATTGCGGCGCTGACCGAAGCCGGCGTGAGCGTCCCCAGCGAGGTGTCCATAGTGGGTTTCGACGACATTCCAACCGCCGCGTTGAATTCCGTGCCTCTAACCACCATACGGGTCGAAGCCGAAGACATTGGCTCGCGAAGCATCAGTCGCCTCGTCGAACGGATCAGGTCACAAGACAACCTGGCGACCTATACCGAGACCGCGGTCAACCTCGTGATACGAGACTCCGCTGGTCCGGCACGGAAATAGAATCAAGGTCCGAGGGAAGTGAGTTTCTACCGTTGTGGCAGGGGTAGCTCGGTTTGGTTCGAATCGACGATTTGCATGATGCTCGCAAATATTCGCTTTGGGTCAGATTCGGAAGAGCTTCCCTTCTCGACGCACTTCGGCTCCGCGCCCACAAAACTGACATTCGCTCCGCGGTGGGTATGAGTAATCGCCATTCCCGGATGTCTGAATTATCTTTCAACAAAATACTTGCTGACACCAACTGCGGGTGATGCGCATGAGTTTCGAATCGCTGATTGGCGCGTCGAGCAGTTGGAACGGCGAGTGTTGTCAGGGATCAAACGGCACTTGTCGCAACCACGCCTCCTCGCAGAGTTCGTCGACGAGTTCCACAAGGAGCTGGCAAGGTTGAGCGCTGCTTCGGTAGAGGCGAATGGCGTTGCCGAGAAGAGCCTGGTAATGCTCAGACTTAGGATCGACCGCATCGTTGGCGCGATCGCCGACAGACACTCCGAGTCTTCGAAAGGCGCTGCTCCGCCTGGAGGCTGAGAAGTCCGATTTGGAGCGCGCGCTGGCGGGCACGGGGCGCAGTTGGTCGCCTGCGCCGAACGTCGACCTAAGCGCGCTCTTCAAGCAAAAGGTTGACGGACTTGAGGCAGCTCTCGGTTTAAACGCCTCTATCAGAATCGAAGCGGCGGCGGTTCTCAGAACGATGATAGATCGCATCGTCCTCCACCCCGGCCGGCAGCGTGGACGCATGTCCATTGAGGTTCAGGGCGATCCGGGCACCCTCTTTCTCATGGCCCAAGGGAAGGACGCCAGCATCGACGATAGGATGATAACGGTGGTAGCGGAGGAGGGACTTGAACCCCCGACACACGGATTATGATTCCGCTGCTCCATAGTTTCAGAGCCAAACAAGGGAATCGATCTCTCTCACGGTTTTGATAATTAATACAACACATTAAGCGAAAATACCACAGCTAACCGTAACGCACCTTCACAAGCCGTAACGACGCATCTATGTTACCTAGGCGTTACCTAGGAGTGATTTGTATGCCCCGCTCCAACCTGACTGCGGCCTCCGTCGAAAAGCTCAAGCCGCCGCTAATTGGTCAGATCGAGTACTATGACCGACGCTTCCCGGGCTTTGGTCTTCGTCTCTCCCACCACGGCAGCAAGTCGTGGTTCCTCATGACCCGGCTCGACGGTCGACTGCTTCGCGTCACGCTGGGGAGGTATCCCGCCATCTCCTTGGCCGACGCCCGCGAGCAGGCCCGAGGCGCCGTCCGTGTCGCATCCGAGGGAAAAGACCCGCGCCTGATCAAAGCTGAGGCAAAGCGGAAGCGGCACGAGGAAAGGCAGAATACGTTTGGAGCGTGCGCTGTGGACTTCCTTGAGAAACATGCCCAGCGACGGCTTCGACTCTCCACCCAGCGGGAGTATCGACGCATCCTGACCGGCGCAGATACCTGTCACTGGCGCGACAAGCCGATCGTTCAGCTCACGAAGCGCGATGTTCTCGACGTTCTCGAAGCCATCGACCGGCGCGGCTCGCCAGGCGCCGCCAAGCGCACCCTCGTCTACCTGCGCAAGTTCTTCAACTGGTGCGCCGAGCGCGACATCCTGACAGTCGTTCCAACCGATCGCATTCCCGCGCCCCATCCGGAGGTGAAGCGCGATCGGGTGCTGTCAGAAGAGGAACTCCGCTATATCCTGAGCGCGATCGATGCCGAAAAGAGCATTTTTGGCCCTCTCATTCGCATCCTGCTCCTCACCGGCCAGCGCCGCGCTGAAGTCGCGGGCATGCGCTGGTCGGAGCTGCGGAACCTCGACGGGACCGACGCTCTATGGGAAATCCCAAGCGAGCGGACGAAGAACAAGCAGAGGCACCTCGTGCCCCTCTCGCCAGCAGTTCGCAAGATCATCCGCAGCATGCCGCGGGTCTGTGATCTTGTCTTCACCACAACCGGCGAAACCCCAGTCTCTGGTTTTGGTAGAGCGAAGGAGCGTCTCGACGCGCACATTAACGCGGAGAGACTAGCCGACGGGATGACGCCAGTTCCACAGTGGACGCTGCATGACCTCCGGCGGACGATGGTTACTGTCATGAACGAGCGGCTCGGAGTAGCGCCGCACATCGTTGAGGCGGTGGTCAATCACATGAGCGGGCTTGCGAAGGCAGGGGTCGCCGGCGTCTACAACCGTGCACTCTATCTGCAGGATCGCCGTCTGGCGCTTCTAGTGTGGGCGAGACACCTTGCCCGACTAGCTTCGCGGGGGGCGGGCTGACGTCTTGTTGCGATCCTTGACCGCCGGCCTCCCCTCTTCGGGAGCGACCTGCACAATTCCCTCTGCCGGGGTGGACGAGCGGGCGCCATTCAGCCATTGTTGACCGTCCCTCCTCAGAGGCTTGGCGTCGTAGAGCCCTCGATCTTACGGCCTCTCAGAATCGCTTGCCCTGCATCCAAGCGTGAACGTCGCCCTCGGCTTGCGCTTCTGGAATGCCGGAGCGACCTTGCACCATGGCACTGAGCTGGGCCTCGTTCTTAATCGTCGACAGGTCAAAGTGGGTCAGAAAGCCCCATCGGTGCTTGGCGTCCTGTCTGTAACATTTCTTGCGTGCGACCTATCGGGCCGCTCGCCACCTTGGAATCCGAACATCATCGTTCTCCCGAGAGAGCGAGGGCGGAGGCAGAAATGCGAACGCCGCCGTGCAAAACGCTCTCACATGAGTCCTACTTAGCGACGATACAGAGAAATACAACATCACTGGGAAGCAACGGGCCGATTTATTTATTCATCTTTGCCATCCGCGCAAGGCTCGGTAGGACAATGCCCCTGTCTTAATAGTATTCCGCAGGCACAGCTTAGAAATACCTCCAAAGCCAGACGGCGCGGGACGCGTAATTTCAGATCTGACATAAGAAGTCTCTAGTTTCATTGATTTGCCCAGTGCCATCCCCATATGGAGACGATTGATGGGGCTGCCCGCACTCCGAAATAACCGTCACCGCATGGCGCCGTTCATGGGCTCACTTCCGGCAATTCGATAGTCTCAGGGTCGCGCCAGTTTCTTTTGATCAAATACTCCGGAATCGACGAGGGCTCTTGAGGCGGATGTCCTTGCATTGGCCAACTGTCTAAGGGAGAGAACGATCATGCACTATCTTGGCGGACTTCATGGCGCTGGCATCCTGAGCTGCGGCGACGAAGCGGTTGGCCGTGCCGATTATGATTTTGACGGATTTGTCACGAAGCAAGGTCAAGTGACCGGGTGTGGCGAAATCCGAATGTCGCCCGAAGCGCTGAGGGGAGTATTCGGTCGCAAGGATCTGCACCTGCTGACCGATGGCGGGCGGCGCCTCAGCCTTCAGTTTTCCGAGAAACGGCTGGCTTCGGCGAGCGATGCCGCGCACGTAAATGTCGCCGGCGGATTGCCGCGCATGTCGGAGTGGCACCTAACGGAACACTCGGGGCACGGACGTCTCAAGGCCGCACAAGGAAGATAGGCCATCAAGCCGATTTGATCGCCTGGCGCCTGTCACAGGCCCGATGCGGGCCGGAAAGGCTTCGTGAACCCGATCCTCCGTCGCGCTCTCGGGCGTCGCTGTCCGTCCCCGGTGTGGAGCGACAAGACGCCCGTGAGGGAGGAGCTTTTCGGCGTCGAGCGCCTCGAGCAACACGCGGCGAGCCTTGCCGCCGCGCAGGCTGTCACGACGAATCCGCCGGCCGTGCCCTCGTTGCATGCACGACTCAAAAACAACGCCACTGTCTTGCTCGCTGCCTATCGGGCGAGCGCCACCGAACTCGAGAGCGGCCGAGAGGTTGTTCCGGCTTCGGAATGGCTGCTCGACAATTATCACCTCGTCGAGGAGCATATCCGCGAGATTCGAGATGACTTGCCCCCCGGCTACTATCGCCAACTGCCGAAGCTGGCCGAGGGACCCTTCGCCGGTTATCCGAGGGTATTCGGCCTCGCCTGGGCCTTCGTGGCCCACACCGACAGCCACCTCGATCCTGACATACTGCGTCGCTTCATTGCAGCCTATCAGCGGGTTCAGCCACTGACGATCGGCGAACTGTGGGCCGTCGCGATCACGCTGCGTATTGTTCTCATCGAGAACCTGCGCCGCCTGGCAGATCAGATCACTGCCGCACGAGGCGCACGTGCCGATGCCGATTCCCTTGCCGACCAGCTCCTCACTTCCGGAGGTGCCCGATCCGCGCTCGAAACGGACATCTCGACGCGTTCATCCGAGCCCTTGTCTGAGCTCTTCGCCGCACAGCTGGCGAAACGGCTGAGGGATCAGGATCCAAGAACGACTCCGGCGCTCGGATGGCTCGAGGAGCGACTCGGGCTTCAGAGCGCTTCAATCAACGACGCGGTGCTGCACGCCCAAGAAAGACAGGGCGCATCCAACGTCACAGTGCGCAACCTCATCACCAGCATGCGGCTGATTTCCGACATCGATTGGGCGGAGCTTTTCGAGAGCGTAAGCCTCGTCGATGAGCGGCTTCGGGCAGCGAGCAACTTTGCGGCGATGGATTTCCCCACCCGCAACATGTATCGAAGCGCGATCGAGCAGTTGGCTCGGGGCTCGTCTTTCTCGGAGCTCGAAATCACCGATCACGCGCTTGCGGCATCACGCACGGCCTCGGCCGCTGCGATCAGTGCCGCGGAATCGGATCGTGTCGGCGACCCAGGCTATCACCTTATCGCCGAGGGTAGGTTTGCACTTGAGCGGCGGATAGGTTTCCGGCCGCCTCCGCGGCTGCGGATCAGCAGAATCAATGCTCGCCTCGGCATCAGCGGCTATCTTGGCGCGATCCTGCTGGTCACGGCGTTGTTCCTGGCTCTCGCGCTATGGGCGCTCGCGGCTTCCGGCTTGGGTGTCGGCTGGCTCGCTCTGTTTGCCTTGATCGGATTTCTTCCGGCGACCGAGGTGGCGACCGCGCTCGTCAACCGTGCGGTGACGTGGAGCTTTGGCGCCACGACCCTACCGGGTCTTGAACTCGCCGCGGGCGTTCCGCAATCGCTTCGAACGATCGTCGCGGTGCCGACGCTGCTGACCGGCGAAGACGAGGTCCTAGAGCAAATCGAAAGGCTGGAGGTTCATCACCTCGCTGGTGCCGGGGGTGATCTTTGCTTCGCCCTTCTGGCGGACGGCGTCGACGCGGACGAGGAAGTGCTGGCTGGGGATGCGCATCTGCTCGCCGTAGCCGCAGAGGCGATCGGGCAGCTTAACCGCCGTTATGGTCCGGGCCCAGATGGCAACCGCTTCCTTCTTCTGCACCGCCGCCGCGTCTTCAATGCGGGCGAGGGCAAATGGATGGGATGGGAGCGCAAAAGGGGCAAGTTGCACGAGCTCAACCGGCTTCTGCGCGGCGCCACCGACACGACCTTCATGCCCGTCGCGGAGAGCGCATCGCGCGTGCCCGCGGACGTGCGCTACGTCATCACGCTCGATGCCGATACGCGGCTGCCGAGAGATGCAGCCCTCCGGCTGATCGGTAAGATGGCCCATCCATTGAATCGACCCCGCTTCGACGACGCGGAACGACGGGTCGTGGATGGCTATGCGATCCTGCAGCCCCGCGTCACCCCTTCCCTCCCCATCGGCAGGGAGGGATCGCTGTATCAGCGCGCCTTCTCCGGTCCCGGCGGCATTGATCCTTATGCGGCCGCCGTATCCGACGTCTATCAGGACCTCTTTGGCGAGGGTTCCTATACCGGCAAGGGCATCTATGACGTCGACGCATTCGAGGCTGCGCTGGCGTGGCGCGTGCCGGAGAACGCGCTTCTCAGCCACGACCTCTTTGAGGGCATCTTTGCCCGCGCCGGCCTCGCCACCGACATCGAGCTGGTCGAGGAATTTCCCGCCCGCTACGATGTCGCAGCCAAGCGCCAGCACCGCTGGACACGCGGCGACTGGCAGTTGCTCCCTTGGATCGTGTCGGCGGCCACGACGAACGCCGTTGTCCCTACGGTCGGCCAGGCAAAGATTGCGGACAACCTGAGGCGTTCGCTGCTTACGCCGCTGACGCTTGCCGCGTTCTTCGTCTGCTGGCTCATGCCGGCGCCGGTCGCGATTGCGGGAACGGCACTTGTCCTGGCGTCGATCACCGTCCCCGTATTTCTCCCGACCCTATTTGCAGTGCTGCCGCGTCGGTCGGACGTTCGCCTGCACAGCCATCTCCGGGCGCTGGCCGCCGATTTTCGCCTCGCTTGCTGGCAGGCCGCCCTGACGGTCGCCTTTCTTCCCGATCAGGCCTGGCGGATGGGGGATGCCGTCGCGCGGACGCTCTACCGGCTCTACGTGACGCACCGCAACTTGCTGGAATGGACAACCGCCGCGCAGTCCAAAGTCAACCCGCGACCCGATCTCGGCAACTCATATCGTCAGATGGCGGGTGGCGCCGCGCTCGGCCCGACTGTCTCGCTTCTTGCCATTGCGGCAGCCCCCAACGTCTGGCCGATCGCTGTGCCATTCACGCTGCTCTGGCTGGCGGCTCCGGCGGTCGCCTTCTGGGCGAGCCGACCGCCTACGGTCACCCGGCAACTCACCGTATCAGACCCGGATGCGCGCGATTTGCGCCTCATTGCACGTCGCACCTGGCGCTTCTTCGAGACGTTCGTAACGCCAACCGACAACTTCCTGCCCCCGGACAATTTCCAGGAGGATCCAAAGCCGGTCGTCGCGCATCGGACTTCACCGACAAACATGGGCCTCTATCTGCTCTCCGCCGTCGCCGCCCGCGACTTCGGCTGGGCAGGAACCGTGGAGACGGTCGAGCGTCTGGAGGGGACGCTGGGCTCCATGCAGAAGCTTCCGCGGTTGATGGGGCATTTCTTCAACTGGTACGAGACTCGCGACCTGCGCGCGCTCGATCCGGCTTACGTTTCGTCCGTCGACAGCGGAAACCTCGCCGGTCATCTGATCGTGCTCGCGAACGCCTGCGAGGAATGGATTGAGGATCTTGTAGCGCCGAACGCGCGGGCTGGGATGACGGACAATCTCCGCCTGGCGCGCGAGGCGTTTGACGCCCTACCGGCCGCTGACGACGGGCGCGGACAGCAGCTTGCCTTGATCCTTGAGGAGGCCGAAGCCCTGTTGGAGGGGGCGCAAACGACCGAGGCGCTGTGTCCAACGCTGAGGCGGCTGACTGAAAAGGCCGCGACGTTGGCCCAAGAAGTGCTGCCCGCGATCGGAGGCGACGGTACTCCGGATCTGGGTTTCTGGATCGAGGCGCTGAGGAAGACGGCGTCCGAACATGATCGTGACCGGCTCCAAGTCGCGGAGGCGCATACTCTTAAGGGCAGGTTGAAGGCGGTTGCCGACACTGCGCGCGAGATAGCGCTTACCATGGATTTTGGGTTTCTCCTCGATCCGGAGCGGAAACTGTTGTCGATCGGCTATTCCCTTGCAGACAATGGCCTCGACCCCAGCTGCTACGACCTGCTCGCTTCGGAAGCACGGCTCGCCAGCCTTTTTGCGGTGGCGAAGGGGGATGTTGCGACACCGCACTGGTTTCGTCTCGGCCGTAGCGCGACACCACTGGGGAGCGGATCGGCGCTGATCTCCTGGTCCGGGTCGATGTTCGAGTATCTGATGCCGTCGCTGGTGATGCGCGCGCCGATTGGCAGCCTTCTCGAGCAGACCAATCGGCTCGTGGTGGAGCGTCAGAAATCCTATGGACGGTCGCTGGGCGTGCCGTGGGGCGTATCGGAATCCGCCTACAGTGCCAGGGATATAGAGTTCACCTACCAGTACTCCAATTTCGGCGTACCCGGCCTCGGCCTGAAGCGCGGCCTCTCCGAAAATGTGGTGATCGCACCCTATGCCACTGGCCTGGCGGCCATGGTTGACCCGCACGCGGCGCGACAGAACTATGCCCACCTCGCTGAGATCGGTGCCTGCGGCCGCTACGGCTTCTACGAAGCCCTCGATTTCACCCGCTCGCGGCTTCCCGCCGACGTGGATGTCGCCATCGTGCGCAACTTCATGGCTCATCACCAAGGCATGACCATCGTTGCGATCGCGAACACTCTGCACGACGGTAGAATGCGCGCTCGATTCCACCGTGAACCGATCATCCAGGCCAGCGAACTCCTGCTTCAGGAGCGCATGCCCCGAGACGTTGCCGTTGCACATCCGCAGGCAGAAGAAGTTAAGGTCTCGCCGGCCCAGGCGGACACAGGGACTCCGACAGTACGCCGTCTTACGGCGTCCACCATCGGGGCGCCAGTAACGCATGTACTGTCGAACGGACGCTACTCGGTGATGCTGACAGCCGCGGGGGCGGGCTACAGCCGCTGGCACGATATTGCCGTGACGCGATGGCGCGAGGACGCGACCTGCGACGACTGGGGGTCCTTCCTCTTCCTGCGGGATCCGCAGAGTGAAAGCGTCTGGTCTGCTGGGAGCGGGGGGGAACACGAAACCGTTGTCTTCAGCGAGGATCGCGCTGAATTCACCCGCCGTGACGGTACGTTGACGACCACCTTTGATGTTCTCGTCTCCGGCGAGAACGATGGCGAGGTCCGCCGGGTGTCGCTGGCCAACAGCGGTCGTCGACCGCGTGAGATCGAGCTCACGACCTATGCCGAAGTTGTCCTGTCAACGCCAGCCGCTGACAACGCGCATCCGGCTTTCTCGAAGATGTTTGTCCAGACCGAGCATCTCGCTGAATACGGCGCGCTCATCGCGACACGGCGCCCGCGCTCGCACGAGGAGCCGCTTGTATGGGCCGCGCATTTCGCCGTCGTGGAAGGCGAGATCGCAGCCGATCCGCAATACGAGTCCGACCGCGCTCGTTTCCTGGGTCGCAGCCGTTCCGCCCGCACGGCCGCGGTCGTCGTGGATGGCCGCCCGCTTTCCAACACTGTCGGGGCCATTCTCGACCCCATTTTTTCCCTCAGACAGCGCGTGAATATCCCGCCCGGCAAGGTCGCGCGGGTCTCCTTCTGGACTGTTGTCGCATCGTCTCGAAGAGAGCTGTTGGATCTTGTCGACAGACACCACGATCGCAACGCCTTCGATCGAGCGAAAACGCTAGCGTGGACCCAGGCACAGGTGCAGCTGCGCCATCTCGGCGTCGAGGCAGAGGAAGCTGCGGATTTTCAGCGCCTGGCCGCACCGATCGTCTACGCCGACGCACGGTTCAGGGCGACCTCCGACGCGATCGCCCGCGGCGCAGGCGCCCAGTCGGGTCTCTGGCCGCACGCTGTCTCGGGCGACCTGCCGATCGTCCTCTTGCGCATCGACGAGGTCGAGGACATCGCGCAGGTTCGCCAGCTGCTCCGCGCTCACGAATATTGGCGCATGAAGCGCCTTGGCGTCGACCTCGTCATCCTAAACGAGCGTATATCGTCCTACGTGCAGGACCTCCAGATCGCGATCGAGACCGCAGTGCGAAGCAGCCAATCGCGGCCGCGTTTGGGCGAAGAGCTCACGCAAGGCTCCGCCTACGCGCTTCGCGCCGACCTGATGAGCATCGAAACACGAGCATTGCTGCTATCGGCCGCCCGCGTCGTGCTGATCGCCCGCCGTGGACCGATCGCCGACCAGCTCGCCCTTCTGCCGCAACAACAAGTCCGCCGTTCCCCGGCTCGTCGGCCGAAGCCCATTCTGCCGGCAATGCCTTCTCCGGCGCCGCGCGACCTCGAGTTCTTCAATGGCCTCGGCGGCTTTGACAAGAATGGCCGGGAATATGTGACCATCCTCGATGCCGGCCGTGTGACACCCGCACCGTGGATCAACGTTATCGCCAATCCGGGCTTCGGCTTCCAGGTGGCCGTGGAGGGAAGCGGCTATACTTGGGCCGAGAGTAGTCGCGAGAACCGGCTCACGCCGTGGTCGAACGATCCGGTCGGAGACCCGGCGGGTGAGTCAATCTACGTTCGCGACGAGATGACGGGCGATCTCTGGTGCGCGACGGCGCAGCCGATCCGGGACGGAGGGACATACATTGCTCGCCACGGTCGCGGCTACAGCCGCTTCGAGCACCGAGCGAACGGCATCGCACTCGAACTGCTGCAGTACGTGCCGCTCGCCGACCCTATCAAGATTTCACGCCTGACCATCAAGAATCTTTCCGCCAGTCCCCGAATACTATCGGTAACCGCTTATGCAGAATGGGTGCTCGGAACGACCCGCGGCGCCTCGGGTCCGTTCGTCGCGACCGAAATCGATGCAACCACCGGCGCGATGCTGGCCCGCAATCCATGGAGCATCCCCTTCTCCGGCCGTGTCGCCTTTGCCGATCTCGGCGGCATGCAGACGGCCTGGACAGCGGACCGCACCGAGTTCCTCGGCCGCAATGGGGGACCTGCGGCGCCCGCGGCGCTGGTCGGGAGGTCTCCCTTGTCAGGGGCGACCGGCGCAGGGCTCGATCCCTGTGCGGCCCTGCAGAGCGTCGTGGAGATCGGCGCGGGCGCGACGACCGAAATCGTCTCATTCATCGGGCAGTGCGGCTCATCCGCGGAAGCCCAGGCGCTCATTACCCGCTATCGCAGCATCGATCTCGATGCCGTTCTCGACGAGGTGACAGAGCACTGGGAGACATTACTCGGGGCGGTCCAGATCAAGACACCCGATCGCGCGATGGACATTATGCTGAACGGCTGGCTGCTTTATCAGACACTCGCCTGCCGCATCTGGGCGCGCTCCGCCTTCTACCAGGCGAGCGGCGCCTACGGGTTCCGCGACCAGCTTCAAGACGGAATGGCGCTGACATTTGCCAGGCCGGACGAGACGCGGCGCCACATCCTGCGCACCGCCGCCCGGCAGTTCGTCCAGGGCGACGTTCAGCACTGGTGGCTGCCGCATTCCGGACAAGGAGTGCGAACGCGCATCTCGGACGACCGTGTCTGGCTCGCCTTCGCAACTGCTACGTACATCGCCTGTGCGGATGACGCAGCGATTCTGGACGAAGATGTGCCGTTTCTCGATGGTCCGCTCCTGCGTCCCGGCGAACACGACGCCTTCTTCCAGCCGATGATTTCGGATGAATCGGCGTCGCTGTTCGAGCACTGCGCCCGCGGACTCGATCAATGCCTCGAGCTAACCGGCGAACATGGCCTGCCGCTAATCGGCACCGGCGACTGGAATGATGGGATGAACAAGGTTGGCGAAGGCGGCAAGGGCGAAAGCGTCTGGCTCGGCTGGCTGATGGTGCGGACCATCGAGCTCTTCGCACCGCTGGCGGAGGGACGCGCCGCCGACCGCGTCCGACGCTGGCGCGCCCACGCGGCATCGGTGCGGGAGGCGCTCGAGCGGGAGGCCTGGGATGGCGAGTGGTATCGCCGCGCGACCTTCGATGACGGCACTTGGCTCGGCTCGAATGCGAGTGAGGAGTGCAGGATCGACTCCGTTGCCCAGTCGTGGGCGGTGCTATCAGGCGCTGCCGATCCCGCGCGCGCTACGGCAGCGATGGCGTCCCTGGAAAGGCATCTTGTCCGCCGCGGCGACGGCCTCGCCCTTCTCTTCACACCACCCTTCGACAAGACGCCTCTCGATCCCGGTTACATCAAGGGTTATCCGCCGGGCCTGCGCGAGAATGGCGGGCAATATAGCCACGCCGCCATGTGGGCGATCCTTGCCTTTGCGAAGCTAGGCGCCGGAGACAAGGCCGCCGAACTATTCGCGCTGCTCAACCCGATCAACCATGCGCGGACGCCCGAGGAGATCGAACGTTACAAGGTCGAGCCCTACGTCGTCGCCGCTGACGTTTATTCCGTCTCGCCGCATGTGGGGCGCGGGGGATGGACCTGGTACACGGGCTCAGCTGCTTGGATGTACCGTGCCGGTATCGAGGGCATTCTGGGCGTTCGACGCGAGGGGGCTTTTCTTATCGTCGATCCGTGCGTTCCGCCCGCGTGGCCCGGCTTTGAAGCCACGGTGAAACTGGGATCGGCCCGCTACCACCTCTGGCTGGAGAATCCGTCACGCCGCTGTCGCGGCATCGCGCACGCGGTCCTTGATGGCGCCCCAATCCCTTGTGCCGAAGGCCGCGTTCGCGTCCCGCTGGACACAGGCACGCATCATTTGCGGATGTCGATCTGATCGGAGGGCTTAGCGCGTAGCGAGAGCGATGAAGTGAGGCGGCTTCGATGATTCCCTGTCGCTATCGACGACATATGCCGACGACCCTACAACATGCACCAAAAGAACGTTTGGCGAATCATGCTAGATCACGCCGTGCGAAAGCAGGCGCCGGACGGCCCCTATTCAGAAGCTCGAGGCTGCCAACGCGTAGAAGCCGCTGCCTCGCCGGGAATAGGCCTTCCGCGCAGCCGCGATGATGCGCTCGTGATTCCGGTCGAAGGCTACCAGAAAGCCGGCTTCGGTCTGTACCGTCGCCCGATCGATCCGGGTGAGGGCATCCTCCTCGACGAGGAAGGACACCTCACATGCATCGTCATGGCCCCAGAAGCGGACGCAATGGTGGCGAGGATCGTAGCTGCGACTTTTATTGGGAAAATTGATCGCCATGCCGGCCGGATTACACCTATTTGAGTGTTATGTCCGAATTAGTTAGCGCAGCCACGACGGCGCAGGGCTTGAACTCCGAGTCTCTTCAGGGCGATTGTTTGCCCATGTCCCCTGGGGGTTAGCGGGCGGTCAGCGCGCGGCGGGTCAAAACCTATCTTCCGAGGCGCGGCTTCAAGCCATCCCTACAACGACCACGAGTGTCCCGCCAAGAATCATAAAGACGGCACCTCCGGCGAG
Organism: Propylenella sp.; assembly: GCA_050728815.1. Classification (GTDB taxonomy): domain Bacteria; phylum Pseudomonadota; class Alphaproteobacteria; order Rhizobiales; family Afifellaceae; genus DASWJZ01. The sequence continues at coordinate 30,881 of JBOHKB010000235.1, forward strand.
ATTGAGCCAGAACGTTAGATTGCGCATGACGACACTGAATGTTGCTTGATGCGAACATAGGAAGTGACAACGCTGTTCCCACTAAATAGTCGCAGAGTCCTAATAACTGGATATTCCGAAAATAAAACCCCGCCATCCTCTTCGCGACGCAGCGAAGAACCCCCATATACGTTTTACCAAGCGCAATTTTGTATCTTGCTTTGATAGGAGGGCGTGATGATCAAGACTTTGCCTTCAGGCATCCTGATTTCCACCATTGCGATCTCTCTTTCGATCGCCGCCGCCGCTTTGCCAGCGGCGCCGCTCAGCGCGAACGCCGACGCCGCCGAACGCATCGACGATGCATTCGCCTCGCTCTCCGCCAATGTCGATCCGCCGGGAGCCAACGCCGCGATACGGTCACCCAAGGGCGACCTTCCTCGTCCGTCCGGGTGCGCCAGCGTCATTTGGCCGAACATCGACGCGTCCTGCCTTTCGACGACAGATGGTTCGCCCGCACCAAACGTCCGCACTATAACCATCGGCTACCGGTCCGGCGTCAACACAACGGTTCTTTTGCACATTCCCGCCGCAGAGGTGGCTCAGCGCTGAACGAAACCAGACGCTTTCGATCGGCGCCGCCTGGGACTAAAATTGAGCTCGTTTCTGAAAGGCCGGATCGCGGCAGCTGTTTGTCGTAGCCATCTCCTTAGTGCCCCTGCACAACGGTCGCGGGTAAGAGCGTGCCTTACAAAGCGCTGGAGCATTCAGTTTTTCGAGGAAGCATCGCAAAGCGTAATTCCAAGAAATCCTCATTTTCTGACGTTAAACTAGGTCTCATCACTTCAGTTATTTAGGGCGATCTCAATTAAATACGAACGACTCCTTGTTTTCTTGCGCGAACATCCCATGTCAAGGATTGGCACTCTGCCATCCGGAGTGCCAGAGCGCTCGCTTTCGAGCGCCATCCCGAGAGGAACCCCATGAAATTCCGTCCGCTGCACGACCGCATCGTCATCCGTCGCCTCGAAGGCGAGGATAAGACCAAGGGCGGCATTATCGTTCCCGACACCGCCAAGGAAAAGCCGCTGGAAGGCGAAGTCGTCGCGGTCGGTCCCGGCGCGCGCGACGAAGCTGGCAGGCTCGTCCCCGTCGACCTCCGGGCCGGCGATCTCGTGTTGTTCGGGAAGTGGTCCGGAACCGAGGTCAAGATCGATGGCGAGGAGCTCCTCATCATGAAGGAGTCCGACGTCATGGGCGTGATCGAGATGGTCCAGGCCAGCCGCAAGGCCGCATAAGCGCGCCCCAATTGCATCAGACCGAATTTGAGGAGAACGAAAATGCCAGCCAAGGACGTCAGATTCTCGACCGACGCGCGCGACAAGATGCTCCGCGGCGTAGATATTCTCGCCAATGCCGTCAGGGTGACGCTCGGCCCGAAGGGACGCAATGTCGTTCTGGATAAGAGCTACGGCGCCCCCCGGATCACCAAGGACGGCGTCACCGTTGCCAAGGAAATCGAGCTTGAGGACAAGTTCGAGAACATGGGCGCGCAGATGCTGCGCGAGGTCGCGTCCAACACCAGCACCATCGCCGGCGACGGCACGACCACCGCTACGGTTCTCGCGCAAGCCATTGTCAAGGAAGGCGCCAAGATGGTCGCCGCGGGCATGAACCCGATGGACCTTAAGCGCGGCATCGACCTCGCAGTAGCCGAAGTCGTGAAGAGCATCGCGAGTCAGGCCAAGAAGGTAAAGTCCTCGTCGGAAATTGCCCAGGTCGGCGCTGTCGCGGCCAATGGCGAGACCGAGATCGGCCGCATGATCGCCGAGGCGATGGAAAGGGTCGGAAACGAGGGCGTCATCACCGTCGAGGAGGCAAAATCGTTCGAGATGGAGCTGGAGGTCGTCGAAGGCATGCAGTTTGACCGCGGCTACATCTCTCCGTATTTCATCACCAACGCGGAGAAGATGGTCGCTGACCTGGAGGACCCCTACATCCTCCTGCACGAAAAGAAGCTCCCCAATCTCCAGTCCATGTTGCCGCTGTTGGAGGCCATCGTGCAATCGGGTCGTCCGCTGCTCATCATCGCCGAGGACGTCGAGGGCGAGACGCTGGCGACGCTCGTCGTCAACAAGCTGCGCGGCGGCCTCAAAGTCGCGGCCGTCAAGGCGCCCGGCTTCGGCGACCGCCGCAAGGCCATGATGCAGGACATCGCGGTTCTAACCGGCGGTCAGCTCATCTCCGAGGATCTCGGCATCAAGCTGGAGAACGTGACGCTCGACATGCTCGGCCGGGCCAAGAAGGTGGCGATCACCAAGGACGACACAACCTTGATCGATGGCGCCGGCGCCAAGAAAGAGATCGAGGGCAGGGTCGCGCAGATCAAGGCGCAGATCGAGGAAACCACCTCAGACTACGACAAGGAGAAGCTGCAGGAACGCCTGGCCAAGCTGTCGGGCGGTGTCGCAGTCCTTCGCGTTGGCGGCGGCAGCGAGATCGAGGTGAAGGAGAGAAAGGACCGCGTCGATGACGCCCTCCATGCGACCCGAGCAGCCGTCGAGGAAGGCATCGTGCCGGGGGGAGGTGTTGCGCTGCTGCGCGCAAGGAAGGCGATCCAGAAGACCCTCGCGTCCGACATCCCGGATGTCCAGGCGGGCATAAGGATCGTGCTCAAGGCGCTTGAGGCTCCAATCCGGCAGATCGCCCAAAACTCGGGGGTGGACGGGTCGATCGTGGTAGGCAAGGTGTCCGACAGCAGGTCCAACGCGTTCGGCTTCGACGCCCAGACCGAAGAGTACAAGGATCTTGTTGAGGCCGGCATCATCGATCCGGCCAAGGTTGTCCGCGTCGCATTGCAGGATGCAGCTTCGGTGGCCGGGCTGCTCGTGACGACGGAGGCGATGGTCGCGGAGATGCCAAGGAAAGAGAGCGCGGCTGCCGCATCTGGCGGTGCCATGGGCGGCATGGACTACTAAGCCCCGCAAGAAAACTACCAAACGAAGTCAACGGGGCCTCCGGACCCCGTTTTCCTTCCGAACAACCATCAGCCAGTTTGGAATTGGAGTGAGCGGGATTCGACAATGCTTTGGCTCGCGAACGAATGAGCACAACGGCGACCGAGGTCTGCTCTATTCACCACCAGGCGACGCTCAAGAAGGTCGTCAGCGATCGCCGCGCATCTCTCGACGATGAGACCGAGGTCAGGCCGGAAATCCGGCGGCTGGTCGAGTCAGAGTTCGGCCGAGGCGCCGCCATCCCGGTCGTCGCCTTTCCCGCGGATAGTGCGGCAATACCCGACTCGCCCCGCCTGACTCTCGCCATCGCCGATCCCGAAACCGAATGGCGGGGCGACGGCGAGGTCGTGCAGCGGGTCGCCGAATGGATCAAGACTCGCGGTAAGTCGGATCGGCTTTATCCAGGCGCGCTGATTTGGTGCACGAGAAAGCCGGACCGCGAGCTCCAGGAGTGCGTGGAGACCTGGCTTGCATGGAAGCGGGTCGCGAGCGAGGTAAACCAAGGCCTGCTCGGGGCGGAATACGATCGCGCCGACAAGGCCGAAGTCCATGCCAAGGTGAAGGACGCGGAGGAGGCGGCGAAGGATCAGGTCTGGGCGGGGTATCGGTTTGTCGCTCTGGCGGATGCAAAATCGCCGAGCGGCGTCAAGGTGATTGATCTAGGCGCCGGGCATTCGAGCAGCAGCGAAACCCTATGCGGGAGGGTCATAGCGGCGCTGAAAGCCGAGGCGCTACTCAATGAGAACGTCGGCGCCGGCTACATCGAGCGCCACTGGCCGCCGGCTTTCCAAGAGACCGGCGCTTGGCCGCTGACAGGGCTGCGCCAGAGTTTTCTGAACGGCTCGCTGACCCGCCTGATCGATCCCGACACCGTGCTCCGCCGGAGGATCGTTGAGTTCGTTACCCGCGGCGACTTCGGCCTAGCGTCCGGCGTAGATCAGGATGGAGGCTTCGAGCGGGTCTGGTTCGGCGCGGAAATCGACCCTGCAGAGGTTGCTTTCGAACCGAATGTTGTTCTCCTCGCCAAGAAGCGAGCACAAGCGGCAAAGGCCGGGCAGCCGCAGGGGCCGACATTGGTCGTCGCGCCGCCGGAGACCGAGGGACCGGGACCTTACGCCGAGGATCGGACCACCGAGACGACCTCCGAGCGACCGCAGAGCGCCACCCTCCGCATCACAGGAACAATCCCCCCGGAGGTCTGGAATCGGTTGGGCACACGCCTGATCCCGAAGCTTCGCTCGGCCGTGGCTGACGGCGCGGACCTCAGAATTGAGGTTGAGTTCATCGTCGTGCTCCGCCCAGGCACCAGCAACGTCCGAGGTGATGTTGCGCAGGCGTTGGAAGACCTCGGACTGAAGGATGTCCTGCGGCTCGACAACCAAGTCGCTCATCCGTAGCGCAGCGCCGGGTTCATCCCGACCGGACCACATGGCATCCAGCAGCGGGAGGACACGCGGATGAACATTCCGCGTCCTCATGGCCGCTACAATCGCGCTAATCCTAGTAATGACAGCGTGTTACGGGGTGCGCGACCTCGTCATGCATGATACCCTGCTCCGAGGTAACACGCTAGGTTACCCTTCGACGGGTTTGGTGCCCTGTTTGACCATCCGCATGAACTGATCGAACAGCTCGCGGGTCCTCGTGTCATCACTGCTCTCCCCTACCGTCACCGAGCGCACCAGTTCGCCTTGGCGATGCGGGGTGATCGAGCCATAGCTGGTCAGGGTCGTGCCGACGTACTCATGCCCGAGGTTCTGACTCCAAGCCTTGAAGTGCGCGATCGTGGGCGCGTGGTCCTCGCCATGCTTGACCAGCGTGTCACGGAAGGAATGCGGCCGGAAGTAGGGAAGGCCGGCCTTCGCGAAGGCGTCATGAAAGATGCGCCGGATCGGTTGGGTGTTCTGCCAGAACGACGGCTCCACGCCATCTGCGATGAAGGAACCTGCACTGGCCCGCCTTACCCGCGTGTGGGGGAACACCGGATCTTCGTTCCCGAAGAGCTTCACCTCCCGCAGATACCGGACCCACTCGACCACGATGGCCTCGAAGTCGTCGCCGACCGGGAAGAAGAAGGTGTCGATCCGCTTGCTCCGCTTGGTCCTCACGTCCCGCGGATCCTGCACCACCAGCTTGCGCTCCAGGTCGATGTGTTTCAGCCGCAGCGAGGCCAGGGCACTATCGCGTGCGCCGGTCAGGATGGTCATCGCGACGAGCGCCCGGTCCCGCTGTTCGACCTCAGTCTCTGACGGCATCTGCCGAATGACGGCGCCTATCTGTTCCATTGTCGGGAAGGTCTTGAAGCGCGGCTCCTTCGCCGCCCGCGTCTCCTTCTCCGAGAGGTTCAGGTATTCGATGTCTGTCACCCGGATCCTGGATTTGTAGCCGGCCTGGGAGCTGAGCCAGCCGAAGAAGTCCTTGAGTGCGCTGGTCACGGCCACCAGCGTCGATTTGGCAATGGCCTGACCGCTCCGCATGGCGCGGCCATTCGCCAGATGCTTCTTGAACCCGATCGCCTGCTCCCTGTTGAATGTGGCGAGGTCCTTACGGCCGGTATACGTCTCGAACCGGCCTATCGCCCTGCGGACGGCGTCGACTGTGCTGTCGGCCTTGCCGCGGGCCTCCTTCAGATGGCGCAAATACGCCCTCTTTATGCGCTCGTTCTTCGGGTTGTAGCGGGTCATGTTCATGCTCCTTGCCTCAAGTCACACGGAACGACGGGTTCATCGGTCTCACCTAAGCGTGGTGGTGCCGCCGTAATGGTGAAGGCGCGGACGCAGTCACGAAGCCGGGCCGAGGAGCAGCCGCGGTTCATCCGGGTCCCGCAAAGCTCGCATTCGCCGCGGAGCATCAGCTGCGTTGCATTGAGGCGATCGACTATCACGAGGCCTGCCCTTGTACGCCGAGGCGCACGGCAGCGGCAGCAATACATCTCGTCGGGAGCACAACGCCGCTTCCGGGCCCTCTGCCGAGCATGGAGGAAGTCGATAAGATCGGAGCCATGGACGAGCTGCGGCCTGTGCCGATCGATGGTGCGGAGGCCTGCCTTCAACCAGCGGCGGACTGCGTTGGGATGAAGGCTGAACAGTTCGGCGATCTCCTGGATCGTGTAACTGAGCTCGCGGCGGACGAGCCGAACGTTGTAAGTGTATGTGCGCCGGAACCGCGCCGGCTGGTCGGGGGGAACCGGCACCTCACTCGACTCCTTCGCCGGCCCCTCGCCTCTGCCTGCCGATCCAGTCCTTCACTTCACTGTAGAGCCAGTAGTTGCGGCCATGCACAGTGAGATGCTGCGGGAAGGTGCCGTCGCGTTCCCAGCGCCAGATAGTCATGTCGGAGACGGGCACCAGCTTGCGCAGCAAACGGCGCGGAAGGAGCCGTTCCTCGTCAGACAACGCCCGCGCCGGTTCGTGTGTGTTTGCGTTCGTCATGGCCTGCAAGATCGGGCCACAACGACCGAAGTGATATGGACAGCGACGAAGAAAGACGTGACCGTTGAGGGCCGCTAAGGTCCTTGTTTTGCTTAACCCTCGACCACGGAGTTGTGACGCGGCTACCGAGATTTGTGATCTTCGGCGTGTGCTGCGAGTTGCTGGGGAGCGAGAATCAGCACGGCCGGATTGAGGCGATACCCCCGCCACCGCTGGTTCTCGATGACAGCATCGGCGGAGAGTGGCAGTCCGGCGCTCACCTCGAAGGCATTCGCGACGTGGCGTCGGATACGGTATATGCATCGCCTCATCGAGGCCGCCGAAACGCCCAACGCGCCCGCAAGGTCGTGCCCATCGCGGAACGTATGGTTCTCAGGCGCTAGCCCCTGTAGACGATCGCGCTCGGATTGCGAAACCAACGTTTGGACAAGTCCGAAGTTGGCCGATCCCTCGATCGGTGGCACGCCTTCAATAAGAACGCGGCTTTTCGTCAGGTCGAGCGCCAGACGTATCTGGGAGGTGCGGGTGAAATCGCGGTCGTCGTCCGTGGGAGCCGGCTCCGCCAAGGGCTGCCCGATTGAGGGCATGACAATGCCGCCGGGCCCCGCCACCAGGCGCAGAAGGCAGCTCGGCGGCAGCGTCTGAGCGGCCAATTCGCCGGCGTGCTTGTGGTATCCGTCTTCTAGCACCGAGCGAACCGACGCGGCGTGCCGGCGATGCATGTCGAGCGCGGTGCGAGCCACATCGTCCGCCGACATTTCGGGCACACAGGCTACCACTCGGCCAAGCTCGCCTGCGAAGCGGCTCAAAAAGGCACGTTCCGTCACATCGCCGAGCTCAAGCGCGTGTCGCAGGAAAGACTCCGCCATGGTCCGGTCGAACTCGTCGTCGCGCGCGCCCGTCAGGAGGTCAACCTCGTACATCTCTGCTGGGTCGTCTTCGCCGAGGCTTGCAGCCAGCGCGGCGAAACGGCGGTCGAGGCACTGCGAGCAGCGACCGCAGTGCGTGCGCATCCGCGTCATCCAATAGACCCGGCTGCAGCTCACTGTATCACGCACTAGGTCGGCGTGGCCGGAGTCCCGGAGTACTCTCATCACCTCCGACTTGGTCTTCCAGAGATAAGGGTTTTCGACATCCACTTCATTGTTGAGGAGTATCGACAAAAACTCCGCCAGGTCGCGAACGACGCGGGGGTGTGTTGTCCGGGTTGCTGCCGCACCGACCACTTGGCTGGCGATAGGTAGGTTCAAACTGACGATTCCGTTTTCGAAAAGTCCGATCCGACCGGTTCCGGCGATTTGTGCAACGGCAGCGGCGAGCGCGCCAAACAGGAAACTGCGGCTCCGCTGTGTTGTTTCTACTGCCTCAACGCCGACCAAGTTGGTCTGCACCGGCACGTGGAGAACGCGGTTGGGGAAGCGGCAGGCAAGCGCCTCAGCCAAGTCTCGTTGGCGATGCGCGATCTTCGTAGAAGACTGGTGACTCACGAGCAGAAGCCGCGAACTCCCATGGGAAAGACGATCGACCGCTCCCGCCAATGAATCCAGCCCGCCAGAGAAAAGGATGACTTCGTCGGCTGCGTTTGGGCCGATTTCGCCGCCACTAAGATCGAGATAGGCGTCGGGGCTGGGAGGATCCCGGGCGCCGATAAACTCGAAGCGCGGGTTCTCGTCCGACATGAACCCCAGAAGGCGCTCGAGGGCGTCACGCACCGCGGGGGAGGACCAGCGGTCCGGCTCACGTACCGGAACCACGAAGCGGAGACTCCGACGCCATTCTTGCCCGAGATTACGTGCCGCAGGGCCACCGCGGCGCACGCGCTGATCAGCGCAATACACGTACGCTGCGACCTCAAGGAGATCGACGAGGACATTGGGCAACGTGGCAATCAAACGCCGGCCGATATCCGCAAGCCGCAGAGTCGCACTGGCATCGGGGCCCGTGAGAGAAAGCGGCAAGGCTCTTGCCCCACGCAACGGAGCCCTCGCTCCGCCGCACAGGACAACCGTTCCAGGCACCTAGGCGGCCTCCCGCCTTTGCAGCTCAGCGGAGATCTTGCCAAGCGCCACAAAAGCGAACCCGCGCGCCTTCTCTGGCGTGATGCCACCCTGGTAGTTTGTTTTGGAGAACCACCCGCCGGCGAACTCCTCGACGATCCGGGAGGCTTCCCGGCAATGCTGCTCCAGCGCACTGTTGAAGGCGCTGTGGTCTGCGGTGGTTGCGAGGCTGTGGCCGGGCCCGACTTGGTTCGAAAGGGTTCGGCTAAGATAGTAGTCGAGATGGCGCTGGGTCAGCCGAGCGAAGAAGTCCCGCGCAAGCCGAGCGAAGCGATTCGGAGCAGCCAACTTGCCAAGGGCGAGCCGGACATCGGCCGGCGTGGCGCTGAACAACCCCGGTAGATCCGCGCCGGCCACGGTGGCGAGACTCTCCGCAGCCGCGCTTTGAGCCATTTCGCCGAGGTCGGTGCGGCCTGCCAGTCCGGCCGTAGCGCGACTGACGGCCTCACTATAAGCGCCCACCACCTCCATGAGAGACGGGGCGGAGCTGATCTCCAGGCCAAGACTCCGGGCCGTTTCCTCGAAGTTCGGAGCGCGCGCCGCCAGAGGGATCTGCGTGAGCAGCCAGAGACTATGGGCAAGTACCGGGTCATCCCGCGCATGCTGAAGAGCGGCTTCTGCGGCATCCGCGCTGGCACCGGCTACGTCCTCGACCGGAGCGCCGTCTGCCAGCAGCGCGACAACATCACGCCACTTCCTGGAGGCCGGCAGCCGTTTCAGTCGGATGTGGCCCATCGGATTTCCGGGCGAAAGCACTCAACGAAAGCTTGCGGGTGGCGAAGCCTGCTGGCAAGCGTTGAATAGTCCCTTCTTTTATACCGGTACGTTGGGGCACCACCGCACCAGTCCGTCAACGACTGCTCTTGGAGCTTGAGCGGGCCTCCTCTCGTCAACGGGCGAAGGCTGCAGATGACCCTGGCTGTGTGAAAACGGACGAGTCAGTTAGATTCTTTCCCGTTGGAATGCGGGAGGATCGGATGGGTCGTTTCGTCGAAGGGGCCGACCGCTCGCAGCCCTCCTTCTTTCCTGCGTGCCT
>JBOHKB010000236.1:0-2853 GCA_050728815.1 Propylenella sp.
AGGCACGCAGGAAAGAAGGAGGGCTGCGAGCGGTCGGCCCCTTCGACGAAACGACCCATCCGATCCTCCCGCATTCCAACGGGAAAGAATCTAACTGACTCGTCCGTTTTCACACAGCCAGGGTCAGCTCCGGTCTTCTGACCGTTTCGGTCAGATGACCGCTTTTCCGCACAGCCGATCTTGTTGAAGTGAGCGACCGGGCGGAGTTCGTCGGCATCTAGTTTCTGCCTCGCAAGACGCGCCGCTTTGGGTCCTCGGACTGCGCTGTCGCGCGCCCCGGGGTGAGGTCCTCGCCGATACCTACTCGGGGAAGGCCGCCAGCGCCGCTGCGCCGTCAGTAGTGGAATCTTCCTCAGCCTCTGCCCCTTCGCCCGCCTTAGGTGGCCGTCCGCGACGGCGGCGCGGCTGGCTGCTGCTCGGCGCCGCCTCTTCAGCTTGCGTGGGGGCGGCCGGTGCGGCCGGCGCCGTCGGCTCGCGCAGCTCGGGCTGCGGCTCTGCGGCTGGATCGGCCGCCTCCCGCGGCTCGTTGCGCTCAAACCGATCGCGCCCCTCGTAGCGGTGCGGGCGTGGGCCACGCTGCCTTGACATGTCGTCGGGACGACGTTGCGGCCGGAACCCGCGGTCGTCTTCGCCCTCGCCGGCTTCGAACGGCTCGTCGCCTTCGCCCTCTCCCCTGCCGTCGCCGTTATAGTCGAAGCGGTCGCGCATGCGGCCGTTCGCCTGCCGGTCGTCGTATCCCTCCTCCGCGCTGTCGCGGAATTGGGGCTGCGACGGCTGGAACTGCGCCTGCGCCGCCATCACGATCCGATTGTAGTGCTCGGCGTGCTGCAGGTAGTTCTCCGCCGAGACGCTGTCGCCGGACGACACGGCGTCGCGCGCGAGCGTCATGTATTTGTCGGCGATGTGGGCGGCGGTGCCGCGGACCTTCACGTCCGGCCCGTTAGACTCGTAGCTCCGCGTGAGCGGATTCGGCCCCTTGCGGCTACGACCGCGCGACCGGCGATTCTGATTGTGTCTCATGAACCCGTTCTCTCGTTAACGGCTACTCAAAGCCCGGCCCATCCCAGCCATTCTGAGCAGGCCTCGGTGTTGCTGCGCGTCACGCTTTGCCAACCGCCGACCTCCAATACGGACGTCAAGACGTCTTCTGCGATGGCGACGCGAGCGAACCAGCTTTCGGCGATCTCTGTGTTTGTCTGCCGGAAATCGAAGCCCAGCCCTGTGGCTTCACTCTGGTTTGCATCGGGAAGCTAGCCCGCCCGCCGAACTTTTCCAAGCGGTTTTTTCGCTCCTCCAACTCGACTGCCGACATGGTAGCGACGGCGGTAACCACGCGGTCCCTGCCGGCAAGATCGGGCAGCACCGAGACCTCATTCAGACCCGCTGCCCGGCAGAGCGCAGTGACCGCTTCCCCCTGATCGGCGTCCACCTCGAATCCGATAAGCCCGCCGTCGGCAAGGAGCGAATCGACGCGCTGAAGAATCGCCCGATAATAGGTAAGGCCATCGGGCCCGCCGTCAAGTGCAGCGTGCGGATCATGCCCGCGCACTTCACGCTCGAGCCCTGCGATCGCTTCGCTCTTAATATAGGGTGGATTGGCCACGACTACATCGAACGGGCCGCGCGGTCCTTCATCAAAACTCACGCATTCGAACGCGATTCGGCGACCAACGCCGTTGCGTTCCGCGTTCGCCCGCGCCAACGCCAGCGCCTCCTCCGAGACATCGGTCGCAACTCCGCGCGCTCCCGGCAGTTCGCTCAACAACGCAATCAGGATGGCGCCGGATCCCGTACCGAGGTCGGCGATCGTAACGTCGGAGGGGAACCGTCGCTTGATCTCGACCAGCACCGTCTCGACGAGCGTCTCAGTCTCCGGCCGCGGGACGAGCACGGCCGGGCCGACCGCGATCGGCAGTCCCCAAAATTCTTTCACGCCCAGGATGCGCGCGACCGGCTCGCCGCCAAGCCTGCGCTTGATATGGGCGTCAAATTCGGCTCCCACAACGGCCGGCAGCTCTTCGCGCCCGCGCGCGATGAGCGCCGCCATATCGAGTTTTGACGCGGCGGCGAGCAGCAGCCGCGCATCGGTCGCAGCGCTCGCTACGCCGGCTGCGCTCAACGCAGCGCGCCCCGCGGCGAGCGCCTCGCCGTAGGTCGTCATGCCGCGCTCTCGTCGAACTCGGAGAGTTTTCGCGCCTGGTCGTCGGCGGTGAGCGCGTCGACCACCTCGTCGAGCGCCTCGCCGTTCAGCACCTTGTCGAGCTTGTAGAGCGTCAGGTTGATGCGGTGGTCGGTGACGCGGCCCTGCGGGAAATTGTAGGTGCGGATGCGCTCGGAACGGTCGCCGGAGCCGATCTGCCCCCTGCGCGCTGCGGCGCGCTCGCTCGCCTGCTTCTGGCGCTCCAGATCGAAAAGCCTTGCGCGCAAAACCTGCATGGCGCGCGCGCGGTTCTGGTGCTGCGACTTTTCGCTCGCGGTGACGATCATGCCGGTCGGGATGTGCAGGATGCGAACCGCCGATTCGGTGGTATTGGCGTGCTGACCGCCGGAGCTTGATGCGCGCGTCGTGTCGATCCTGAGCTCCTCCGGCCTGATCTCGATGTCGACGTCCTCCGCCTCGGGCAGCACCGCGACCGTCGCCGCCGAGGTGTGGATGCGCCCGCTGGCCTCCGTTTCCGGCACGCGCTGCACGCGGTGCACGCCCGACTCGAATTTCAGGCGGGCATAGACGCCCTTCCCGCGCACGACGGCGACGATCTCGCGGTAGCCGCCGGCTTCGCCTTCGCTCGCCGACAGAGCTTCGATCTTCCAGCCGTGCAGCGCCGCGTAGCGCTCGTACATGCGGAAGAGATC
>JBOHKB010000237.1:0-53750 GCA_050728815.1 Propylenella sp.
CCCCTCCCCCTTGCGGGGAGGGGCTGGGGGAGGGGTATCGCCAACGATGCTCTGCTTGACGCCGCTGGCACGCAACCATGAGTATACGCCGATCCACGCGAGGGCGAGATGGCGGATATCTTCGTCAGCTACACCAGCAGCGACCGCGACTGGGCGTTCTGGATCGGCCATGAGCTGATCGCGCTCGGCCATCGACCGCGAATTCATGAGTGGGAGATTCCGGGCGGCGGAGACATCCCCAAATGGATGGAGGAGCGCCACCATGATGCTGACAGCGTCCTCTGCGTGATCAGCAAGGCCTATTTGGAAGCGGATTATTCGAGTTGGGAGCGCCGCTCGGCACAATGGGCGGCGCAGAACAAGCGGCCCAATTTCCTGCTGCCGGTTGCTGTCGAGGCATGCGAAGTGCCGACCTTGCTCGCGCACGTTAAGCGCTGTAGCCTGCATGGTCTGAGCGAGGACGAAGCGCGCACCAAGCTTGCGGCGTTTCTCGCGCCCGCTGAACCGACAGCGCGGCCAACGGTTTTCCCGGGCGCCGCTAAGAGCCGCGTACCCGCTGCACATAGCGCGGCGCCATTCCCCGGCAAACCGGCAGCAGCGGTTGCCCTCTCCAACATCCCCATCGCCGTCCCCCGCCATTTCCTCGGCCGCGACGAATCCCTCGCTGCCATCGACGCTGCGCTCGCGGGAAACTCTGGCCGCGTCGCCGTCACCGCCCTCCACGGCCTGCGCGGCGTCGGAAAGACCACGCTTGCCGTCGCCTATGCCGAGCGCCATCGCGAAAACTACCGCGCCACCTGGTGGATCAGGGCGGAGAGCGAGTCGGGCATGCGCGCCGATCTCGTCGCGCTCGGCGTGCGGCTTGGCTGGGTTGCCGCGGACGAGAAGGAGGAGCCGGCGCTCAATGCGGCGCTGGGGAAGCTGCGCGACGACGGCGCGGGCATCCTTCTCATCTACGACAACGCCTTCGACTCGAAGACGCTCAAGCCCTATTTGCCGCGGAGCGGAGCGTCCCGGGTGCTCATCACCTCGAACGCGCCCGCCTGGCGCGGCCTCGCCGAGCCGCTCGAAATCGACGTGTGGCCAAAGGAGGTCGGTGCCGACTATCTCATCGCGCGCACCGGGCGCGCGGCGGAGCGAGAGGCGGCGGAGGCCCTATCGGAGGCGCTCGGCGGCCTGCCGCTCGCGCACGAGCAGGCGGCGGCCTATTGCGAGGACCTCGGCGTCGCCCTCGCCGATTATCGGCGGCGCTTCGAGGGGGAGGCTGGGAAATTCCTCGACGACGCGGAATACGCGCCGGAAGAATATCACAACCGCCGGACCGTCGCCGCCACGTTCAGCCTGGCGATCGACGAGGCGGCCAGGCGCCATCCCGCCGCCGAGCCGCTGCTCGTGCATGCGGCGCTCCTCGCGCCTGAGCCGATCCCGCTCTACCTGTTCTCCGAGGCGCGGGAGAAATTCGGCGAGCCGCTCGCCTCGGGGCTTTCCGGCGACGGCCTCGACAAGGCGGTAGCGGCGCTCAGGACGTTTGCGCTGGTCGACCGCGAGACGATCACCGACGAACGCGACCCGGCGATCACGACAGACTGTATCCGCTTGCATCGCCTCGTGCGCCAGGTCGCTGCAGCGCGCTGCGTCGGGGACGAACGTGAGGGGATTCGCGGTACGCTGATCAATGCGCTCGCAGCGGTCTATCCATTTGGAGTCTACAACGACCCAGGTAGCTGGCCGCAGGCTCGTCGGCTTGATGCCCACGCACTGGCGCTAATCAAGGACGACGTCGCCCTGCCCGACGTTGCCAAACCGGCTTCAGAACTGCTCAATGAGTTGGGAGCTTATAGGCAATTCGCCCTGGGAGCCTATTCGTTGGCGAGGCGCTTTTACGAGCGCGCTCTGGCGATACGCGAGAAGGCGTTCGGCGCTGAGCATCCAAGTACGGCGACCAGCCTGAACAACCTCGCCCTCTTACTTCTGCATCAGGGTGACCTGATCGCCCCGCGCCCCCTCTTCGAGCGTGCTCTGGCGATCCACGAGAAGACCCTTGGACCTGAGCACCGCGAGACGGGAGCTGACGTCAACAATCTCGCTCTTCTGCTTCAAGGGCAGGGCGACCTTGCCGGCGCACGGCCGCTCTTTGAGCGCGCGCTGGCGATTTCTGAGAAGGTGCTCGGCTCCGAGAATCCCGATACGGCGATTTGCTTGAACAACCTCGCCGGCCTGCTTAGGGACCAAGGCGACTTTGCCGGCGCGCGCCCACTCTACGAGCGCGCGCTGATGATCGACGTGACGGCACTCGGTCCTGAGCATCCATCTACTAACGTTCATCGCGCTAACCTCGCAAGGTGGCTGATTGCAGCGGGCGACGCTGAGAACGGGCTGAAATCGGCTAACGCCGCACTCGCTGCGCATGAAAAAACGCTGGGGTCGAATCATCCTTGGACCACGGCGTCCGCCAGCGTTACCGCCGATGCCCTCGACGCGCTCGGTCGGGCGGAGGAAGCGGCGAAGCTGCGCGCCCGCTACGGGTTGACTAAGGAATCGCCGCCTTCCGCGCCTCCAGCCGTAGGTTGACGTGGTGTAGCACAAGCGCTCAGCTACTCCGCCTCCACCTTCTGAATCCCCCCGAAAACCGCTACATTCATGCCATGGAAGCCCCCCGAGACACCGCCGCGGCCGGGCCCGCCGACACCGAGCGTGCCTCCGCCCGCGGCGCGCCGAACGAGACGGCTGCGCGCGAATGGTGCCGTGCGCGCCGCATCGACGACATCGAGTGCATCATCCCCGACCAGGCCGGCGTCGCCCGCGGCAAGCTGATGCCGACCGAAAAATTCTTCGGCGGCAACCCGATGACGCTGCCCGCCTCGATGTTTTTGCAGACGATCACCGGCGAATACCCGGAAGAGGTCGGCTTCATCGAGGGGCTGACCGACAGCGACCTCGTCTTCCGCCCGGATTTTTCCACGCTCGCCGTCGTCCCCTGGGCGAGCGACCCGACCGCGCAGGTGATCCACGACGCCTACCACAAGGACGGCAAGCCGTTCGACATCGCGCCGCGGAACGTGCTGAAGCGCGTTGTAAAACTCTACAACGACCGCGGCTGGAAGCCGGTCGTCGCGCCCGAGATGGAGTTCTATCTCGTCAAGCCGAACATCGATCCCGACTATCCGCTCGAGCCGCCAATCGGCCGCTCCGGCCGGCCGGAGCGCGCGCGCCAAGCCTACTCGATTTCCGCCGTCAACGAATTCGAAGAGCTTTTCGACGACGTCTACGAGTTCTCCGAGGAGCAGGGGCTGGAGATCGACACGCTCGCGCACGAGGACGGCACCGCGCAGATGGAGATCAACCTCCGCCACGGCGACCCGGTCGAGCTTGCCGACCAGGTGTTTCTGTTCAAGCGCACGATCCGCGAAGCGGCGCTCCGCCACAAGATGCACGCGACCTTCATGGCGAAGCCGATCGCGACCGAGCCCGGCTCGGCGATGCACATCCACCACTCGGTGGTGAGTCTCGAAACCGGCCGCAACATCTTCTCCGAGCCGACGGGAGAACTGTCGCGCGCCTTCCTCGCCTATATCGGCGGCATGCAGGCGTATCTGCCGCGCGTCATGTGCATGCTCGCGCCCTACGTGAATTCCTACCGGCGCCTGATCCGCAACACGAGCGCGCCGATCAACGTCCGCTGGGGCTACGACAACCGCACCGTCGGGCTGCGCGTGCCGCTCTCCGATCCTGAGAACCGGCGCGTCGAGAACCGCGTGCCTTCGTCCGACGCCAACCCGTATCTCGCCATCGCCGCCTCGCTCGCCTGCGGCTATCTCGGCCTCATCAAGGAGCTGCAGCCCGACACGCCGATCGAGGGCGCAAGCACCGACCCGAATTTCGCCCTGCCCCGCTCGATCCTCGACGCGGTGCGGATGCTTCAGGATACGCCCGAGCTGGTGGAAATTTTTGGCGCGACCTTCGTGCTCACCTATCGGGCCATCAAGGAAGTCGAGTACGAAACTTTCATGGGCGTGATCAGCGCCTGGGAGCGCGAGTATCTGCTCCTGAGCGTCTAGCCGCCGATGGCGCGCGCCTTTCCGCCGTCCCTCTACCGTCTCTCGGTCGGCGATCCCGCAAAATACGAGCCGCTCGCCGGCTCGCGGAGCGCCGATGTCTGTGTGGTCGGCGCGGGCTACACCGGGCTTTCGGCCGCGATCCACCTGGCAGAAGCTGGCGCGTCCGTCGTGCTCGTCGAGGCGGAGGAGATCGCGAGCGGCGCGTCTGGCCGGAACGGCGGGCAGATCCATTCCGGCCAGCGCCGCGACGTGCTCTGGCTCGAAAAGCATTACGGCTTCGAGCGCGCCCGCGAGCTGTGGGACGCGGCGGAAGAGGCGAAGGCGCTCGTCCGCGCGCTGATCGTGCGCTTCGCTATCCCCTGCGACCTCCGCCCCGGCGTCATCGAGACGCTGCACAAGCCGGAGCTTCTCTCCGAGTGGGGAGAGATGATCGATGCGCTGAAGGCGCGTTACGGCTACGACCGCGCGACTCTCCTCGACCGCGCTGACACGGCCGAGGCTACCGGCTCGGGCCGCTTCTTCGGCGCGATGCGTGACCGCGGCGGCGGCCACCTCGATCCCTACCGCTTCGCGATGGGCATGGCGCGCGCCGCCGCCGGGCTCGGCGCATCGATCCACGAAAACACGCCGGCGCTGTCGCTGGGGCCCGGCCCGGTCGTGCGCACCGCGCGCGGCGATATCCGCGCAGGCCACGTCATCGTCGCCACCGACGGCCGCTCCGGAAAATTCGAGCGGACGACCCGCCGCCGCATGGTTGGCATCAACGGCTTCGTCGTCGCGACCGAGCCGCTCGGCGCCGACGCAGACAGCATCCTGCCCGGAGGAGAGGCGGCGGCCGACAGCCGCTTCGTGGTGCGCTACTGGCGGAAGACGCCGGACGGGCGGCTCGTCTTCGGCGGCGGCGAAAGCACCGTCGGCCGCATCCCCGCCGACATCCCCTCCTTCGTACGCCCGCATCTTCTCGAAATCTATCCGCAGCTCGAGGACGCCAAGCTCACGCACGGCTGGGGCGGCATCGTCTCGGTAACCGTGCCGCGGCTCCCCTATGTGCGCGAGATTGCGCCCGGCGTCTTTGCGGCGGGGGGCTATTCCGGCCAGGGCCTGGCGCTCGCCCCCTATCTCGGCAAGCTGATGGCGGAAGCCGCGCTCGGGCGGCCGGAGCGGCTTGCTGTCTTCACCGCGATCCCGATCCCGCCGCTGCCGCTGATGGGCTGGGCGCGGCGGCTTCTTGTCGCTGCAGCCCTCTGGCGCGGGCGGATGGCAGACCGCGTCTGACGGCAGGCGCCGCCCCTAGGTCAGCGCGCCCCGCGCTTTGAGCCAGGCCGGCAGATCGCAGACGCTGTCCAGGATCGCGTCGGCGAGCGGCTGAAGGTCCGCCGCTTCGCTGTTGCCGCTCAAGACTCCGATCGCCGCGCCCGCGCCGGCGCTCCGCGCCATTTCGAGGTCGTGCGCGTTGTCACCGATCACCGCGATCTCTTCGACCGGCACGCCGGCCGCCGAGGAGAAGGCGTGCACGATGTCGGGCGCCGGTTTCGGCCGGGCCACCGAATCGTAGCCGAAAACATGCGGCAGGGCGTGGTCGATCCCTAGCGCTGAAAGGGCAGCCCGCGTCGCAGCCGTCCCATCGCTCGTCGCCACCCCCATAGCGAATCCTGCCGCCGAAAGGTCGGCCAGCACCTCGCGGACTCCAGGCAGGAGCACCGAGTGCCGCACGCCGTTTGCGTAGAACACGCGGTCGATGCGCTCCACCATCGCGGCAAGCGTCGATCCCGCGAGCGCGGGATACCAGAAACGCGCGATGTCGATCGTGTTCCCCGCGGCGAGCACCGAGCTCGGCGCGCATTGCCCGGTCGTGGGATTCATCCCGCCCGCCAAGAGCATCGCCTCGGCTGCGGCGAGGTCGCCTTCGCAAAGGTCGAGGCAAAGCTCGCGATAGGCTCGCGACCAGCTCGCGCCGAAATCGAGGAGCGTTCCGTCCTTGTCGAAGAGAAGTCCGCGCATCACCCTCCGGCTCGCTCGCTGGGGCGGAGAGAGGCCGCCGGCTCAGCGTTAAGTATCGCCGGTACCACAGTCTTTCTATTTCGCGCCAGAAACGCGATTACCTACCTTGCGCAAGCTTCCAGCAACATATTGTTGCTACACATCGCTTCGAAGACGGCCGGTAATTCGCCGTCAGGGAAGCGCCAAGAAGACGCAACGAAGATGTTCCGCCGCATCCTGCATTCGCTCCCGCGCACGGTTCGCGATCTGGTGGCCCCGCGCTACCGACCCGAGCTTTACTATATGCGCGGCTTCGGTCCGGCCTGCGCCGCCCGCCGGGCGGCCGAGCAGACGGCCGGTCAGCCGGCGCTCTAGCGCTGTAGGTTTCTCACCGATCTTTGCTGAGGCCGCGCGCTCCGCGCAGGGCGGAAGCAGCGCTTTCTGCCGGAACAGAATCTTAACGGACGCCCAGCATCCTCATCGACCAAAGCGGGAGCGCCGGCAGGACGACAGCCTGCGCGTGCTTCCGCCGGCGTTAGTCATGGTTGTCTTAAGCCGGCCGAGGGCTACCGGTCGCGCGCCGCCCACAGCATGCCGCGGTGCAGGATCGTCTTCATTTCCGGCGCCTCGAATTCCTTCGAGACGTGGCCGAGCGACGAATAGAACACCCGCCCCTTGCCGTGCCGGCGCTTCCACACGACCGGCATGACTACGCCTTTGACCCAGGGCGCGTATTCCCCGGAAAAAGTGGTTGTGGCGAGCACCTCGTTCGAGGGATCGACGTGCATGTAGTACTGCTCGGAACGGTAGGGGAAACTCTTGATCCCCTGCATGACCGGGTCCTCGGGTTTCGTGATGTCGACACGGTAATCGATGATGCCGCCTGGATGCGCCACCCATTGCCCGCCGCACATGAACTGGTAGTCGACCGAATCGCGAAACGCGTCGCACATGCCGCCGTGATAGCCGGCGAGGCCGACGCCGCCCTCGACTGCCTTGGTGAGGTTCTGCACCTCCTCCTTCTCGATCTTCGACATCGTGTAGATCGGAACGATCAGGCTCAAATCGTTGATCGAGGGATCGGCGAACGCCTCCGTGGTCGTCTCGACGTAGACGTTGAAGCCGTCGCCTTTCAGCATCTCCGCGATGATGTTGGCGCAGATTTCCGGCTCGTGGCCGCTCCAGCCGCCCCACACGATGAGCGCTTCCCGCATTCGTCATCTCCCTCGGATCATGTCCCGTCGTCTGACTCGTAGCCCGCATGGAGCGGAGCGAAATGCGGGTACCGCTGCGCCGGTCAACACCCGGATTGCGCTGCGCTCCATCCGGGCTACGCCCTCACGCCACGAGCCGCCGCCGCACGAGGCTTTCGGAAAGCGGTGCTGGCCGCTCCGGCCGCGTCGTGATCGAAATCGCGCGCCCGCTTTCCGACGAGCGGCCGAACGCCTCCATCACTTCGAGCACGTGCAGCGCCAGCTCGCCGCTTGCGCGGTGCGGCCTCCCGGAGCGGATGGCGTGCGCCATGTCGGCAACGCCGAGCGAGCGGTAGTTGCCGTCGGCGTAGGGCATTTCGGTCTTGAGCGTCTGCCACTTGTCCCGCTCGGCCGCGAACGCGATCTCGCCGCCGAAATAGTTCGGGTCGGGCACGATGAGAGTGCCCTTGGTGCCGTAGATCTCGAGCGGGACGTGCCGGTGCGTCGCCACGTCGAAGCTCATGCCGATCTGCACGATCGCGCCCGATACGAACTCGAGCGCGCCCGTCACATGCGTCGGCACCTCCACCGGGATCGTTTCTCCCCGTCGCGGCTCCGATGTGATCGTGCGCGTCTTCCTGAGCATGGAGGCGAAGCCCGCCACGCGCGCCACCGGACCGAGCAGGTTGACGACATCCGTGATGTAGTAGGGGCCCATGTCGAGCATCGGCCCGCCGCCGGCTTCGTAGTAGAAGCCGGGATTCGGGTGCCAGCGCTCGTGGCCGGGGCACATGAAATAGGCGGTGCCGCCGACCGGCTGCCCGATCTTGCCGTCGTCGAGCAGCTTTCGGCAGGTCTGGTGCGATCCGCCCAGGAACGTGTCCGGTGCCGAGCCGACGCGGAGCCCCTTCTTCTCGGCGCGATCGATCAGCCGCTTGCCGTCGCGGAAGCGGACGCCGAGCGGCTTCTCGGAGTAGACGTGCTTGCCGGCATCGAGCGCGGCGAGCCCGACCTCGACGTGCGCCTTCGGCACTGTCAGGTTGACCACGATCTCGATCTTCGGGTCGGCGAGCAGCGCCTCGACGCTGACCGCCTTCAGCCCGAAATCCTTTGCCCGCGCCTCCGCCGCTTCCGGCCGCGCGTCGGCAAGCGCTCTCACGTCGAGGATCGGAAAGCCCTTCGCGGCCCTGAGATAAGCGCCGGAGATCACGCCGCAGCCGATGATGCCGATGCCGACTCGTTTCATGGTGCCTCGCGATCCCGCACATGCTTTGCGTTGCGGGGCCGGGCGGGCCCGGTCGTGCCCCAGGGCGCGCCGTAGAGTTCGAGCAGCGCCGCCGCCGCCGCGCCCCTCGCCCAGGCGCTGTCGTCGGCGTCGTCGACGGTCACCTCCGATACGTCGGCGAGCCAGCGCGGGACTGCCTGCTCGAGCGCCCGGAGGAGCCCCGCCATCAGAGATTCGCCAAGCACGAGCGTCGAGCCGACCAGCACTACTTTCGGCGGGGCGAAGAGCGTGATGAGGTTGGCGATGGCGAGCCCCAGCGCTTCGCCGGCGCGGAGCGCCGAGGCGGTCAGCTCGTTGTCGCCGGCTTCGATCCGCTCCTTCACAAGGTCCATGGCGCGGCCGAGCTGCACCGCCTCCAGGGCGTCGTCCCGTTCGGCGATCGGCGCGAGGATCGCCGGCTCGGCGGCGTGATCGGCAAGCCTTGCGATGGGGCCGTGGCCGTTGCCGTTCGCCGCGCTCGCGAGGTCGCCGAGATTGAAGCTCAGGCCCTTTGCGCCGCGGAACAGCTCGCCGCCATGCATCACGCCGAGGCCGAGCGAGTGCTCCACCGTGACGACCGCGAAGTCATCGAGATCGCGGCAGAGGCGGAACCAGTGCTCGCCGATGGTGATTGCGTTGGCGTCGCTTTCGATGAGCGTGGCGAGCCCCAGGCGCGCGAAAAGCGCCTTGCCGAAGGGCACGTTGGAATCGCGCAGGATCGGGCTTTGCCTGACGAGCCCAGTCGCGTGCTCGACCACTCCGGGAAGCGCAACGCAGATGCTCTCAACGGAACCGAGCGCCAGGCCGGCGTCCGCCACGCAGCGCCGCACGCCGTCCTCGACCAGGTCGGCGATGACCTCCGCCGACTGGCGGCCGACGCGGACAGGCTGGATCAGCTCCGCCAGCACGTCGCCCTGAAAGTCCGTCACCACATGCACGATGCGGCTCGGCGTGATCTTGACGCCGACGACGCGCGCCGCGTTCGGATTGAGCTCCAAAAGCACGCGCGGACGACCGCGGGCCGCGTCGCGCACAGTGCCCATCGGGCGCGGCACGATCAACTCGTCGTCGAGCAGCGCGGCCGTAATCGCCGACACCGTCGTCGGGCTGAGCTCGGTGCGCTCCGAGATCTCGACGCGCGCGATCGGCCCGAAGCGGCGGATCGCATCCACGACATGGAAGCGATTGATCGCGCGCATCAGCTCGGGATCGGCGGTTTTCATGGATTTGCGCCGTGGACGGCTGCCCCCGATTTATTTCCTATTGCGACAAATTCTCTAATCGCCGCACTCGGAGAACTCAAGCTGAGCGAGCGCTCGGGCCGCGAGTTCCGCGCAGATCGGACTTGACCCGCCGGAAGCAGGTGGTGTTATTTATTCCATAACACAAAAAAAACCGCTTCCCGCGGTGTTGGACGCTAACGCTCCAGCTGACAGGAGGAGACGCATGACAAGCCTTTCATATCGCAGAGGCATCGGCGGGCTGATGGGCCTCGCCGCCTTTCTTGCGCTTGGCGCGGGCATCGCTCAGGCGCAGACGACGATCCGCATGCTGCACGTCGAAACCAACCCGGACACGGTCGCCATGTGGCAGCAGGCGGCGAAGGATTTTGGCGCCGAGCACCCCGGCGTGACCGTCGACGTCCAGTACCTGGAGAACGAAGCCTACAAGGCAAAGCTTCCGACGCTGCTCCAGTCCGATGAGCGGCCGAACGTCATCTACAGCTGGTCGGGCGGTGTCATGCGGGCGCAGAACGAAGCCGGCTTCCTGGCCGACGTGACCGAGCCGGCGGGCACGTTCACCGACCGCTTCTCGGCCGGCGCAGCTGGCGCCTTCAACATCGACAGCAAGATCGTCGGCGCGCCCAACCACCTTTCCGAGGTCGTCTTCTTCTACAACAAGGAGCTGGTCGCGAAGGCGGGAGTCGATCCGACCGCGATCAAGACGTGGGACGAATTCCTCGCGGCGGTGACGAAGGTGAAGGAGGCTGGCATCACTCCGATCATCGTCGGCGGTGGCGAGAAGTGGCCGATGCACTTCTACTGGTCCTATCTCGTGATGCGCGAGGGCGGCGCGCAGGCGCTGACGAACGCCCGCGCCGGCAACGACAACGGCTTCAACAACGAGGCCTTTGTGAAGGCAGGCGAGGACTTGCAGGAACTCGTGGCGCTGGAGCCATTCCAGGAAGGCTGGCTGGCGACCCTTCACCTCCAGGCCGCGGGCCTCTGGGGTGACGGCAAGGGCGCTTTCCAACTGATGGGGAGCTGGCTGCTGAACACGCAGAAGAACAACGCCACCGATGGCAAGGGCCTCGCTCCGGAAAACATCGGCATCCTGAGCTTCCCCGTCGTGGAAGGCGGAAAGGGCGCTGCTACGGACACGCTTGGCGGTATCAACGGCTGGCTCATCACCGAGGGGTCTCCGCCCGAGGCGATCGAGTTCGTGAAGTATCTGCTGCAGGAGAAGTATCAGGACACCGCGGCGGCGAAGGGGTTCTACATTCCCTCCGTGGTGGCGTCGGCAGCCAAAATCGAGTCCCCGCTCAACAAGCGGATGGCCGACGATCTCGCCGCTTCCACCTATCACCAGATATTTTTCGACCAGGATCTCGGTCCGGACGTCGGGCGTGTCGTGAACGACATCTCGGTCGCGGTCGCCGCCGGCGATATGACGCCGGAAGAAGGCGCCGCGGCTGTTCAAGAAGCCTGGGACCAGCAGTAGAATAGGGCTATCCCGAGAGGGGTCCCGGCGTATCGGCCGGGGCCCCTCCCCTTTGTCTGAAGGCAGGCGAAGCAAATGGCGTCCGGCGCGCCTCTCGCAACCTCCAGCAGGAACGCCGGCCCGGGCGGGCTCGCCACCGCGGTGATTTTCCTCCCGCCGGCGCTCGTCCTTTTCACGCTCTTCGTCATACTGCCGGTCGGCGAGGCGGCCTGGTACAGCTTCTTCAACTGGAACGGCCTCGGGCCGCTCGACCGTGTCATCGGCCTTGCCAACTACGTCCAGGCGCTGACGCACTCCGTTTTCCAGCGCGCCTTCCTGAACAACCTGATGATCATCGCGATCTCGCTCGGCGTGCAGCTGCCGCTGGCGCTCGGGCTCGCGATGCTCCTCGCTGAGCGTTTTCGCGGAGCGGTCGCGTTCCGTATGATCTTCTTCCTGCCGTACATCCTCGCCGACGTGGCGGCCGGCCTGATCTGGCGCTTCATGTTCGACGGCGATTACGGGCCACTCTCGTACCTGGTGCAGTGGTTCGGGTACCCGCCGCTCTTCCTGCTTGCCGACCGCGATTTCGCCTACTCGACGGTGCTGACGGTGATCGTGTGGAAGTATTTCGGCTTCCACATGATGCTCTATATCGCTGGGCTGCAGTCGATCGACCGCAACCTCTACGAGGCGGCCGACATCGACGGCGCGACGCCATTCCAGCGGTTCTGGTACGTGACGCTACCCCAGCTTGGGCCGATGATCCGCATCTCGGTGTTCTTCTCGCTGGTCGGCTCGCTGCAGGTGTTCGACCTGATCGTGCCGCTGACCGGCGGCGGACCGCTCAACTCGACGCACACGATGGTCTCCTATCTTTACCAGTTCGGCGTCGGGCGAATGCGCGTCGGCTTTGGGTCGGCTGTCGGCGTGATCCTCTTCATTCTCTGCGTCACCGTCGCCTTCTCCTACAAGCGCTGGTTCATGCGCAATGACTGACGCGCTCTCACCCTCGCTCGCCCATCCCGCCGTGCGAACCGCCGGGCGCGAACGCGCGGCGAACTGGATCAGCTTCGGCCCCGTCTGGAAATGGGCGGTGCTGCTTGTGGTGACCGCGATCGTCATGGTGCCGCTGCTCGCCACGCTGCTTGGCGGCTTCAAGAGCCTCGGCGAACTCAGAACCGATCCGGTCGGCATTCCGGATGTGTGGATGTGGGAGAACTACTGGGAGATTCTTTCAAGCTACCGCTACTGGCAATTGCTCTTCAACTCGCTCTGGATCGCAGGCTTCACCGTCGCCTTGACGCTCGTTGTCGCTTCGACCGCGGCTTTTGCGTTCGCGCATCTGCACTTTTTTGGGCGCGACATGCTGTTCAACTATCTGCTGCTCGGGCTGACGTTTCCCTTCGCCACCGCGATCCTTCCGCTCTTCATCAAGGTGCGCGACCTTGGTCTCCTGAATACCCATGCCGGCGTGATCCTGCCGCAAGTCGCCTTCGGGCTAGGCGTCAGCGTTCTCCTGCTCCGCAACGCCTTCCGCCGGCTGCCGGAGGAACTGCTCGACGCGGCTCTCGTCGACGGCTGCGGCTACATGCGGTTCTTCTTCCACGTGACGCTGCCGCTCTCGCGCCCCATCCTCGCGACTGTCGCGATCATCTCCTTCGTGGTGAGCTGGAACAATTTCCTGCTGCCGCTCGTCGTCCTGAACTCGGAAGTGAAATATCCCTGGCCTCTCGGCATGATGGTCTATCAGGGCGAGTACATGACCAACTGGCCGTTGGTCCTCGCCTTCGTGACGCTGACCATCCTTCCCGCCATCCTGATGTTCGTGCTCGCCCAAAAACACATCGTCTCCGGGCTGACGGCGGGAGCGGTCAAAGGCTGACCGGGCAAAACTTCGCTTTTCCTTCCCATTCACCGTACGGCCGGCCTGCGAACCTTGCGGATTTGCGCAAGGTCAACGCAATGTCGGCCGATTGCACTCCATACGCGGCAGGAGAGAGGACCCGACATGAGCGCGCCGCCATTTCTCGTCGCCACCGCCGATGCCGAGCGGATGAAGATTGCCGCCGCCGGTTCCTGGACGGCGGCCTATGCCGGCGAGGCCGACCGTCTCGTCGGCGAGATGGAGGGGAAGTCGGCCGCCGCGCGGCGGCTCAGCATCGACATCGCCGGCGTCGAGGCGCTCGACACGTTTGGCGCCTGGCTCTTGGAACGGCTCTTGCGCGTCTCGGTCGGCCGCGGGCAGGAGGCGGAGCTTGCCGGTCTGCCCGATCGCTATCGCGGTTTGGTCGAAGAGGTGCGCGCGGTCAACCGTCGGCCGGCGGCGCCGCCCGAAAGGCGCGGCATCATCGCCGCGGCGTTCGACGCCGCGGGCCGTGGCTTTGCAAGCTTGGAAGCCGAGGCGCTCGCATTCCTCGCCATGCTCGGCGCGATCGGCGCGGCGCTCGGCCGCGTCGTGATCCACCCGAAGAGCTTCCGTGTGGCCTCGGCGGTGCATCATCTCGACCGCGTCGGCTGGCAGGCGGTCGGGATCATGCTCCTCATCACCTTCCTGATAGGCGGCATCATCGCGCAGCAGGGCATCTTCCACTTCCGCAAGTTCGGCGCGGACGACTACGTGGTCGATCTCGTCGGCATCCTCGTGCTTCGCGAGATCGGCGTGCTGATCGTGGCGATCATGGTGGCGGGGCGCTCGGGCAGCTCCTACACCGCCGAGATCGGCTCCATGAAGATGCGCGAGGAGATCGATGCGCTCCGCACCATGGGCCTCGACCCGGTGGAGATCCTCATCCTGCCGCGCGTCGCCGCGCTGGTATTGGCGCTTCCGATCCTCGCCTTCATCGGCGGGATGGCGGCGCTCTTCGGCGGCGGGCTGGTGGCCTGGCTCTACGGCGGCATGAGCCCGGGAGTCTTCCTCGCCCGGCTGAACGACGCCGTCTCCGTCACGCATTTCCAGGTCGGCATGCTGAAGGCGCCCTTCATGGCGCTCGCCATCGGTGTGGTGGCGGCGAGCGAAGGTCTCCGCGTCGAGGGGAGCGCCGAGTCGCTCGGCCTGAAGACGACGACCTCGGTGGTGAAGTCGATCTTCCTTGTCATCGTGCTCGACGGCTTCTTCGCCATCTTCTTCGCCTCGATCGGGATGTGACGCGTGGAGCAGCCCACAAGCGACGTTGTCATCCGCGTGAGCGGCCTGGTCGTCGGCTTCCGCCGGCACGTCGTGCTCGACCATCTCTCGCTCGACGTGAAGCGTGGCGAGATTCTTGGCCTCGTCGGCGGCTCTGGCAGCGGCAAGTCGGTGCTTCTCCGCACCGTCATCGGGCTTCTGCCGAAGCGCGAGGGGCGGATCGAAGTGTTCGGCGTCGACCTCGACCGCGTGAGCGATTCCGAGCGCCGCGCGATCGAGCGCCGCTGGGGCGTGCTCTACCAGCAGGGCGCGCTCTTCTCCTCGCTCACCGTCCGCCAGAACGTAGAGTTCCCGATGCGCGAATACCTCGATCTCTCCGAGCGCCTGATGGGGGAGGTGGCGATGGCGAAGCTCGAAATGGTCGGCCTCGACGCGCGCGATGCCCAAAAACTTCCCTCGGAGCTTTCGGGCGGCATGACCAAGCGCGTGGCGCTGGCCCGCGCTCTCGCGCTCGACCCGGAGATCGTGTTCCTCGACGAGCCGACCTCCGGCCTCGACCCGATCACCGCCGGCGACTTCGATTCGCTCATCCAGACGCTGCAACAGACACTGGGGCTCACCGTCTTCATGGTCACGCACGACCTCGATACGCTCCGGACCGCGTGCGACCGCATCGCCGCGCTCGCCGATGGAAAAATCGTCGCCGACGGGCCAATGGCCGCGATGCTCGCCTCCGAGCATCCCTGGGTGAAAGCCTATTTTCGCGGCAAGCGGGCCGAACGCGGCGCTGGGACCGAGTCTGCTGAGATGAGGGCCGAGTAAATGGAAATTCGCGCGCGTTATGTGCTGGTCGGGCTGTTCTCGCTCGCCGTCATCCTTGCCGGCTTCGGCTTCGTCTACTGGCTCGAGAATTTCGGCGGGCTCGCCGAGCGAACGAGCTACCGCATCCGCTTCGAAAACTCGGTGTCCGGGCTGCTCCTCGGCTCCGCCGTGCAGTTCAACGGCATCCGCGTCGGCGAGGTGACCGACCTGAAACTCAACCCCGCCGATCCGCGCGAGGTCTTGGTGACGATCGCCGTTGCCGCCGACACGCCGGTCAGGGCCGACACTAGGATCGGCCTCGCGTTCGGCGGGCTGACCGGCGTCCCCGAGGTCGCGCTGTCCGGCGGCACGCCCGACGCGCCCGCGCCGTTGTCCACGGACGGCGAGCCGCCGCTGCTCGTCGCGGAGGCCGCCGCCGCGCAGGACTGGACCGAGGCGGCGCGCGAAGCCTTTTCGCGCATCGATTCGCTTCTCGCCGAAAACTCGGATGCGTTGAAGAACACGCTCGCCAACCTCGACACGTTTTCCTCGGCGCTCGCCAAGAACGCCGACAAAGTGGAGGGCCTCTTGGCTGGGCTTGAGCGGCTGACCGGGGGCGGAGCGGGGAGGATCGCGTCGGTGCTCTACAGCCTGACGCCGCTCGAGATGGAGGTTGCGTCAGTCCCCTCGGAGGGACAGCTGATGGTGGCGCTGCCGAGCGCGCCGCTTTCCTACGACACGCCAAAATTCTTGGTGCAGTCGGGGGAGGGCGAGGCGACGCCCTTCGATGACGCGCAATGGGCGGACACCCTGCCGCGGATGCTCCAGTCGGCGATCGTCCGCAGCTTCGAGAACGCCGGCTACACGCGCGTCGGCACCGACATGCAGGGCATCGCCGCCGACCGAACGCTGATGCTCGATATCCGCCGCTTCCGCATCTCCGCCGACTCCATCGCGGAGATCGACCTCACCGCCAAGATCGCGGATGTCGCGGGCGCGCTCATTGCCGAGCGGCGTTTCCAGGCAAGCGCTCCCGCCGCGGCGATGGAGGCGGAAGCCGCCGCAAAGGCGCTCGACCAGGCCTTCGGCAAGGCCGTCGCCGAGCTGGTGCCCTGGGCCCTCGCCGCACCCTAACCGCCCTTGATATTCCCGCTCAATGTCCTATGCTTTGCCCTATAAAGGGACAAATCACATGGCAGAGATGCGAAAAGCCGATCGGCGGCAGGGCTTTGGCGAAGCGTCCGTTGGGTTCCGGGGGGCGGTCGAAACGCCTCTGGCGCTTTCCTTCATCGGCAAAGGCGCGGCGATCGACGTTGACCGCGTCGCGGGCTCCCTCGGCGTCTCCAAGACGCAGCTTGCCGAGACCATCGGGGTCGGCCGGGAAACCCTCTACAAGCGTGCGCGGAGCGAGGCGCCGAAGACTCAGGCGCGGCTCCGCGAAATGCTCGAAATATTGGGCCGCGTGCTGGAGTGGGCCGGCGGCAAGGAGCAGGCAATGGCCTGGTACCGCGCGCAGCCGATTCCCGCTTTCGGCGGCCGCACGCCTGAATCGCTGGTGAAGTCCGGCCAAGCCACGGCGCTCCGCGACTACCTCGATCATCTCGCTCTTGGCGGCTACGCGTGAGATTTCGCGCGACCTGCTATCGCGCGCATAACCCTAAATGGTCCTTCAAGCCGATGTCGGGCGCGGGGGCCGCGGTGCATGGCGGCCGGTTCAATCCGAAGGGCATGGAGGCGCTCTATCTCGGCCTCACCATCATGACCGCGATCCGCGAGGCCAACCAGGGTTTTGCCTTCAAGCTGAAACCCTATGTCGTCTGCTCCTACGACGTGGACTGCGAGGACATCGCCGATCTCAGGGATGACGCGGGCCGCGCGGCGAACGGCGTCGCGTTCGCCGACATGGCCTCCGCTTGGTTCGCCGACGCGGCGGAGGGCCGGGAGCCGCCCTCGTGGCGCGTGGCCCGCAGGCTCATGGCGGCTGGCCATGCCGGGGTGCTCGTTCCGAACTTCGCCCCCGGCGCGACGGAGGACGACGCGAATCTCGTTCTCTGGGATTGGGGCGATCGGCCGCCGCACAAGGTAGAAGTTTTCGACCCAAGCGGCCGCCTGCCCAAAGACCAGCTCTCCTGGGACTGACTACCCCGCCACGGCGCGCTTCTGCCGCGGCTGCGCCGGCGCCCTCGCCCGATCGCGGATCTTCACCCGCTTGATGCGGAGCGGATCGGCGTCGAGCACCTCGAAGTCGAAGCCCTCCACCGCCTGCACCACCTCGCCCTTAGGCGGGATGCGTCCGGTCACGGCGAACACCAGGCCGCCGATCGTCTCTATGTCCTCGCTCTTGTCGCCGACGCGGAAATCCGGGCCGATCACCTCGGCGGCATCCTCGAGCTCGGTGCGCGCATCTGCGATATAGACGCCGTCGGCGACCTTCATCACCACCGGCTCCTCGTCGATGTCGTGCTCGTCCTCGATCTCGCCGACGATGATCTCGACGATGTCCTCGATCGAGACGAGACCGTCGGTACCGCCATATTCGTCGATGACGAGCGCCATCTGCGTGCGGCTCGACTGCATGCGCTTCAAAAGCGCGCGCGCCGGCATCGAAGGCGGCACGAAGAGGAGCGGACGGACGAGCTTGGAATCCTCGAGCGTCGAGGAAAGATCGACGGAGGCGAAATCGAAGCTCGGCGGCGATTCCTGTTCCGAGGGCTTCAGCGCCCGGTCCGCCACCCACGCCATCACGTCGCGGATGTGCACCATGCCGACCGGCTCGTCGAGCGTCTCGCGGTAGGCCGGGAGGCGCGAATGCCCCGATTCGCGGTAGATCGCGATCACCTCGGCGAGCGTGCTTTCGATGTCGACCGCCTCGATGTCGGCGCGCGGCACCATCACGTCCTCGACGCGCATGTCGCCGAGCTTCAGGATGGCGCGAAGCATCGCCCGCTCGTCCGCGGATAAAGTGGCGCCTGCCGCCTCGTCGGCGGCGATTGCGTCTTCGATTTCCGCTCTGGCGGAGCCTACGGGCTTGACGCCGAAGGCGCTCAGGAGGGCGGCCCGGACACGGCCTACGAAGTCCGATTGGCCCGCGGCATCCGCCGGCGGACCGCCGGGACTTCGACCTTGGTCGTCGTTCATGGTCTCTGAGCCGCCGCATAGGGATCGGGTATTCCGATCCGGCTCAGCGCGGCGCGCTCCAACTGCTCCATCTCTTCCGCATCAGCCTCCGCCTCGTGGTCGTAGCCGAGAAGGTGGAGGAATCCATGGATTATAAGGTGCGCCATGTGGTCTTCAAGCGGCAATTCGGCAAGCTTTGCCTCACGGCTAACCGTCTCTGCGGCAAGCACAATATCCCCAAGAAGCGCCGATTCCCCTCCCCCTTGTGGGGAGGGGTTAGGGGAGGGGTGGCGCCATTGCCCACCACCCTGCGGGAACGCCAATACATTCGTCGGCTTGTCTTTACCCCGCCATTTCGCATTCAGCTTCCGCATAGCCGCGTCGTCGGTGAACACGATGCTCAGTTCGAGCGCAGCACTGGGGAGGGGGGATAGGCGCCGGGGCGCGGCGCGCTCCCCTCCCCCCCTCGCCTCGGCGAAGCCGGAGCGGCTTCGCTCCGACGTAGCCGGGTGTGGGGAGGGGTTGGGGGAGGGGTGGTCCCGCTGCTCCACGGCCCGAACCACTCGGACCGCCGCCCCGACAGCCCGCTCCGCGAGCCGCCGCAGCACCCTTTTCGCCGGCCACTCTCCGGCCTCCACCGCAATCTCGATTCTTGGAAGCTTCATGGCCTCACAGAAACCGCACGCAGATGGGCGTTCCCGCCTCCGCCACCGATCCGGTCGGGCTCAGCCTCCCCGTCTCCGCATCCACCCGGAACATGACGATGTTGTCAGAGTCCTGGTTGGCCGCGGCCAAGAATCTTCCGTCCGGGCTCAGCGAAAAATTCCGCGGGATTTTTCCGCGCGTGGATTCGTGGCCGACCAAAGTCAGCATCCCGTCGTCGCCCACCGCATAGATGACAATGCTGTCGTGCCCCCGGTTCGAGCCGTAAAGAAATTTCCCGGACGGCGCGATCTGCACCTCCGCGCAGGTGCTTTGTGCGGAAAAATTCTTGGGCAGCGTCGAAAGCGTCTGCAGCTCGGCAAAACGCCCGCGCGCCGCATCGTAGCCGTAGGCCGTCATCGTCGAGTTCAGTTCGTTGATGAGGTACGCGAAGCGTCCGTTCGGATGCATCGCGAGTTGGCGCGGCCCGGCGCCCGGCGCGACCGACACGAAAGGCTGCGCCGCGTTCGGCTTGAGCATTCCACGTGCCGCGTCGAGCGCGTAGAT
The DNA here is from genome assembly GCA_050728815.1 of Propylenella sp. GTDB lineage: Bacteria > Pseudomonadota > Alphaproteobacteria > Rhizobiales > Afifellaceae > DASWJZ01. The sequence continues at coordinate 19,450 of JBOHKB010000237.1, forward strand.
CATCACCTTGTCCAGCCCGAGCTCCGGCGCGAAGACGAAGCGGTTCGCCGCGTCGATCTCGACCGCGTGCGCGTGCGGACCGGCCTGCCGCTTCGGATCGACGCTCGACCCCTCGTGCTGGATGACGCAGCTCGCTTCCTCGAGCGAGCCGTCCGCGGCGATCGGCAGCACCGCGACGCTGCCGCTTGCGAAATTCGCGACGAGCACGTTCCGGCCCGTCCTGTCGACCATCAAGTGGCAGGGGTCGGTGCCGTGGCTCGCCTTCATGTTGAGGAATTCTAGCCGGCCGGTCTCGCGATCGACCCGGAACGCGCTCACCGCCCCGCTCGGCTTTCCCTCGAACTCCTTGAACTCGTTCACGCAATAGAGGAACCGGCGCTTCGGATCGAACGCCAGGTACGATGAGTTCCGCACGCCTTCGGTGATGCCGACCGGCACGAGCGCCCCGTGCTCATCGTCAAAACGGAAGGCGTGGATGCCCTTTCCCTTTCCCTTCAGCACCTGCCCGGTGCCGAACAGGATCGGCTCGCTGTAGGTCCCGACATACACCAGGCCGTCGGCTCCCCTCCCCCTTGTGGGGAGGGGTTGGGGGAGGGGTTTCTCCGGCACGTTATTCGACCGCAATTCCCACCTCCCCGCAAATGCCCTTCAGATAATTCATCGCCGCCACCGTCTCGGCCACGAACTCGTCCGTCGCCACGACATTGCGGTAGACGCCGGGCGCGGTCGAGTTCGCCCCGCGCGACACGCCGGGCACGTCCTCGAGTTCGATCGACACGACCCCGTCATAGCCCACGTCCTTCAGCGCCTGGAACATCGCCAGCCAGTCGATCTTGCCCATGCCCGGGCGCCAGTGGACGTTGGTGACGCCGTCATTGTCGGAGACGTGCAGGTGGATGATGTTCTTGCCGAGCCGGTAGACGGTGATGTTCGGAAAATCGCCGATCGGAAAGGTGTGGCTTGGGTCGAAGTTGATGCCCATCGCCGGATGATCGACATGCTCCAGAAGCCGGAGCGCCCCGTCGTGGTTGGCAAGATAGCGCCCGGGATGCGGCTCGACCGACATCCTTGTGCCCGCCTTGGCGCAGAGCTCGGCGCAGCGCCGCATCGCGTCGACGTAGTCGCGAAAATTCTGGTCCCAGTCGACGTCGCGCGGCACGTCTCTCGTCGCATATTTCTGCACCAGGGGCTTCGTGGTGATGCGCGGCATTTCTTGCGTGTCGCGCATGGCGAATGGATGCGAAGAGACCATGTTGACGATCGGCGTGCCGAGATCAGCGCCGACTTCGACCGCCTTGCCCCATTGAACGACCGCCGCGTCGCGCTTCGCCTTGTCGGCGCTCGACAGGTCGTGCGGCGTGTGCACGAGTTGCGACAGCGCAAGCCCGCTCGTCGTGAGTTCCTTCCTGATGTCGGCGATCTTCGTCTTGGTCCAGTAATTGTCGAGGTGGTCCTTGTTCCAGGCGATCAGCTCGATCGCCGTGAAGCCGGCTCCGGCGATGCGGCGGATGGCGTCCTCGTAGGGCGGCTCCCACTGGAACGGCCAGGACGAAGCTCCGAACTTCATGATTTTCTCCCCCCGTCTGGTGCGCGGAGGGCGTTCTATAGGCGGCTCCGCGCACCTCCGCCATCGGCGGACGGGGAGAGAATTCGCCGCACGCGCGCTCTCAAATTCTCGGCGCGGCTGCGCGACCCGGCAGTTGCCGGTGCAGCGATTTCGTGGATCGGGGTTCCGGCGGGCCCGTCGCCAATGGCAATGCCGGGCCGTTTGCGTAGAATGGTCTGAGAACGCCGTGGGAGTCGCAATGGTCGCGGAGCGCGTTCAGCGCCGGCTCGCGGCGGTCCTGATCGCGGATGTCGTGGGCTACAGCAGGCTGGTTGCGGCCGATGAGGCCGCGACCCTCGCTCGTTTGAAGGAAGTCCGATCGAGCGTCTGGGATCCCGCTATCGCCGGGCATCGCGGCCGTCTCGTCAAGGAGATGGGCGACGGCCTGCTCGTCGAGTTCGCCAGCGTCGTCGATGCGGTCGAATGCGCCCTCGCCGGCCAGCGCGCTTTGCTGGAGAACAAGGTCGCGGCAGATGGCGATCCGATCCGCTACCGCGTCGGCATCAATCTCGGCGATATCGTTATCGACGGCAGCGATATCCTTGGTGACGGAGTCAATGTGGCCGCTCGGCTGCAGGCGCTGGCTGAGCCGGGCGGCGTCAGCATCTCCGGCGCCGTCTGCGATCAGGTCCGCGACAAGCTTCGCCTTGCCTGCGAGGACATGGGCGAGCAGCGTCTCAAGAACATCGACAAGCCGGTGCGGGTCTACCGCCTCTCGCCGCACGGTCCGGTCGGCGCGCCTGATCTGTCGATGGCGGAGCGCGACTACCGTGCGTCGGTCAAGGAGCGCTACGCCGAGGATGCCGCTTATTACATACCACTATCCGGCAAGACCGCTGACGCGGGATCGCCCCCACGGACACGCTCGCCGAGATCGGCGCGCCGCTTCGGTCGCCGCGCCCGCGTCGAGTACCATGAGCTGGTGGCCGTCGGCGAGGACATCCGGCAGGTCAGGATCGACGATGTGCGGGACGCTTTGGACCGGTATTCCTGCATCGTCCTTCTCGGGGATCCCGGCTGCGGCAAGTCGACGTCGCTCGAATCGCTCGCTTTCGAATACGCCGGCCGGCCGGACATGATACCCGTGCTGTTGCGCCTGGGCGGACTTGCGTCCTCCGTCGAGGATTTCATCGGGCAGGGTTGGGGATGCCCCGCGGAAGCCGGGCATTGGGGTGCGCCGCGGCTCGCCGCGAACCTCAGGGCCTATCTCGAATCCGGGAGGCTCTTCCTTCTCCTCGACGCCCTGAACGAGATGCCGCAGGATCGCTATCGCGAGCGCTGCCGGGCTCTTCGCGCTTTCATCGACCAATGGTCCGCGAAGGGAAATCGCTTTGTCGTGACCTGCCGGCGGCTCGATTACGGCGAGGAACTGGCCGGGCTACAGCGCGTCGAAGTGCAGCCACTCGATGACGACCAGATTCGTCGCTTCCTGCGGAACGAGCTGCCGGAGACGTGGGAAGCGCTGTGGATGGCGCTGGACAGCGGCCAGAGCAATCCACTCCTTGAGATGGCGCGGAACCCCTACCTCCTGACGGTGATGATCGACGTCTTCGAGGAGGACGGCGAGCTCAGCCGCAATCGCGCCGAGCTGATGCGCCGCTTCACCGAGATCATGCTGGAATGGGCGAGGGCGAAATGCCCGCCCGAGGAGTGGCTGGACGCCGGGCTTCAGGTCGAGGCGCTTTCGGTCATGGCCTTCGAGATGCAGGCGCGGTCCGGCTTTGGCACCAGCGTGAAGACCGAGCAGATCAAGTCCGTCATGCCGGATCGCTTGCAGCTCGATCCGAATTGGCCGCCCGAAGAGATCCCGCCGGATCGCGTGCTCAGCCTCGCAGCCGACGCCAACATCGTCGAGATGCCGGTCGATCGCCTGACCGTGCGTTTCTATCATCAGCTCCTGCAGGAATACTTTGCAGCGCGGCGGATGCTGAGCCGGGAGCCGGCGAGCCTTGCCGCCTTCTGGGGCGCTCCCCGGCTTGAGCAGGAGATGCCTGCCTGGTCCCGTCCGGAGAACAATTATGAACCGCTGCCTCCGCCGCCCGGCACGGGCTGGGAGGAGACCACGATACTCGCGGCCGCGATGGCGGGCGCGGACAGCGGAAAGTTCCTCGAGACGCTCCTTCGCATTAATCCGGTTCTCGCCGGCCGTTGCCTCCTGCAGGCCGAAGCCGGCGGGACCGGGATGCATGAGGCGGTCGTCGCCGAGCTGCTCGCGGCGATCGCCGATTCCGAGGTCGCGCTGCGTGTGCGCATAGCGGCGGGGGACGTGCTCGGCGCGCTGGGCGACCCACGCATCGGCGACATGGTGACGATCCCCGCGGGAGCTTTCCTGATGGGCGAGGGGAGGGAACGGCATGAGGTCGCTTTGCAGGAGTACCGGATCGGCCGCTTCCCAGTGACGAACGCGGAATATGGCCGCTTCATCGACACCGGCGGACATCGCGAGCGGAGATGGTGGACCGACGCGGGTTGGCTCGAAGTCGGCGAAAAGCGCGCCGAGCCGCGTTTCTGGCGCGACTCCCGGTTCAACAGGCCGAACCGGCCGGTGATGGGTCTGAGCTGGTACGAGTGCGTCGCCTTCTGCCGGTGGCTGAGCGCCGAAACCGGGGAGCGCTGGCGGCTCCCCACCGAGGCTGAGTGGGAGAAGGCCGCTCGCGGCGTCGACGGGCGCATTTTTCCCTGGGGCGATGCGTTCGATCCGGAGCGGCTGAACGGGCGCGGCCCGCGCGACCGGCAGGTCTGCACAACCACGCCGGTCGGCATCTACCCGACGGGCGTCAGCCCCTTCGGCCTCTTCGATTGCGTCGGAAATGCCTGGGAATGGTGCGCCACCCGCTGGCGGAAGCCGTTTCCCTACGCCACGGCGCAGGATGAATGGCAGGGGGACTACCTCGAAGGCCAGAATCTGCGCGTCCTGCGCGGCGGCTCCTGGTATGATACGCAGGAAGTCACGCGCTGCACGCATCGTTTCAAGTTCCAGCCTTTCGGCTGGAACGATCGCGGCGGGTTCCGGCTGGTTTCTTCGGGCTGATCGACAGGGGGCGCACGATTCCGGACCGGCTTGCGAACAAGGTCGCCCTCATCACCGGCGGAAGCTCGGGCATCGGCCAGGCAGCGGCGCGCCTTTTCGCGCGGGAAGGCGCGAAGGTCGTCGTCGCGGATATCGACGCGGAGGGCGGCGAGAAGACAGCCGACGCCATCCGTCAGGCCGGCGGTCACGCGCATTTCGTTGCCGCCGACATCTCGAACGCCGCCGAGGTCGAAGCCCTCATCGGCGCTGTGATCGACAGGCACGGGCGGCTGGACTGCGCCTACAACAATGCCGGGATTCTGGGAGAGATCGTGCCTCTCGTCGATCACAGCGAGGAGGCGTGGGACCGCACGCTTGCGGTCAATCTGAAGGGCACGTGGCTCTGCATGAAATACGAGATCCCCGAAATGCTGAAGCAGGGGAGCGGCGTCATCGTGAACACTACTGCCACCGCGGCGATCAAGGGAAGCCCGCACCGCTCCGCCTACGCCGCGAGCAAGGCCGGCATCATCGCCATCACCAAGAGCGCGGCGATGGAATATGCGGAGCACGGCCTGCGCATCAACGTCATCTGCCCGAGCCATACGCGCTCGAACATGCTGCAGCAGTTCTTCGAGCTTAGGCCCGAGCTCGAGGCGAGCTTCATCGCCTCCGCCCCGATGGCCCGTATCGCCGCGCCCGAGGAGGTCGCGGAAGGGGCGCTGTGGCTCTGTTCCGACGCCTCCTCCTTCGTCACCGGGCATGTGCTCGGCGTGGAAGGCGGCTACCTCGCTCGCTAGAAGCTGGGTGCGTCCGAAAAGCAGAAGGCCCGGGAGCGCGTCCCGGGCCTTCGGAGGCAATTCTCGGCGCGGTTACGCGAACCAGTAATTGCCGGTGTAGCGGTTGATCTTCACGATCTTGGACGGGCCCCAGTTCTTCACCTTGAAGGTATAGACCTGGCCGTGGCACTCGATCTTCCAGACCTTCGCGAAGTGGCCGTGCAGGTAGTTGCGGGCCTCATAGCAGCTCATGCCGCCGTAGCCACCGCCGCTGTAGCCGGGCTCGCCGAACGAGAAGTGGCCGTGCGGCGTGCTGAAGTGGAAGCCGAAGCCGGTGGCGTTGGCCGGCGCGAGGGGGGCTGCGATCGCGGTGACGAGGGCGGCGGCGATTGCGGTCTTCTTGAACATCGGGTGTCTCCATTCCCAGGGGTTGATGTCTTGGCGTTGCGATGCGCCGCTTCGTTGCGCGACGTGAGGCGAAGATGGGGGAGACGCGTTTCCGGCGTATTTCCGTAGCCGCCAAATCGAGTTTCGTCCTTGTTGCGCCGGCTCGGCGTCTGCCGCCGCGCGAAATGAAAGACCCGGGAGTTTCCTCCCGGGTCCTCCATGTTGCGCAAGTGTGGTTCGCGCGGGTTCGCGATCAGACGAACCAGTAATTGCCGTTGTAGCGGTTGAGCTTCACGATCTTCACCGGGCCCCAGTTCTTCACCTTGAAGGTATAGATCTGGCCGTGGCACTCGATCTTCCACACCTTGTTGAAGTGGCCCTTCAGGTAGTTGCGGGCTTCCCAGCAGCTCATGCCGCTATAGACCGGGCCGGGGCCGTAACCCGGGCCGTAGCCGGGGCCGTAGCCGTCGCCGAACGAGAACGAGCCGTGCGGCGTGTCGATGTGGAAGCCGAAGGAGGTGGCGTTCGCGGCGGTCATGGGCTGCGCGACGATCGCGGTGGCGAGGGCGGCGGCAGCGAGGGTCTTCTTGAACATCTGTCCTGTCTCCTTGTCAGTCGGTTGCGTGTTCCCGTTCCGTCGTTCCTCGTCTTGAGGATGGGCGGAGTTTGCCATGCGTGAACTGAACGGATGCGGAAGCCGATGTTCATATTGGGTTCAAATGAGAGGCGCTCGCCCTCCCCCCTTTCGGGGAGGGGCAGGGGAGGGGGGACAGATGCAGCGCGCCAGCGCCTCCCCCTCCCCCTTGTAGGGAGGGGTTAGGGGAGGGGTGCCGCCAACGCTTCGCCCTCCTGCGGCAGTGGCGCCGCGCCTCCCTCGAAGCGCTACCGCCCCATCCGATAAAACTCGTCGTTCGGCCGCATGCCCGTGACATTCGCGATGCGGTTCGACATGGCGAAGAACGCCGCGATCGCCGCGATGTCCCAACAATCCTCTTGCGAAAAGCCGTGCTTCTTCAGCGCCGAGAAATCCGCCTCGCCGACCGCGTGCGACTCGAGCGCCACCTTCATCGCGAACGCCAGCATCGCCTTCTCTCGCTCCGAAATATCCGCCTTCAGAAAATTCACCGCGACCTGGTCGGCGACGAGCGGGTTTTTGGCGCGGATGCGGAGGATCGCCCCGTGCGCGATCACGCAGTACTGGCACTTGTTGGCGGCGCTGGTCGCGACCACGATCATCTCGCGCTCGGCCTTCGTGAGCCCGCTCTCCTTTTCCATCAGCGCGTCGTGATAGGCGAAGAAGGCGCGGAATTCCTCCGGCCGGTGCGCGAGCGCAAGGAAGACGTTCGGCACGAAGCCGGCCTTCTCCTGCACGGCGAGGATCCGAGCGCGGATATCCTCCGGCAGGTTCTTCAGCGCCGGGACAGGGAAGCGGCTGATCTTCGGCTTGCGCATGTGCGAAGAATAGATTCCCTCTCCCCTCGTGGGGAGGGGTTAGGGGAGGGGCGGCGCCATCCTCGCATTGATGCAGCGCGCTGGAATGGGAAGGAGTCGCCCGTCCTCACTTCTTCCTGGCGGCCGCCTTCTTCTTCGGCTTCGGCTTCTTCTCGATCTCGGCGGCGACGGCCTTCGCCTCCTGCGCGAGCCGCGCGGCCTTGAGCTTCTTGGTCTTGGCGCGCACCGCGGCAAGCTCGCTGTCGATCAGCGCCTGCGCCGTCTCGGTTGTCTTGCGGGTCCGGTCGAATCGCAATTCCGCCTGGCTGCGGGCGTCGCTCGAAGGCTTGGCCATGTCGATCCCCCTCGGCTGGTCAGTCGTGATGTGAGTCGGCAGCCTATCGCTTTGCCCGCGAAAGATCGACTGTCCGCTCCCCCTCGCGGGGAGGGCAGGGCCTGCCTGCCGAGCCACGGCGAAGGCGGGAGGAGGGAAGCATGCGGCGCGCCGGCGCGTTCCCCTCCCCCTCGCGGGGAGGGGTTAGGGGAGGGGTAGCGCCGACTTCCTCACCGCCCACTTCCCTGGCCCGAACGCCGCCGCAAACAGCAGCCCGGCCGCGAACGGGAAATGGCTGACGAAGGCGCCGAACTCCATCTGCCCGATCTGGTCCTCGCCCCAGTGCGAGGCGCCGTGGAAGGCGAAGCCGAGGAAGACGACGTAGACCGCCGCAAGCAACGCCGCCTCGCTCAGGAATGCGCCGGAAAGGAAGCCGATGACGAGCAGCGTCTCGAAGATCGCGGCTACCCACGCGAGGAAAAGCGAAAACGGAAACCCGGCGCTCGCGATATAGTCCGCCGTCATCTCCATGCCGGCAAACTTGAAGCCCGCGGCCATGATGAACACGCCGGCGAAGATGAGACGCCCGACAAGCGCCGCGGCCGATTTCCAGGTCGGCTCTCCCCCTCCCCCTTGCGGGGAGGGGTTAGGGGAGGGGTAGCTCGTCGTCATAGGCAGCCTCCGTCACCCTGAGGAGCGCGCCGGAGGCGCGCCTCGAAGGAACGGCAGGGGCTCGCCCGCCGAAGCCGGTAGGGCGAAAGCGGGTTAGGGGAGGGGTGGCTCATGGCTTCTCCTTCCTGCGGCAGAGCGCCGTTCTATCCCCACGACGAGCGAGATGGGCAAGAATCGACACGCGGATTCCCCTCGCTTTGCTTGCCCGACGACTTGTCCGCCGTAGCCCGGGAGGCGAAGGCGGAAGCCTTGGCGAAGTCGGGTGGGGAGGGGCCGGGGGAGGGGCAGCGCCGTCGCCACCGCCCTGCCTGCCGGATCGAAGCCCGAAGGAGCGGCAGGGTGACCCCGATCCCTCCGAGGCGAGCATCGCCTCGGGAAGAGTCATTAATTTTGTCAATGAATTGCGCAATCAAAATATCTATGATAAGGTCAAGTTCGATAGGAGGAATTTGCAATGGCAGCAGAGGTAATCCTTTTGCCGCGGCCCGCCTCCGCGCGCCCAGAAATGCAGCGACTGGGGCTCTATCTGCACGTCGGCCACAACCACCACAAGGAGGTGTTGGCTCTTCTAGCTGAAGGAATTCGCGATTTCTTCGGGGTTATCATCGACGCGACTTGTGCCGATCGGCACAAGGACCTGATTGCTGAAGCATTGTTGCGAAACCTGGATGTGGTCCTTGATCCTCAGACGCATCGGGCCGCGACAGTAGGCGGCTACACGGAGGCAATCGGTAGTCTGCCTTGGGGTCGGGATCGTCCGCACCGCCTCGAAGACTTTGACGAGCAGCATGGTCGAGAGTGCGCGGAGCAAATTGCGGATTTCGCACAATCTTATGGGTTCACTCAGATCCTAGGGCCAACGCACGTACTGCAAGGCCCTAATGATCCATGGCTCCGCCGCGACATCGCGATGATGGGTTATCTGGACGACGCTGTGACGTCGAGAGGCAAATCCAAACCCCAGTTGCTGTACTCCCTGGCAATTCCGATGCAGGTGCTACGTGATCGTGTGCGCCGACAGGCGATCGTTGCCGCGTTGTCCGATGCGCCATGTGATTCAATCTGGCTGAAGACAGAGAATTTTGGGTCAGACGCGACCGGCGAAAAGACTGCAGCCTATATCGAAGCCAGCGCGGATTTTCACGCGCTCGGATTGCCACTCATTGCGGATCAAGTAGGCGGGCTGCCGGGCTTGGGTTTGGTGGCATACGGTGCCGTGGGCGGTATGACATGCGGCATCACGATGTTGGAGAGCTTTAGGCCAGCACCATGGCGGAGGCCGCATGAAGCCGGTCAAAGCGGCGGCCAGCCACTCCGCGTCTACATACCCAGGCTCGACTTGCTGCTGAAGCCCGCGGATGCAGCGGTCTTCTTGAAGGCGAACTCTCGGGTGCATAGCCAATTTGGCTGCACGGACACCCATTGCTGCCCCAAAGGCGTTGCAGATATGCTGCGGCACCCCGCCCGACACTTCGTCTATCAACGTTCACGTCAGGTGCGAGAACTGAGCGCAGTGCCCGATGCGGTGCGTGCGCAGGCATATCTCGACAACGAAGTTCGTCGCGTCTCGGACAACGTGGCGGCGGTGGCGGGCTTCAGGTCGCTGAGTGAAACCCTAAGAAACAGCCTCGCCGAGAAGCAGAAGAAGGTAGGCCGATTCCGACAGGCGATGGCTCATCTTGCCGAGGCAAACCGGATCGCAGGGCCTGCGTTGGCACCACAGGATCGCGCCACCAGAGAAAGAAAACCATGAGGGCGTCAATGAAAGGAGTGCGTGCGGTGCGGAGCAATACGGAGGGACTGTCATGATGGGCGCCGTCGCTAGGCGGCTTGAAACCATCCGGGAAAAAGCAGGGATGAGAAGCACTGAGGTCGCACAGTTGCTGGGGACACGACCTGAGACCGTTTCTCGATGGAACCAGGGCCGCGCCTATCCTCAGCCGAGCAAGGAGAAGACACTGCTCGAGCTGGAATATATCGTGGACCAGCTGGCGGATTTCTACGAGCCCAACGAAGCGCGGCTGTGGATATTTGCCCCGCAGCGGCTTTTGGAGGGCCATTCACCAGCAGAGCTCATTCAAACAGGCCGTATTGAAGATGTGCGTCATCTGGTGAATCAGCTGCGGGAAGCCGTGCACATGTAGGACTGATGGTACTGGCCTGTGAAACTCGACCAAGCGCTGACCGGCAAACTGGCGCGATTCAGGCAAGCCTCTTTCAAAGGATCGGTCTTCAGAGCGACAGGGGGGAGCTTTGATCCAACGGCCGCTTCGTTGAACGGCGGCCGCTGGGCGCCTCGACCTAACGACGAACCGGGCTTTCCGGTTCTTTATACGAGCCTGGAGCGAGACGGGGCGCTCGCGGAGGTCGCTTCCTACCTCGCGTTACTGAACCCTATGCCATCGAAGCCGGTCATACTCCACGAGCTCTCGGTCACGGCGAGCAAGACGATAACTGTTGCGATGGGAGACTTGGAGGAGCTTGGCGTCGATCCGGATCGGTACAGTGAACGCAACTACGAGCGAACGCAGATGATCGGAGCCACCATAAACTATCTCGGTTTGGACGGCCTGATCTCACCGTCGGCGCGTTGGAAATGTTCGAACCTGACGCTGTTTATGGATCATCACGCTTTGGAGGAGACTCTGGAGGTCGTCAGATCGGAGGAAATCGACTGGCAGGATTGGGCTAGAAGGAACGGACTGCTGAGGCCGATCAAGCCGGGCGCACGAGAGTAATTGCATACAAGGCCGCGTATCGTCCTTCTCGATCGAAACGCGCCCTAAATCTCCTCCTCCCGCCTCTCATCCTTCTCGTACGCCTCCACGATCCGCTGCACGAGCGGGTGCCGGACCACATCCGCGCCCGTGAACCGCACGATTCCGACCCCCTCGACGCCGGCCAAAATCCTGGTCGCCTCGTTCAGCCCCGAAAGTTGCCCGTGCGGCAGGTCGATCTGCGTTGGGTCGCCGGTCACGACCATCTTCGCTTCCTCGCCGAGGCGCGTCAGGAACATCTTCATCTGCATCGGGATCGCGTTCTGCGCCTCGTCCAGGATGATCGCCGCATGCGAAAGCGTGCGCCCGCGCATGAACGCGAGCGGCGCCACCTCGATGACGCCGGAGGAAAGCCCGCGCTCCACCTTGTCGGCCGGCATCATGTCGTAGAGCGGGCGGAGATAGGGGTCGACTTTCTCGCGCATGTCGCCCGGCAGAAAGCCGAGCCGCTCGCCGGCCTCGACCGCCGGGCGCGACAGGATGATTCTTTCCACCGCGCCGCGTTCGAGAAGCGCGCAGGCGAAGGCGACCGCGAGATAGGTTTTTCCGGTGCCGGCGGGGCCGAGCCCGAACACCATCTCGGAGCGGTCCATCGCGCGGATATAGGCGTCCTGCATCGGCGTCCGCGCCACGACGGATTTCTTGCGCGTGGCGATTCTCGCGAATTGCAGGCGGCCGGATTCGGCGAGCGTCGGCAGCTGCAGCTGCGCGTCCTCCGCCTCCGCCATGCGGAGCGCGCCTTCGACGTCGCCCTGGGTGACGTCGTGGCCTTCGAGCAGCCGGTCGTAGAGAGACTCAAGCGTGCGCCGCGCAATCGAAAGCGCGCCGGGCGCGCCGGTCAGCGTCACCATGTTGCCGCGCGCGCGCGCGTCGATGCCGAGCCGCCGCTCGATCAGCGCAAGGTTCTGGTCGAACTCGCCGCAGAGCGCGGAGGCAAGCCGGTTGTTGTCGAAGACGAGGTCGATCGCTTCCGCCGAGGGGTCGGCGCGCCGCGCTTCCACGCTCTTCGCGTCCGCGCGCGTCGTCGCACCGGTGCCGCGCGCCATTACGCCAAACCCTGCAGGCGGGGCGCGCTTAACCTCCCCCTTGAGGGGAGGTCCAAGTTCGAGCAGCGAAGCGGCGAGAACTTCGGGAGGGGGTGTTGCGGTCCCCCAGCCACAGTCCCCCTCCCGAAATTTCCGGCGCTTTCGGCTTGGAAATTTCGACCTCCCCTCCAGGGGGAGGTTAGGGGGCGCTCGGCCTCCCGCCTCAAGCGATGGCCCTCGTGCGCGCCGGCGCATCGGCGAGCGTGCCGAACAGGCTGTTCGTCCCGACGAAGTCGATCGTCACCGGCACGATCTCACCGAGCAGATCGTCTCCCGCGTCCACCTGCACTGCCTGCAGCCACGGCGACTTCCCCACAAGCTGGCCCGGACGCTTGCCGCGCTTCTCCAGGAGCACGTCGATCGTGAGCCCCATCATGCCCGCGTTGACCCTCTGCTGCTGCCCGAAGATGAGCGCCTGCAGGCGCAAAAGCCGCTCCGTCTTCACCGTGTCGGGAACCTGCTCCATCTCCGCCGCCGGCGTTCCCGGCCGCGGACTGTACTTGAACGAGAACGCGCCCGCGTAGCCCACGTCCTCCACCAGCCGCATCGTGTCCTCGAAATCCTCGTCCGTCTCGCCAGGAAAACCCACGATGAAATCTCCCGACAGCGCGAGGTCTGGCCGCGCTCGTCTCAGCCGCTCCACGAGCCGCAGATAGAACGCAACATCGTGCCGGCGGTTCATCGCGTGAAGCACACGGTCGGAGCCCGACTGCACGGGGAGGTGCAAATAGGGCATCAGCTTCGGCAGATCGCGGTGCGCCTCGATCAGGTCGTCGCTCATGTCGCGCGGGTGGCTCGTCGTGTAGCGGAGCCGCGCGATGCCTTCGATCTCCGAGAGCCGCGCGAGCAGTTTTGCGAGCGGCCAGGTTCCGCCGTCCGAACCCTCGCCGTGATAGGCGTTCACGTTCTGCCCGAGCAGCATCACGTCCTTCACGCCGCGCGCGGCGAGCGCCTCCGCCTCCTCGACGATGCGCGCGACCGGGCGCGAGACCTCCGCGCCGCGCGTGTAGGGCACGACGCAGAACGTGCAGAACTTGTCGCAGCCCTCCTGCACGGTCAGGAACGCGCTTGCCGGCGCGAGGGGACGCCCAACATGGTCCATGTGCGGACCATGACGAGGCGCCGTGCGGGCCATGTTCCGGATTCCTGTTTTGGGCAGGTGGTCGAACTTCGATTCCTCCGGAAAGTCCGTGTCGACCGCGCGTGCGCCGCTTGCCAGAAGTTGCGGCAGGCGGTGGTAGCTCTGCGGCCCGACGACGATGTCAACCGCCTTTGCCCGCTTCAGAATCTCCTTGCCCTCGGCCTGCGCGACACAACCTGCGACGGCAATCTGCACATCGCGGCCCCCGGCGCGCGCGGCGTTCTTGATGACGCGCAGCCGGCCAAGCTCGGAGTAGACCTTCTCCGCCGCTTTTTCCCTGATGTGGCAAGTATTTAGGAGGATGAGGTCGGCGTCCTCGGGACGCTCCGCGGCGCTGTAGCCCTCGGCCGCCAGGATGTCCGCCATGCGATCGGAATCGTAGACGTTCATCTGGCAACCATATGTTTTTACAAAGAGTTTTCGCGTCGCTTCGGTCAATTACGCTGCGCTTCCCCTGTGCCGGGCCTCCCCGTCCGCCATGTAGCCGAATCCGCAGACAGCCGCTAGGGGCCGGCGATTCTTTCTTTTTCCTCAAGCACTTCCGCCGGGTCGCGCCCGGCGTTCAGCGCCGCGACCAGCTTGCGAACCAGGTCGCCCGCCTCCTGCGTCGCCGCCTTGCGGTTGTCCTTTGCCGAGAGTTTTCGCGCCGGCCCGAATACCACCTCGACGTCGATACCGCCTTGCGACAGCACGCTTTTCAGGTGCGGGAGCAGATCCGTGCCGCCATACCATGCAACCAAGGGTCTGTGTTGCCGCCCGAGCGGCAGGCCGAGCATCCTGCGGTAGGCGATCGCGACCGGCTGCACCGTCGCCGTCGCGCCGTCGGCGATCGCCCGCTGCGCCGCGCCGACCAGCGCCGAGCGGAACGGCAGCACCTTGTTGCCGTCGCTCGACGTGCCTTCCGCGAAAAGCACCATGATGTCGCCCCGGGCGAGCCGGCTCGCCACTTCGTCGGCGTGCGCGCCGGTCGCCTGGCGGTTCTTGCGGTCGACGAAGACGGTGCGCTGCGCCCGCGCCAGGAAACTCACCACCGGCCAGGTCGCCACCTCGCTCTTGGCGATGAAGGAAACCGGCGCGACGCTCGCCAGCACCGGGATATCGAGCCAGGAATTGTGGTTGGAGAGAAGGAGGAGCGGGCGATCCTCCGCCGGCGCGCCGGTCACGCGCACGCGGATGCCAATCAGGAAGCAGGTAAAGCGCTGCCACAGCTGCGCGACCTTCATGGAGGAGCGGCCTCCGATCGCCACTGCAACGACATGGAAAGGTAGGAGCACGGCGAGCGCCAGCGCCGCAACCACCGCTGTGCCCGCGAAACGGATCCAGCCGAGCATTGCGGGCACGTCGGACTCAGCGTTCCTTGTCGAGCGGCACAGCGTAGAGCTCGAGCCGGTGGTCGACGAGCCTGTACCCAAGCTTGCGGGCGATCTGTTCCTGGATGCGTTCGATCTCCTCGCTGCGGAACTCGATCACCTTTCCTGATCGGAGATCGATCAGGTGGTCGTGGTGCTCCTCCGGCAAGGTTTCGTAGCGCGACCGCCCGTCGCGGAAATCGTGCCGCTCGATGATGCCGGCGTCCTCGAACAGTTTCACGGTCCGGTACACGGTCGAGATCGAGATGTTCGGATCGACGGCGGAGGCGCGGCGGTAGAGTTCCTCGACGTCGGGGTGGTCGCTTGACGACTGCAGCACGCGCGCGATCACGCGTCGCTGCTCGGTCATCCGCATCCCCTTCTCGACGCAGCGGGCCTCCAGATCGAGTTGGGCTTCCTCGGACAATGGCCTTCTCCCGGCTCGGCCGGCTAGCGGAGTTGTCGGAGCATAACGAGCGCGCCCGCGGGCGTCTCGCGCCCCTGCGTATAATAGCCGCTTCGGCGGCCGCTTTCGCGGAATTCGACTCCCCGATAGAGCGCGATGGCGGCCAGGTTGGAGTCTTCCACCTCGAGATGGATGTCGCTGGCGCCCTCGCGATAGGCGTGGCGCAGCGCCTCTTCGAGGAGCTTTTTGCCGATGCCGCGCCGGCGGCATTCCGGGATCACCGCGACCGAAAGAATTTCCGCTTCGTCGGCCGCGAGCCGGTAGAGAATGAAGCCTGCGGGCATCCGCCGGCCAGTCCGGTTGCCATGGTGCGCGACAAGCGCGTGCACGCCGGGCTGCACAAGCAGGGACTCGAACTCGGCGTTGCTCCAGCCGCGCTTGAAGGTGCGGCCATGGATCTCCGAAAGCGTGTCGCAATCGGAAACCTCCGCTGCGCGGAGAGTGGTACTGCGCTTCCACGGGTTCATAGCCGCGCGAGCGCCTTGTCGAGTTGCGGCTTGGCGTCGGCGGCGCGCGCATAGGCGGGCAGCGGCGGCCCGCACTTTGTAGCGTCAAACGCGAGCGCGACGACCGAGGCGATGTCGGGGGCCTCAGCCTCGCCCGCGACGGCGGCGTCCGTCTCGCCGAGTGCGCTGAGAACGAGCCGCGCCCCTGCGCCGGTCAGCGTAATCGGCCGTCGCGCATGGCTGAGCCGCAGCACCAGATCCTCGATCCGAAGCGCCTCGGCTTCGACGAGCACTGCTCCCGAGGCGATATCGACGACGAGCGCATAGACTTCGCTGCGCTTCGCGTCGAGCACGGCGGCGATCGTGCCCTGGCCGGATCGCTTCAAAGGGAATGCCAGCGCATCGAGGCTGCCGACGCCGACGGCGGGAATGTCGAGGGCGAGCGCTAGCCCGCGTGCAAACGCCACCCCGACCCGCACGCCGGTAAAGGAGCCGGGCCCGGTCGTCACCGCGATGCGGCCGAGATCCGCGTACTTCGCCTTGGCCGCGCTCAGTGCTTCGTCGACCATCGGCGGCAGGCGCTCCGCATGCCCGCGGCCGATCCGCTCTTCGACCTGGGCAAGGATTTTTGCCCGCCCGCCGGCGCCCGCGCGTGCGACCGCCGCGGCGCAGTTCGGCCCCGTCGTGTCGAATGCAAGGAGAAGCATGCGGATCGCTTAGCCAAGCGCTCCGCTGGTGTCGAGGCTCGCGGTTGCTTACGGCGCCGCGCAGATCATCTCCGTCGGAGCGATCAGCCCCTTCTCGAGATTGCCGATGACGTTCGCCACCTTTTCGGGCACGTCGCGTTTCATGAGGAGGTGGAGGCCGAGCGGAGGCCGTTCGCCGGTCTCCGCGAGGCGCGCCGTCACCTTGGCGAAGAAGTCGCGGGCGAACTCGGTCCGGTCGCGCTCCCTGACAATTTTGAACCCTGCCGCTTCAAGCGCTCTACGGTACTCCGCCGGCTTCACCACGAAGCTCGTCTCTGCGGTCGCCGCCCAGTGGACCGGATATGCGAGCGGCCCGTCGCCCTTTCGCATCACATCGAATAGCGCGAACCATCCTTCGGATTTGAGCACCCTGCGGACTTCGGCAAAGAGCGCCCGCTTGTCTTCGATGTTCATGCCGACATGCATCATGTAGGCGCCGTCGAACGTCCCGTCGTCGAACGGCAGGTCGAGCGCGCTTGCGTGCCGGTACGCAACGCGGCCGTCGAGCCGCAGGCGATCGGCGAGTGCGCGCGATAGACGGACGTAGTCCTCGGTGAGGTCGATGCCGGTCACGCGGCAGCCGAGCTGCGTGGCGAAGTAGCGCGAAGGCCCGCCTATGCCACACCCGATGTCGATAATGTGTTCGTTCGGCTTGACGCCGATCTGCTCCGCGAATTCGACGGTCGCCTGCCGCCCGCCGGTGTGAAACTCGTCGACGGGAGCAAGATCGTCGAGTTCCAGCCGCTCTATGTCTTTTCCCGAGGCGACGAGAGCGGCGAGGATCGCGGCCTCGAGATCGCTGCGCGCGTAGTGTTCGGAAACCTGTTCTGCAATGGGGCGAGTCATTGATCGTTCCCCAGGTGCCCCCCGAGCGGGCGCAAAGCTGCCGCCACATTGCGTCTCGAAATGGTCGATAACGTGCTGGATCGAAGGCGCGCGCGCTCGGCCGACAGAAAAACATCGCTAGCGCGGCGGGCGCCAGGCCCTCCGAAGACCAGGCAGGCTGCCGGGCAGCGGATTCAGACGGGGCGGACTTCCGTCACGTCGGGCACGAAGTGCCTGAGCAGGTTCTCGATCCCCTGCTTCAGCGTGGCGGTCGAGGACGGGCAGCCGGAGCAGGCGCCGCGCATGTGGAGAAACACCACGCCGTCGCGGTAGCCTTGAAAAGTGATGTCGCCGCCGTCATTGGCGACCGCCGGCCGCACACGCGTCTCGATCAGCTCCTTGATGACCGCGACAGTCTCCGCGTCGGCCTCGTCATAATTTCCATCATCGGCGTCCTCGTCGGAGCCTTCGGCAAGCGTCGGCAGACCGGAGAGGTAGTGCTCCATGATGGCGCCGAGCACGGCCGGCTTGATGTGCGGCCAATCGGCGTCTTCTTTCGTCACGGTTACGAAATCGTGGCCGAGAAAGACGCCGGAGACGCCGTCGACCGCGAAAATGCGGTTGGCGAGCGGCGAGACCTCCGATTCCTCCGCGCTGCGGAAGTCGCGCGTCCCCTCCGGCAGCACTACACGGCCGGGAATGAATTTCAGCGTGGCGGGGTTGGGGGTCTCTTCGGTCTGGATGAACATGGCCGCGATCCTTGCTGCGCTTCAAGGGCGCAACGGGGTTTGGAACAGTTCTAAAGACCGAAGATGGTCCGCGAATCGCCGCGCGTCAAGCCGTGCCGGCGGCGATCCCGGCCTCCCAGCCCAAGATGGCGCGCTTCCGCGTCAGGCCCCAATGGTAGCCGGTGAGGCTGCCTGAGCGGCCGAGCACGCGATGGCAGGGGACCACGAAGGAGATCGGGTTCTTGCCCACCGCAGCGCCCACGGCACGCGCCGCCTTCGGTCGTTCGATATGGCGGGCTACGTCCGAATAGGTGGTGGCGCAACCGAGCGGCACTCTGAGCAGCGCTTCCCAGACACGTATCTCGAAATCCGAGCCGATCAGCACGATCCGGAGCGGCGTGTCGCGATTCCACCGCCCTGGGTCGAAGATGCGGCGGGCAAACGGCGCGGTCGCCTTCCGGTCTTCGACGTATTCGGCCTTCGGCCAGCGCCGCATCATGTCGGCGAGCGTCGAAGTCTCGCCGCCCTCGTCGGCGAAGGCGAGGCCCGCGAGACCATATTCCGTCGCCATCACGAGCGCCGTCCCGAACGGTGACGGATGGAAGCCGTAGCGGATGTCGAGCCCTTCGCCGCGGGCACGATAGATTCCGGGCGTCAGCGCCTCGTGCGTGACGAAGAGGTCGTGCAGCCGCCCTGGGCCGGAGAGGCCGACCTCGTAGGTCGTATCGAGCACGGTCGCCGATTGCTCCAGGAGGGCTCGCGCATGGTCGAGCGTGACGGCCTGCAGGAACGCCTTCGGCGAGAGTCCGGCCCAGCGCGTGAACACCTTTTGCAACCGCGTCGGCTCCATGCCGACGCGCGCGGCGATTGCTTCGAGCGACGGCTGTTCGCGCCAGCTCTCGGTAAGAAACTCGATGACCTGCCGCACGATGTCGTAGTCGCTGCCGCCAGATTTCTGAACGCCCGTAGCGGGGCGCGCGGCAACCATTTGTGCTTCGAATGCCATGATCTGTTCCTTTTGCGCTTGACATAGGCGCGCAGGCGGCCTTTCCGCCACCCGAAACTTGCGCCCGCTGCCGGCCCTAGTTCCTTGCCGTGGCAAGCGCGGCCGTAAAGGCGCGGGCAAAGCTTTTGCGATCCTCCGGATTGAGGAACGCCGCGACCGTAACCCTGCGGTCGCGCGAGCGCACGGTGACGCGCTTGACGCCCTCATCCGCGACCTCCAGCCGTACCCACGCCGGATTGAAGCGGAATTCCTGCGCGCGTCCGCTTGGCTTGACTTTGCGGATCACCAGCTCAGTGCGGCTCACTGCCACCTCCTCGTAGGCGCGCGCGGCTCGGTAGTTGAGCTTGAACGCCAGCCACACCGCCAGGAAATCGAGCCCGAAGAAGCCGATGACCGGCCATGCTCCGAGCGACCAGAAAAATGCGCCGGTCAGGAACCAGAGGCCCGCGATCGCTGCCATCAGCACGAGAAAACCCCGTCGGCCGAGTGACCGGTGCGGCGTCAGCGTCGCCGAAAAGATCACGTCGTCGAAGTTGCGAGGCTCCATGGCTCGCAAATATAGAGAATTGCCGTTCACGTTGGAGGAGGGTTTTCCATGGCCGCTCATCTGGAAGGTGGCTGCTCCTGCGGGGCGATCCGCTATCGCCTCGCCGGAACGCCGATGTTCGTCCACTGTTGCCATTGCAAGGATTGCCAAAGACAGACCGGAAGCGCCTTCGTTCTCAACGCGCTTTACGAAGCCGACCGCGTCGAGATTCTCTCCGGCGCCCCCGAACCGGTCCGGATGAAAACGGACAGCGGGCGTCCACACGACATCTATCGCTGCCCGTCCTGCAAGATCGCCGTGTGGAGCACCTATGGCGGACGGCCGCAGATACGCTTCGTACGAGTCGGCACGCTGGATGACCCGTCGGCCCTTTCTCCCGACGTGCATATCTACACGCGTTCGAAGCTGCCTTGGCTGAAGCTGCCGGAGGGTGTGCCGGCATTCGAGGTCTACTACGATGCCAAGGCGCTCTGGCCGGCTGAAAGCCTCGCGCGGCGCGCCGCGGTGTTCAGTTGAGCCCTGCGGCAGTCGCGGCGCGGAAGCCGCCCCGCAGGAAAGCGCGGTCGCGCCTGAAGCCCGCCGAAATCGAGCTGCTGTTCAGCCGCTTGCAGGCGAAGGACCCCAATCCGCGCGGCGAGCTCGAGTTTATCAATCCTTACACGCTGCTCGTCGCCGTCGTGCTTTCCGCGCAATCGACCGACGTCGGCGTCAACAAGGCCACGCAGCCGCTTTTCGCGAAAGTCGACACGCCGCAGAAAATGCTGACCTTCGGCGAGATGCGGCTCATCGAGGCAATCCGCTCGCTCGGCTTCTTCAACATGAAGGCGCGGAACGTGATGGCGCTCTCGCGCATTCTCGTCGAGGAGCATGGCGGCGAAGTGCCGCGCGACCGGGAAGCGCTGGAGCGGCTTCCGGGAGTGGGGCGCAAGACCGCCAGCGTCGTTCTAAACACCGCCTTCGGCGTCCCCGCGATCGCGGTCGACACGCATATCTTCCGCGTCTCGAACCGCACCGGCCTCGCTCCCGGCGCCACTGCCGACGAAGTCGCGGACCTTCTTGAGAAGGTGACGCCGGAGCGCTTCAAGCTGCACGCGCACCATTGGCTGGTCCTGCACGGCCGCTATGTGTGCATAGCGCGCAAGCCGAAATGCCCCGAGTGCGTGATTTCCGACGTGTGCAGGTTCAAGGCCAAAACACCGCTTGCGGCGACGCCGAAGCTAGGCTTGTCGCGCATCCGTTGAAGTGCTATCTGACCAACTAGTTGGTCAGGAGAAATCTTTATGGACAGCGTGAGTCTGGCCGAGGCGAAGGCGCGCTTGAGTGAGCTGGTTGCCCGCGCCGCTGAGGGCGAGACGGTCGAGATCACGCGGCGGGGAAAGCCGGTCGCGCAGATCGTGCCCGTTCGGAAGCCGCGCAAGCCGATCGATATCGAGGCGTTGCGCGCTTTGACCGACTCGATGCCCGAACAACGCGAATCTGCCGGTGACTTCATGCGTCGGCTGCGCGACGACGCTCGCTACTGAATGTTCTATCTGGACACGTCGCTTCTTGTGGCGGCGTTTACGCATGAAGCCACGACGGATCGCGCACTCGCTTGGCTAATGCGGCGGCAAGCCGACGATCTTGCAATCAGCGACTGGGTGACGACCGAATTTGCCGCGGCGCTGTCGGTGAAACTCCGCATGAGGCAAATCGACGAAGAGTACCGCGCGCGAGCGGTGGCTCGTTTCGCGGAAATGACGGCGAGCTCAGTCGAGATCCTGCCCGTGACCGCCGCGGACTTCAAAGTTGCAACGCGGCTCGCCAGCGAGCACAAGCACGGCCTGCGCGCAGGCGATGCTTTGCATCTCGCCGTCGCCAGCGACAAAGGAGCTACCGTTTGCACGTTGGACAAACGATTGGCGGCGGCTGGCAAAGCGCTCGGGATGGCCGCGAAGCTTATCTGAACAACGCGGCTCGGCTCCGTCCGATCACGTCTCCAACCCCTCGAACAGCGCAGTGGAAAGATAGCGCTCGGCGAACGAGGGGATGATGATCACGATGTTCTTGCCCGCCCATTCCGGCCGGCGCCCGACCTTGAGCGCCGCGGCGATCGCAGCGCCCGAGGAAATGCCGACGGGGACGCCCTCGAGCCGGGCCGCGAGCCGCGCATAAGTGAACGCCTCCTCGTTCGTCGCCGTCACCACTTCGTCGTAGATTTTCGTGTCGAGCACGCCCGGAACGAAGCCTGCGCCGATTCCCTGGATCTTGTGCGGACCGGGCGTGCCGCCGGAGAGGATCGCGCTGTCCGCCGGCTCGACCGCTACGATGTGAAGGCCCGGCTTTCGAGGCTTCAGCACTTGTCCGACCCCGGTGATGGTGCCGCCCGTGCCGATGCCGGAGACGATCACGTCGACCTCGCCGCCCGTATCGTTCCAGATTTCTTCCGCCGTGGTGCGGCGATGGATCTCCGGGTTGGCCGGGTTCTCGAACTGCTGCGGGATGACGGCGTGCGGCGTCATCGCGGTCAGTTCCTCCGCCTTCAGGATGGCCCCGCGCATGCCCTTGGCGCCTTCCGTCAGCACGATCTCGGCGCCGAGCAGGCTCAGCATCTTGCGCCGCTCGACGCTCATCGTCTCGGGCATGATGAGGACGAGCCGGTAGCCCTTGGCGGCAGCGGCGAATGCGAGCGCGATGCCGGTGTTCCCCGAGGTCGGTTCCACAAGAGTGGTCTCGCCGGGCTTGATGCGACCGTCTTTCTCCATCGCCTCGATCATGGCGACGCCGATCCGGTCCTTCACGCTCGCGATTGGGTTGAAGAATTCGAGCTTGGCGAGGAGCTTGGCGTTGATGCCTTCTGCGCGCGCGATCTTGTCGAGGCGCACGATCGGCGTGTCGCCGATCGTCTCGGTGATCGAATCGTAGATGCGCCCCCGGCCGGGCGCGCGGCCGGTCGCAGCCTTCTGCGGTGCCTCGTTCATCGTCGCCTCCTGTCGTTCGGGCGAACCTAGTGGAGAATGCTCTGAGAGGCGAGATCAGCCGGTCGAGCCGAAGCCGCCGGCGCCCCGCGCGGTCTCGACGGAAAACTCCTCCACCACCCGGAAATTTGGGCGGAGGAGCGGCAAGAATACCACCTGCGCGATCCTGTCGCCCGGATTGATGACGACCGGCGACGTGCCGGCGGCGTTGCGGTTGACGAGCGGAATGAGCCATGGCCCGGCATAGTCCGGGTCGATGGTGCCGACCGACTGGCCAAGGATGATGCCGAGCCGCGCGCCGAGCCCGCTCCGCGCCAGCACGAAGGCGACGACGTCGGGACGGTTGATGAGGATCGCGACGCCCGATGGCACCATGACCGCCGGGGACTGCGGCTCGATCGCAAGAGGGCCGTCGATGCAGGCGCGAAGGTCGATCCCAGCCGCCATGTCGGAGTGAAACGTCGGCAAGCCCCATTCGTGGAGCCGCTGGTCGAGCACCTTCAGCTCGAATTCGATCTCAGCCGCCACGCCGCCCGCCTCGCTTGCTTCGCGGGTGGGTTAGACGGCGGCGGGAATCGGCGCAAGTAACCGGGATCAGTCCTTTCTCTGGAGATGCCGCGCAATCCGTTCCACGAGCCGGGCCGCCACCTCCGCCTTCGACATTTCCGGCCAGTCCTCGACTCCGTTTGCAGTAACGACGTGCACGCGGTTCCTTGTTCCGCCCATCACGCCGGTCTCCGGCGATACGTCGTTAGCCACGATCCAGTCGCAGTCTTTGCGGCGGAGCTTTTCCTTGGCGTTGGCGATCAGGTCTTCCGTCTCCGCGGCGAAGCCGATCAGAAGGCGCGGACGCTCACTATGCCGCGCGAGGCCGGCGAGGATGTCGGGGTTCTCCGTCAAAGCGAGCTTTGGAGGCCCGGCGGCGGATTTCTTGATCTTCTCCGCGCTCTCCTCGACGCGCCAGTCGGCGACAGCTGCGGCCATCACGGCGATGTCGGCCGGCAGCGCCGCCTCCACCGCCTTCTGCATCTCGCGCGCGGTCGAGACGCCTACGGTGCGGACCCCCGATGGCGGCGCAATCTTGACCGGGCCGCTCACCAGAGTCACCTCCGCCCCCGCCGCGGCGAGCGCGGCTGCGATCGCATGGCCCTGCCGACCCGAGGAGCGGTTGGCGATGTAGCGCACCGAGTCGATCGGTTCGTGCGTCGGCCCCGACGTGACGACCGCGCGTAATCCCGCGAGCCGCCCGCTTCCTGAGAAGTGCGAAACGATAGCGGCAAGGATTGCCGCGGGCTCGGCCATGCGGCCAACGCCCGCCTCGCCCGCTTCGGCCATCTCGCCCTCATCCGGTCCGACGAAGCGGATCCCGTCGGCGGTAAGCTGGTGGACGTTCCGCCGCGTCCCCTGGTTCGACCACATGCGCGGGTTCATCGCGGGCGCGACGAGCACCTCCTTGTCGGTCGCAAGCAGCACAGCGGAAGCGAGGTCGTCGGCGAGCCCATGCGCCATCTTGGCGAGGAGATCGGCGGTCGCCGGCGCCACGACGACGAGGTCGGCTTCGCGCGACAACCGGATGTGCCCGATCTCGGGTTCCTCTGCGCTGTCGAAGAGGTCGCTCGAAACGTTCTCGCCGCTGATTGCAGCGACCGAAAGCGGCGTCACGAAGTGATGCGCCGAGCGGCTCATCGCCGCGCGCACGATTGCACCCTCGTCCTTCAGGCGGCGGATCAGCTCCAGCACCTTGTAGGCGGCGATGCCGCCGCCGATCACGATCAGAATGCGTTTTCCGGCCAGTGACATAGCTAGCGATATAGCACGGAGGCGTTAGAAAACCGCCAAGGCGGCAATAACCACCAGGGCGACCACGCCGACGCGGATCGCCCAGCGCGTCCAATAAATTTCGTTCGCTTCCCTGTCGCCGACATGATCGGCGGCTCCCTCATCGCGTCTCCCTTCCTCATCGGAAAGCGCTGCGAGACGCTCAACCGCGTTATCGAAACGTTTGAGCGTTTCCGGCAGGTTCTGCAGGAAGCGCCCGACCTCCCGGGCGCCCGCCGCGACCTCTTCTAGCCGTCCCGCCGGGCCGAGGTTGCGCTCGATCCAGCCGCTGACGACCGGGTCGGCCGTCTTCCACATGTCGAATTCTGGGTCGAGCCGCCGAGCCACGCCCTCCACCACCACCATCGTCTTCTGTAGGAGCACCAGCTCC
This sequence comes from Propylenella sp., assembly GCA_050728815.1. GTDB lineage: Bacteria > Pseudomonadota > Alphaproteobacteria > Rhizobiales > Afifellaceae > DASWJZ01. The sequence goes on from JBOHKB010000237.1 coordinate 43,951, forward strand.
GGCCGTGTCTGCATGTCGAACAGTTCGGTCACCTCGAACAGCAGCCCGAGCAGCTTGGCCATGGAGATTTCGCTCGCGCGATGGCCGTGGATCGGCTCGCCGATTGCGCGGAGCGCTTGCGCGAAATCCTCTGCCGCGTGGGTGCCTGGCACGTAGCCCGCCTCGATGTGCACCTCGGCGATGCGTTGATAATCGCGGCGAATGAAGCCATAGAGAATCTCGGCGAGGAAGCGCCGCTCCTTCGGCCCGATACGGCCCATGATGCCGAGATCGACCGCGACCAGCCGCCCCTCCGCATCGACGAAGAGGTTTCCCTCGTGCATGTCGGCGTGGAAGAAGCCGTCGCGGAGCGCATGTCGCAAAAAGGACTGCACGACCGACGCGGCGATGCGCTCCGGATCGTGCCCGGCGGCGACGATCGCTACGCGGTCCCAGAGCCGCGTTCCCTCCACCCACTCGGTAACAAGCACATCGCGGCCGGTGAGCTCCCAGTTCACTGCCGGAAGGCGGAAGTCCGACTCCGCCGTGATGTTCTCGGCCATCTCCGAATAGGCGGCCGCCTCCAGCCGAAGGTCCATTTCCAGCGACACGCTCCGCTGCAGGATGCCCACCACGGCAATCGGCCGGAGCCGCCGCGCCTCCGGCGCGTTCCGCTCGATGAAGCGCGCCCCGGCATAGAATGTGCGGAGGTCGCGCGCGAAGAGCCGCCGGATGCCGGGCCGGAGCACCTTCACCGCGACGGTCTGCGTACCCCCCTCGGGCAGCTTCAGCTCCGCCTTGTGCACTTGCGCGATGGACGCGGCGGCGACAGAGTCTGAGAAGCTTGCGAACGCGGCCTCGATGCGCTGCCCGAGCGAGGCCTCGACGATGGCACGCGCTTCCTCCGTCGGGAAAGGCGGCAGGTCGTCCTTCAGCGCGCTCAGCGCGTCCGCCAACTCTGCGCCGACTATGTCGGGTCTGGTCGCGAGGAACTGCCCGAGCTTGATGTAGGAAGGGCCGAGCCGCTTCAGCGCGTCGAGCATGCGCCGTCCGCGCTCGGCCGGCGTCAGGCCGCGCGGCTCCAGCGAACGCGCCAGCCGGATCGGCCCCTGCGCCCGGATCGGCAGGTCCTCAACCGCCACAAACCCGAAGAAGCCGGCTCGGGCGAGCGCCAATCCGGCGCGTCCGAGCCGCACGAGATCGCGCACACTCTACCTCACTAGAGCTTCCAGCCGGAATGGAGCGCCGCGATGCCGCCGGAGAAATTGCGGTAGCTCACGCGCTCGAAGCCGGCTTCGCGCAGCATGTCGGCAAAGCGCTCCTGGTTCGGAAACGTGCGGATCGATTCAACCAGATAACGGTAGGATTCGGCGTCCCCCGCCACCACCCGCCCGAGTTCCGGTATGACGTGGAACGAGTATGCCTCGTAGAGGCGGTCGAGCATCGGGGTATCGACCTCGGAAAATTCGAGGCAGAGGAACCGCCCGCCGCGCTTCAGCACGCGCCATGCCTCCGCGAGCGCGGCATCGATCCGCGGCACGTTGCGGATGCCAAAGGCGATCGTATAGGCATCGAAGGTGCCGTCCTCGAAAGGCAGGGTTTCGGCATTTCCCTGCTGGAAAGTGATGCCGCCCGCGCCGAGCGCCTCCGCTCGCCCACGGCCCACCGCGAGCATCGCTTCGCTGCTGTCGACGACGGTTATTTCCGCGTGTCCCCCCGACCGCGCGGCAACGCGGAATGCGATGTCGCCGGTGCCGCCGGCGGCGTCGATGAGCCGCCACTCCGCGCCGCGCTTCCGCGGGTTCAGCGCGCTCACCATTGCGTCCTTCCATAGCCGGTGCAGACCGCCCGACATCAGGTCGTTCATAAGGTCGTAGCGGCGCGCGACGCTCGAAAATACGTCGTCGACCATCGCCTGCTTGTCGGCGGGCGACACGTCGCGGAAGCCGAAGGGTACGCTGTCTGCCATGCTGCTGCGGCACTTGCGGTATCTGAGCCGGCGCGACCATAACGGAATGCACGAAACCGCGCCATCAAGGCCGGGATTCATGGAAAAGGCGCCGACGCAATGCCCGAACTGCCCGAGGTGGAAACGGTCCGGCGCGGGCTGGCGCCGGTGCTCGAGGGGGCGACGATCGAGCGGGTGGAGCTTCGCCGTCCCGACCTCCGTTTTCCGTTCTCCCCTCGCTTCGCCGCCCGCCTCAAGGGGCGGCGGATCACGGGGCTGGGGCGTCGCGCCAAGTATCTCCTCGCCGACATGGACGATGGAAGCCTGCTCCTCATGCATCTCGGCATGTCTGGGTCGTTCCGCATCGAGAAGGAGGGAGCGCGAAGCTCGCGGGAATTCGCCGGCGAGACTCTGTATTACGGGCGGCCGAAGAAGGACGCGCACGACCACGTGGTCTTCCATCTGAAGGGCCGGCCTCGCATCGTCTACAACGACCCGCGCCGCTTCGGTTTTATGCTGCTTCTGAAGCCGAAAGAGCGCGACGACCATCCGCTCCTCAGGGAGTTGGGCTTTGAGCCGAGCGGGAATGCGCTGTCCGCCGAAGCGCTGGCGCCGCGCCTTGCCGGCCGGACGGCGACGCTCAAGGCGATCCTCGGCGATCAACGTGTCATCGCAGGGCTCGGCAACATTTATGCCTGCGAGGCGCTGTGGCGCGCGCGGCTCTCGCCGCGCCGCGCGGCCGGCACGCTTGTGCGCGCCGACGGACGGCCGACCGAGCGCCTTGAACGGCTGATAGAGGCGGTGCGGGCCGTCGTCGCCGACGCGATCGAGGCAGGGGGTTCGTCGCTCCGCGACTATGTGCGGGCGGACGGAACGCTCGGACGTTTCCAGCAGCGCTTCGCCGTTTATGACCGCGAGGGCGAGCCGTGCCCGCGCAAGGGCTGCGGTGGCACGATCCGCCGCATCGTCCAGTCCGGCCGCTCGACCTTCTACTGTCCGGTCTGCCAGCGGTGAGCGCGCGGCAGAACGCCGTGCCGAGCCTGCTCGGATCCTCCCGCTTCGCTTGACGGTCGGCGGCGCTCCACCTATAGGAACCGGCGACTTGCATGCGGCCGCTGGCCGCATTTGTTGTCTGTCGCAGCCCCCGCCGGGCGGCGCGGCTGACGCGCCAACATCAGGAACTCGAAATGGCTAACACGCCTTCCGCCAAGAAAGCCGCGCGCAGAATTACGCACCGGACGGTCCTCAACAAAGTACCGCGCTCGCGCATGCGCAACTTCATCCGTAAGGTCGAGGAAGCGATCGCATCGGGCCAGAAGGAAGCGGCGCGCGCGGCGCTCAAGGAAGCGCAGCCGCACATCATGAAGGCGGCGTCCAAAGGCATCGTTCCTCGCAACACCGCCTCGCGAAAAGTGTCGCGCCTCGTGCACCGGATCGAAGCCCTCGCGTAACGGTTTCTCGGCCACACGCAGAGATAGAGGGGAAGGCGGCATTTTCCGCCCTCTCCCGGCGACCGGCGGCCAAAAGGCTTGCCGATGCTGGCACTAAAGCGCCAGATCCCCGCTTGGCTGCGTTTCGCGGCCCCGACTCCCGGGCCGGCACCGGCCGAGGAGTCGGATTGCCGGTTGATGCACGAAAATTCTACACTAAGGCCAAATAGATACGGGGCGCGCTGCAAGCGCGACCCGGAGTCGGGCCATGCGCCGGGTCGCGCGGACGACTTTCTGGCGCACACAAGAGACGGCGCACCTCGTGCCTCAAAGTTCTGGACTCCTTGATATTTGTGCGACAGCGCAGAGCGATTCTCGCCTTGCGTGTTCGGATTCGGCGTTTCGCATGTCGCGCAGCGCATTGCCAGCCTCCCGTCGTTTGCTATGTTTGCATCCCGACGGGGTCACCCGGCAGCGCATTGAAGTAGGACCGGGGGGCTATTTCTCGGTTCGCCGCATTGTGGCGACGCAGGCGCTCCGTCGATTGGTTGCGTTGCCGGCGTGTGTCCCCTCTCCGCTAGGAGAGGTTCGGGTACGTCCTCTGCGTTTTCCGGAGGTGTGCCACATCTCTTTATTGGCGTCGGGACGCGGCCGGATTCGGGGTTCGGCCAGCGAGGGGAGTTTGCGTTCGATGGAACGGCGGTACCGGGGTGACGCGACCCCGGAGGAGGCTTGGAAGACATTGGCGGGCGAAGAGGGGGCCGCGCTCGTTGACGTGCGCACGACTGCCGAGTGGAGCTATGTCGGTCTGCCCGATCTCTCCGCCATCAGTGCGCCGCTCATCCGTGTCGAATGGCAGAAATTTCCGAGCGGCGAGGCCAATGCCGCCTTCGTCGCAGCGCTCGACGATGCGCTGAAGGACGAGGGCGCGAGCCGCGATGCTCCGATCTTCTTCATCTGCCGTTCCGGCGTCCGCAGCGCCTCCGCCGCCGCCGCAATGACGGCCGCCGGCTATTCGCGCTGCTACAACGTCGCCGGCGGCTTTGAAGGCAAGCGTGACGAGAACGGGCACCGGGGGACGGTGGACGGATGGAAAGCAGCGGGTCTGCCTTGGGTGCAGTCCTGATTGGTTCGGTGCGTGGGACGCGTACGCGTGGTGCGTAAGAACAAAACAACCGACGGATGACTTGGAGGCCTTTGATGTCTGCAGGAGCGGCAAGAGGGCGGGAGCCCGCCCGGAAGGATCCGAAGGGAGCCGACGCTGTCGGCCAACGGGACGCCGCCGGCATGTGGGACCGCGTGCGAAGCCGGTTGCGCGCTGAACTTGGAGAGGACGTATTCAGTTCCTGGTTTGCCAGGGTCGACTTGGAGGGAGTGAACGCCGGAATCGTCCGGCTTTCGGTTCCGACGGTCTTCCTGAAGGGGTGGATAAAGTCGCACTATGGCGAGAAGATCCTGGGCCTCTGGCGCCAGGAAGACAAGGAGGTGCGGCGCGTCGACGTTTCGCGTCGGAGCGCCCTGCGTGTCGTCGCGGAGGAGCCGGTTGCCGTGCCCGCCGGCCGGCCTGCGCCTGCGCCAGCAGCCGAAGTGGGCGGCGATCGCTTCGCCGGCTCGCCGCTCGATCCGCGCCTGACCTTCGCGACCTTCTGCGAGGGCCGCTCGAACGACGTGGCCTGCCGCGCGGCGCGGGCTGTGGCGGGCGCGCCGGAGGGGAGCGCCCCAGCCTACAACCCGCTCTATATCCATGCCGGGGTGGGGCTGGGGAAGTCGCATCTCCTGCAGGCGATCGCCCATGAGACGCAGGCGCGCGACCCACGGCGGCGTGCGCTCTATCTGACGGTAGAGCGCTTCACGATACAGTTCGTCTCTTCGCTCAGGGACCGCTCCGCACTCGACTTCAAGGAGCGGCTTCGATCGATCGACATCCTCCTGATCGACGATATGCAGTTCCTGACCGGCAAGCAGGTTCAGCAGGAGTTCTGCCACATGCTGAACGCACTGCTCGACAGCGGCAAGCAGGTGGTGGTGGCGGCAGACAGGCCGCCCGCGGAGCTGGACGGCGTCGACGAGCGGGTGCGTTCGCGCATGAAGGGCGGCGTGGTGGTCGGCATGGCCGCGCCCGATCTCGCCATGCGGCGGCGCATCCTCGAAGGCAAGCGGCAGGCGGCCTGCGAGCGCAACCCGGGCCTCTACATACCGGACGCGGTGCTCGACTATGTCGCGCAGGTGGTCAGCACCAACGGCCGCGACCTCGACGGCGCGCTGAACCGCCTCGTCTGCCGCGCCGAGTTCTCCGACGCGCCGATGACGATGGAGGTTGCCGAAATGGCGATCGCCGATCTTGTCGGGGCCCGCGAGCCGCGGCGCATTCGCATTGAGGACATTCAGAAGGTCGTCGCCAGCCACTACAACGTGTCGAAGCACGATCTTCTGTCGGCGCGCCGCACTCGCGCCATCGTGCGGCCGCGGCAGATCGCGATGTACTTGGCCAAGACCATGACGCCACGGTCGTTCCCGGAAATCGGCAAGCGCTTCGGCGGGCGTGACCACACGACCGTGCTTCACGCCGTGCGCAAGGTGGAGGAACTGGCCGCCGCCGACGAGTCTCTCGCCCAGGAAATCGAGCTTTTGAAGCGCTTAATACAGGATTGACCGGCAGCGCCGAGTGCGGCGCGCCGGCTCTTCGGTAGGGCCGGAAGGTGCAGTCGCGACCCTCCTCCCGGGCAGCGATTGCCGAGTCTTCCGGCTCTTGTCTTTCCCCGACTGCCGGGCCAAGTTCGCAAACTTGACACGCGCCGGCCCGCGAGATTCGGCCGGCCCCCACGGATTGAAAAATCATGCGCGTGCGAATTGAACGGGCGAACCTCTTGAAGGCGCTCAACCACGTCCATCGCGTCGTCGAGCGGCGCAACACCATCCCGATTCTGGCGAACGTGCTCCTGCGCGCAGACGGCAACGAGCTTTCGCTGAAGGCGACCGATCTCGACATGGAGATCGTCGACAAGGCCGCCGCTGCGGTCGAGCAGGGAGGCGCTTCGACGGTGCCTGCCCACATGCTCTACGACATCGTGCGAAAGCTCCCGGAGGGCGCAGAAATCGCGCTCGACACAGAGCAGGGGCAGACCATGTCGTTGAAGGCCGGCCACGCTCGTTTCGCGCTGCAGATGCTGCCGGATTCCGACTTTCCCGACTTGAACGCCGGAGCGCTGCCGGTCAGCTTCACGCTGCCGGCCGAGGTTTTGAAGCGGCTGATCGACCGCACGCAGTTCGCCATCTCCACCGAGGAAACCCGCTACTATCTGAATGGCATCTATTTCCACGTGGTGGGGGAGGGCGCCGCCGCCCGGCTCCGCGCCGTGGCGACGGACGGGCACCGCCTCGCCAAGGCCGAGGTCGATGCCCCAGACGGCAGCGGGGGCATGCCCGGCATCATCGTGCCGCGCAAGACCGTCGGCGAGATCCAGAAGCTTCTTGAGGACCCGGCCAAGGACGTGGAGGTTAGTCTCTCCGACACCAAGATCAGGCTTTCCATCGGCGACGTCTTGCTCACCTCGAAGCTGATCGACGGCACCTTCCCCGACTATGAGCGCGTGATCCCGAAGGCGAACGACAAGGTGCTGACGCTCGACAAGGCGGAGTTCGAGCGCGCGGTCGATCGCGTCTCCACCATCTCGTCGGACCGCGGGCGGGCGGTTAAGCTCACGCTCGCTGACGACAAGATGGTGCTCGCCGTCAACAACCCGGATTCCGGCAGCGCCACCGACGAGCTACCGGTCGGTTACGAGGCCGAGCCGCTCGACATCGGCTTCAACTCGAAATATCTGCTCGATATCGCGGGGCAGCTCACCAGCGAGGAGGCGGTCTTCCGCCTCGCCGACCCGGGGTCGCCGACCTTGATCCAGGGTTCTGGCGAAGCCGACGCCGTCTACGTGCTGATGCCGATGCGGGTGTGAAATCCCTTCCGTGCCTGCGCCCGTTTGCGTGGCGCTGACGGCGCTGTCGCTCAGAGATCTCCGCAACTACGCTACGCTCGAGCTTGTTTTCGACGCGGCACTTGTCGTGCTGACCGGACCAAACGGCGCCGGCAAGACCAACCTGCTCGAAGCGATCTCGCTGCTCGCCCCGGGGCGGGGCCTCCGGCGCGCGGCCTTCGAGGAGATCGTGCGCAACGGCTCCGATTCCGGCTGGACGGTCGCCGCCACGCTCAAGCGCGACAGCGGGGAAACGCGGCTCGGCACTGCGCTTATGTCTGCTGCGCCCGGCGAAGCGCGGACGCGGAGAGTGCGCATCAATGGCGCAACTGCGCCGTCCGCTGACGCGCTGCTCGACCATCTCCGCATTCTCTGGCTGACGCCTTCCATGGACGGACTCTTTACCGGTCCGCCCGGCGAGCGCCGGCGCTTCCTCGACCGCCTCGTGCTCACCGTCGATCCGGGTCACGCCCGGCGGGCGCGCGACTTCGAGCGGCTGCTCGCGCAGCGGAACCGGATTCTGGAGGAGGGCGGCGACGCTGCCTGGCTCGACGCGGTGGAAGCTCAGCTTGCTGCGCACGCCGTTGCAGTGGCGCTCGCCCGCGGCGAGACCGCCGCACTTCTCTCCGCCCGCATGGAACGCGATGCGGGCGCCTTCCCGGCGGGACGAATCTCCGTTTCGAGCGATTTCGAAGGAATGCTTGCCGGGCAGAGCGCTGCTGAGGCGGAGCTTTACTATCGCGATGCGCTTGCCGGGGCGCGCGCCGCCGACCGCGCCGCTGGGCGCACGCTTCAGGGGCCGCACCGCAGCGACGTTGAGGTGGTGCTCGCGGCGAAGGACGCGCCGGCCGCGCAATCCTCCACCGGCGAGCAGAAGGCGCTCCTGATCGGGCTCGTCCTCGCGCATGCCGAGATCGTCTCTGAGATGACCGGCATGCGCCCGGTCCTGCTGCTCGACGAAGTGACCGCCCACCTCGACCCCATGCGCCGCGCCGCGCTTTTTGAACGGCTCGCGGCGCTCCGCTCGCAGGCTTTTCTGACCGGTACCGACCGTGCGCTGTTCGCCGATCTCCCGCGCGATTCCGCCTATTATCGGGTGTCGGACGGAACGGTTGTTCGGACGGATTGAAACCCCCATCCGCGGGCCACGTTTTCGGCCTCGCTGAGCCGCCTGTTCAATTTATCTAAGTATTTGTAATAATTGGAGTTTATTGCTACGAGAATCGCTGCAGCAAGGCTTCATTTCCAAGTCCGTACACACTATCTATAAGCTTCCGTAACCGCCGAGAAATCGCTGATTCGAAATGATGAACGCACCCCCAGGCGCTGCTGCCGGTGCGGCGCCGCAGCCCGAGTATGGCGCCGAGTCGATCAAGGTCCTGAAGGGCCTCGACGCCGTGCGCAAGCGGCCGGGCATGTACATCGGCGACACCGATGATGGCTCCGGCCTGCACCACATGGTCTACGAAGTGGTGGACAACGCCATCGACGAGGCGCTTGCCGGTTACGCCACGCGCGTCGAGGTGACGCTATATCCGGACGGGTCCGTCGGCGTCCTCGACAACGGCCGCGGGATCCCGACCGGCATCCACACCGGCGAGGGGGTTTCCGCGGCCGAGGTCATCATGACCCAGTTGCACGCAGGCGGAAAATTCGACCAAAACTCCTACAAGGTCTCCGGCGGGCTGCACGGCGTCGGCGTTTCAGTGGTCAACGCGCTGTCGTCCTGGCTCAAGCTCAAGATCTGGCGCGGCGGCAAGGTGCACGAAATGTCGTTCACCGACGGCGTGCCGGACGCAAAGCTCGCCGTCACCGGCGAGGTGGATGGGAAGACCGGCACCGAGGTGCGCTTCCTCGCCTCGCCGAAGACCTTCACCATGACGGACTACGACTTCGCCACGCTTGAGCACCGGCTGCGCGAGCTCGCATTCCTCAATTCAGGCGTACACATCCTGCTTTCCGACAAGCGCGGGCCGGACGAGAAGAGCGAGGAGATGCATTACGAGGGCGGCCTCGAGGCGTTCGTGAAATTCCTTGACCGCGCCAAGAAGCCGCTCATTCCGGCCCCGATCATGCTGCGCAGCGAGCGCGACACGGTGGTCGTCGAGGCGGCGCTCTGGTGGAACGATTCGTACCATGAGAATGTGCTCTGCTTCACCAACAACATCCCGCAGCGCGACGGCGGCACGCACCTCGCAGGTCTCCGCGGGGCGCTGACGCGGCAGGTGACCGGCTATGCCGAGAGCTCCGGCATCGCCAAGCGCGAGAAGGTCCAGCTCGCCGGCGAGGATTGCCGCGAAGGCCTGACCTGCGTGCTTTCGGTGAAGGTGCCGGACCCGAAATTTTCGTCGCAGACCAAGGACAAGCTCGTCTCCTCCGAGGTGCGGCCGGTGGTGGAAGGCATCGTCAACGAGGCGCTTGGCGCTTGGTTCGAGGAGCATCCCGCCGAAGCGAGAATCATCGTCGGCAAGG
>JBOHKB010000238.1:0-12715 GCA_050728815.1 Propylenella sp.
GCGACGAGCGCGCCGATGCGGCTCTCGAGCTCGGCGGCATGGGCCGCGGCCTCGGCCGAAGCGTTCCGCCGCGCCCCGCCCCCGCGCCAGAGGAGGAGCGCGCCGAAAAGGAGCGCGATGACCACGACGGCGAATGCGGCCGCCGCGCTCATCGTCGCGCTCTGCCCTTGGATCGCGCCGACCACCGTTTCCATATTGTTCTTGTAGCGATGATTCGCGGCGTCGGAAACAGCGATGGCAACCGCAGCGCTATGGTGGCGGAAGCGCGCGCTCCGCGTGCTGCTTCCGCCAGCCGTAGCGGGTCAGGCCGCGCGGCTTGTAGATCGACAGCCCCACGATAAGAAGCAGGACCACCAGCCCGCCGGCGGCATGCGTGCGGATCGAGCGGCGCACGCCGAGGAGATCGCCGCCGGAGAAAGCTGTCTCAGCGGAAGCGCTCGCCAGGTAGGAGATCGCGTCCATCTGCAGCAGCAGGACGACGGTTACAAAGACGGTGAGCACAAGTTTCGCCAACACCCAGTAGTGCCGGAACAGGCCCCATTGCGTGGTCAGCGACTGCACGATCCCGATGAGCAAGGAAACGAGGACGAGCGGGACGATGACGAGCCGCGCAGTGAAGTCCATCGCAAGATAGGCGGCGCGCACCATTTGCGCGTCATCGCTGCTCAAGCCTGCGATGGATAGGGCAAAGAAAACGGCGACCGCGCCGAGCGCGCCGACCGAGGAGACGACGTGCGTCACGAGCACGAGTTTCCGCAGACCGGGCGTCATCGTCACGCGGTCAACCCGAGCGCCAAAGGTCCGCAAGGCTGCCGCCGATCTTGGCGACCGCCAAGGTCGGCCCGATGCCGCCGGCGTCACCGGACCGCATGTGGCGTCCGGGGCCGTGCGGACCGCCGATGCCCGTGACGATTACGATGCCGACCAGCAGGGCGAGGACGCCGGCAATGATCGCCGAAACCTTCACCCAGCGCGGCGTGCCGGGATAGTCGGGCAAGTCGGCCATGGGCGTGTCCTCCTCCAGCGTCCGGCGACGAAGGCCCTCCCCCGCAAGGGGGAGGGCTGTCGCCCAATGCAGGCGCGAACCGGGATGTTACTCGTCGTTCTCCGGCCCGTCGCCGCCCATCCAGCGCGGCCCGTGCCCGCGAAAGCCGCGGCGCGGATGGTCGTCATGGTCGAGCACGCCGTCGTCGTTGCGGTCGAAATGCGCCACGGCCTTGCCGAAGCGGTCGGCGAGCTCCGTCTTGGCGATCGCGGCGTCGCCGTTCGGATCGAGGAACTGGAAGGCGCGGACCGAAAGCGGCTTTGTGATATCGGCCCAGAGCGCCTGGAATTCTTCGAGCGACAGGCTGCCGTCGGTGTTGGCGTCGAACTGCGTGAAGCGGGAGTTCACCGCCGCGTCGATCTCCTCCTGCGAGAGCGCGCCGTCGGAATTGGCGTCGACGCTCGCCAGCATCTCATGGACCATGAGTCCACCATGTCCGGGGCCGTGCATCATGCCGAAACGCGCGCCGAAGCCGCGCTCCGCGTAGCTGGTGCCGACCAGCAAGAGCGCGCCGGCAACGCCGAGCGCGCCGGTCGCAAGGGCCACTTTCGTGCCTGTCTTCATCTCTTAATCTCCTTCATTCGATCGGGGGGCGCGAGGGAGGTCGCGTCGAACAGCGGGAGATTTGGGCGGCGGATGTCGCAGAACTTTCAGCTCAAAATGCCGATTTTGTCGCGCTTCGTGCCGGGCGTCGGCGGCGGCTACACTCTGTTACAATTTTCTTGAGCGCCGCGGATCGCCTGGGGTTAGTCGCTTCGCAATGGACGAGACGCCGCACATCCTGATCGTCGACGACCATCGCGACATCCGCGACCTGCTCGCGCGTTACTTGGCGAAACAAGGGTTTCGCGCGAGCGTCGCGGAGAGTGCCGCGGCGGCGCGTCGGGCGATGCAGGCGGCGAAGATCGACCTCGTCGTGCTCGACATCATGATGCCGGGCGAGGACGGACTGTCGCTCACCCGCTCCATCCGCGAGAACGCGGACATCCCGGTGATCCTCCTGACCGCGATGGGCGAGGAGACCGACCGCATCGTCGGGCTCGAGGTCGGCGCCGACGATTATCTGCCAAAGCCGTTCAACCCGCGCGAGCTCCTGGCGCGGATCAAGGCGGTGCTCCGGCGTGCGCAGACGCTGCCGCGCTCGCGCGAGGCGGCGAAGGGGCGGCTCGCCTTCGACCGCTGGATGCTCGACCTCGGCCGCCGCGAGCTGGTCGGCGAAGAGGGCGTCGCCGTGCCGCTATCGAGCGGCGAGTTCCGGCTGCTTTCGGCGCTCCTCGAACGGCCGGGCATGGTGCTGACGCGCGACCAGCTGCTCGATCTGACGCGCGGGCGCTCGGCGCAGCCGTTCGACCGCTCCGTCGACAACCAGATCAGCCGGCTTCGCAAGAAGATCGAGCGTGATCCGCGCCGGCCCACGCTCATCAAGACCGCATGGGGCGACGGCTACAGCTTTGCGGGCGAGGTGAAACGGTCGTGAGGTTCTGGCCAAAAAGCCTCGCTGGGCGGCTCGCGGCGCTCCTCATCCTGACGCTGATCGTGGCGCAGATCGTGACATTCGCCCTCTTCTCCGGCGAGCGCATCCAGGCGTTCAGAAGCGCCTACCGCGAGGACATCTTCTTCCGCCTCGTCTCAGTGGTCGGGCTCCTCGAGGAGACGCCGCCTCCGCTGCATCAGCGCCTGGTGGCGACGACGAACTCGCCCAATCTCCGCCTGGCGCTCGAACCGCAGCCCGCCATCAGCCGCCGGGAAGATCCGGAGCCGGAATTGCGCGCGCGCCTCGCCGCGGCGATCGGCAAGCCGATCGAGGACGTGCATGTCGACGTCGGCGGCCCGCCCTGGCGGCGGCACTGGCGCCGCGGGCGCGACGACGAGGACGACGATGACCGCGGAGGCAGGCACCACCCGCCCCCGTGGGCAATGGCCTCGATCCGGCTTGCCGACGGAAGCTGGCTGAACGCAGCGGCCGAGAACCCGCCGGTGCCTCCGCTCGGGCCCGCCTTCCTCGCCTCGTTCCTGATATCGGCGGCGGCGGTGGCCGCGGTCGGCGCGCTCGGCGTGCGCTTCGCGAGCGCGCCGCTCAGCCGGCTCGCCGGCGCTGCCGACCGCATGGGCCGCGGCGAGAGCTTCGAGCCGCTGCCGGAGACCGGCCCGCGCGAGACGCGGCAGGCGAACATCGCCTTCAACCGCATGCGCGAGCGGATCGACCGCTACGTCCGCGACCGCACGGCGATGCTCGCCGCGATCGCGCACGACCTTCGCACACCGATCACGAGCCTCAGACTCCGCGCCGAGTTCATCGAGGACGAGGAGACGAAGGAGAAGGTGCTCGAAACGCTCGCCGAGATGCAGTCGATGGCGGAGGCGGTTCTCGCCTTCACGCGCGGCGACGCGGAAAGCGAGGAGACGCGGCAGATCGACGTGACGGCGCTCGCCGAAAGCCTGGTGGAGGACGCCGCCGAAGCCGGCCGCGACGTGCGCTTCGAGGAATCTCCCCCGGTGACGCTCAAATGCCGGCCGCTGGCGCTGAAGCGCGCGATCGGCAACCTGATCGACAATGCCTGCTTCTACGGCGCGCGGGCGCGCGTCCGCGTGGAGCGCGCCGCGGACGAGGTGCGGATTCTGATCGACGACGACGGGCCCGGTATCCCCGAGGCGGAGCTCGAGCGCGTGTTCGATCCGTTCGTGCGGCTGGAGGATTCGCGCAGCCGCGAGACGGGCGGCGTCGGGCTCGGCCTCGGCATCGCCCGCTCCGTCGCGCGCGCACACGGAGGCGACGTGAAGCTGGAGAACCGGGCGGGCGGCGGACTGAAGGCGGTGCTCAGCCTGCCAGTTTGACGAGGTAAGGAATCTTCCTTACATAGACTAACGCGAACGGCAATGGAGCGAGGAAATGGCGGCGACGCTTGAGCGCGTCAGCAAGGTCACCGAGAAGGGACAGACGACGGTTCCCAAGGCGGTTCGCGATGCGCTCGGAATAAGCTATGGCGGGCAGATCGTGTTCCGCGTGGACGGTCGTGGCGTCACGCTCCGCGCTGCCGAGGATGAGGGCGACGATCCTGTCCTCGAAGAATTCCTGACCTTCCTCGCACGCGACATGAGAAGCCGACCCGACAGAATCAAGGCGCTCTCTCCTTCGCTGGCGCGTCGCATCGCTGCGCTGGTGAAGATCAGTAATGTGAGCCTCGATGAAGCCATCGAAGGCGAAGTCGACCTCTGAGGCGGCGGTTGTCGTCAACGGCTGGCAGCTCTTCGCGCATCCGCTGTTGCTCGATCAGCTCGAACGGCTTGTCGCGGCGGTCGAGCGGGACCGCCGAAAGAGGCCGGACGCTTTCCAAGGTTCCGCCAACTTCAAGCTGCTTGCGGCGCTTTCAAAGCTCCTCTTCGAGACCATCCCGGAGGACCCAACTCGACCAACGTACCGACAGGGCAAGACGCTCGGCGAAGGTCGCAAGCATTGGTTCCGCGCGAAATTCGGCGGACAGCGGTTCCGGTTGTTCTTCCGCTATGGCGCTTCGGCGAAGATCATCGTGTACGCTTGGGTGAACGACAGCGACACGCTCAGGACCGATGGCGCAAAAACCGATGCGTACGCCGTGTTTGCGGCGATGCTCAAAAGAGGGAACCCGCCTGACGGTTGGGATGATTTGCTGAAAGCGTCTGCCGGTACGTCGAAACGCCTTCGCCAAGCGAGCAAAACTGCGCTCTGCGATTCACCCCTCTGATGGTTTGAGAGGGCAAACTCGTCGCTAGGCCAGATGGACGAGCATGCGCCCAGTGGCTGCTTTCGTTTCACCGTGCCTGATCGTCACTTCGACATCGTCGCCCAGCTTTCGGACAAAGGCGAAGAGCCGTTCCAGCGAGAACCCCGCCACGCGGCCGTTCACGACCGCCGACACGTCGGGCTGAGCAACCGCGAGAATCTTTGCGGCTTTCGCCTGTGTCAGCCCGCGTTCCGAAATGAGGGTCCGGATGCGAAGCACGAGCTGTGCCTTGAGAAGCTCCTCCTCGGGATTCTCAAAGCCAAGATCGGCAAAGACATTGCCGCTTCCGCGCGTGACATCCCTCGTCCTGGTCATCATCCCCGCTCCTTCAGCGAACCGTAGCGTGCGTTGTGGTGGGCGGCGGCAAGCTTCAAGCGCCCGGCGACTACTTCCAGCTCATGCTTCGGCGTCCTGATCCCGCGTTTCGATTTCTTCTGAAATGCATGAAGCACGTAGACCACACCTGCAAACCTCACTGTGTAGACAGATCTGAATGCGTTGCCGTCGCGGCGCGCGACAGTCTCCAGGACACCGGCACTGCCGAAACCTGAAAGCGGCTTAGCAGCCGGATGCCTCCCGCCGATCTGTGCTTCGTAGAGCGCCTGGCCGATTTCGCGGCGAGGCTCTCTTGGGAAAGCCCGCAAATCGGATAGCGAGGAGCCCACCCATTCGACAGGCTTCGCGACTTGCCGCTTTTCGGCAGGCATCCCCCAGGCTCATTTATAGCAAAACTACTATAGGCCTGCGCCTCGAGCAATGCAAGCGGGTCGGCCCCGCAATTGACCCCCTTCCCGCCAGCCCCTATGTCGCGCCACACATGACCAACCTCGAAATCCTCACGCTTCCCGACCCGGTACTCCGCCAGAAGAGCGCGCCGGTCGAAGCGGTCACCGACGAGACTCGCCGCTTCATGGATCAGCTCCTCAAAACCATGTACGAGGCGCCCGGGATCGGGCTCGCGGCGATCCAGGTGGGCGAGCCGCGGCGCATCATCGCGATCGACGTTGCACGAGAGGACCAGCCCAAGAACCCGCTCCTCCTGATCAACCCTGAGATTCTCTGGCGCTCCGAGGACGAGCGCTCGACCTACGAGGAAGGGTGCCTGTCTATCCCCGATTACTACGCCGAGGTGGAGCGCCCGGCGAAGGTGCGAGTGCGCTACGTCGACTACGACGGCAAACCGCAGGAGATCGAAGCCGACGGGCTGCTCGCGACATGCGTCCAGCACGAGGTGGACCATCTGAACGGCGTGCTGTTCATCGACTATCTGTCGAAGCTGAAGCGCGATCTCGTCGTGAAGAAATTCGCCAAGGCGGCGCGCGAGAGGGAACGCGAGCGCCAGCACCGGTTCTGAGCCCGAAGATGGCGCTGCGCGTCGTCTTCATGGGCACGCCGGATTTCGCCGTGCCGACGCTGATCGAGATCATCGGACAGGGTCACGAGGTCGCCGCCGTCTACACGCAGCCGCCGCGCGCCGCTGGGCGGGGCATGGCCGAGCAGCCGTCGCCCGTGCATGAGAAGGCGCGGGAGTTCGGCATTCCGATCGTGATGCCGGAGACGCTTCGCATCGCGAAGGCCGAAGCGCTGTTCGCGTCGCACCAGGCGGACGTAGCGGTAGTCGTCGCGTATGGCCTGATCCTGCCCAGGCCGATCCTCGACGCGCCGCGCGATGGCTGCCTCAACCTGCATGCCTCCCTCCTGCCACGCTGGCGCGGCGCGGCGCCCATTCAGCGCGCGATCATGGCGGGCGACGCCGAAACCGGCGTGACGGTGATGCGCATGGAGGAAGGGCTGGACACGGGTCCGGTTTGCCTCGCGGAGCGTACGCCGATTGGACCGGAGGAGAACGCCGGCAGTCTTCACGGCCGGCTGGCCCGCCTCGGCGCCGACCTGATGGCGCGCGCGCTCGCGGCAATCGAACGCGGCGCACTCACCTGCACGCCGCAGAGCGAAGCCGGCGTCACCTACGCCAAAAAGATCGGCAAGGAGGAGACCAGGATCGACTGGCGGGAGCCGGCAGCGGAACTCCACAATCGCATCCGCGGTCTGTCGCCCCTCCCCGGCGCCTGGTGCGCAATGCCGCTTGGGGACACGTCGGAGCGCGTGAAGGTCCTTCGCGCGCGCGCGGCGGAGGGATCGGGCGCGCCCGGTGCGGTTCTCCGCCTCGATCCGCTGACTATCGCCTGCGGGGACGGAGCGCTCGAAGTTCTGGAGCTCCAGCGCGCCGGCCGGAAGCCCGTTGCCGCCCCTGAGTTCCTGCGCGGGGCGCGCCTGAGCGCCGGGTGCGTCCTGACCTGAGGCGCACGTCGGACTGCGACACCGCTGCTTCCGGTTGACCCTCGCCGGCTTTTGCGAAAACGATTGATCCTGAGTGCGGGAGATTTCTCGTTGACCTGGGCCAAGCCTCCGGCGGACAGGCTGCTTTCGGAGAAGCCCGAAATTCAGCCGGGCCTCGCGATCATGCGGCTGGAGGAGCCGCGTGACGCCGGGCAGATCCGCGACCTCCTGGAGGCGTCGTTCCCCGGCTTCGGCGAGGCGATCCTGGTCGACCGCCTTCGCAGCGATGGAGACATCGACCTTTCGCTCGTGGCAGAGGATCAGGGCGTCGTCATCGGTTACATCGCCTTCTCGCGGCTTGTGATCGAGGGCAGCGAGCATCCGTTCCACGCCGTGGCGCTGGCGCCGCTCGCCGTCTATCCGGAGTATCAGCAGCAGGGCGTGGCGACGCAGCTCGTGCGCGAGGGGCATGCCTGCCTCGCCGCGATGGGCGTCACCCTATCGGTCGTCGTGGGCGAGCCCGGCTATTACGGGCGCTTCGGCTACTCCAACCGGCGCGCGGCGCGTTTCGACTGCGAATACCAGTCGCCCTACCTGATGGCGCTGTCATTCGGAGCCGCCCCGTGGGAAGGACGGCTCGTCTATCCGAAAGCCTTCCAGCTGCTCAGCGAAGATGCCGCGGCTAAAGCTCACGATTGAGTATGACGGCGGGCCCTCGTTGGCTGGCAGCGGCAGACGAACGGGCGCTCGGTGCAGCAGGCGCTCGAGGAGGCGCTCACGAAGCTGACCGGCGAGACCGTTACGATCCGTGGGGCGGGTCGCACCGATGCGGGCGTGCATGCGCTCGGCCAGGTCGCGCATTTCGATCTCGCCCGCGATTGGACGTGCAAGAAGCTGAGGGACGGGCTCAATGCGCATCTCCGCCCCGAGCCGGTCGCCGTGCTTCTCGCCGAGATCGTGTCAGAGAGTTTCGACGCGCGCTTCTCGGCGATCCGCCGTCACTATCTCTACCGCATCCTCGACCGGCGCGCGCCGCCGGCGCTTCAGCGCGGGCGCGTCTGGCACGTGAAGCGGCGGCTCGACGCGGTCGCCATGCAGCGCGCCGCGCGCCGGCTCGTCGGCAAGCACGACTTCACCACTTTCCGCTCCGCCGAATGCCAGGCGAAAAGCCCGGTGAAGACGCTCGACCGGCTGGAGGTCGTGCGCGACGGCGACGAGATCGAAATCGCCGCGACGGCGCGCTCGTTCCTGCACAACCAGGTGCGCTCGCTGGTCGGCTCGCTGAAGCTCGTCGGCGAAGGGAACTGGAGCGCGGACGACATTCAGCGCGCGCTCGAGGCGCGTGACCGCGCCGCCTGCGGACCCGTGGCGCCGCCCGACGGGCTCTATCTCATGCGCGTGGACTACCCGCCGAACGGAAGTCTAACGGTTGGACCGACCGGGTTGGAGGACGACGATGGCGAAGAATCCTGAAGTCGACCAATGGCTTGCAAAGAAGAAGCACCCCCTCGACGCGGCGCTTCGTCGCGTCCGCGACATCATTCTCAAGGCGGACAGGCGCGTGACAGAGGAAATCAAGTGGAGCACGCCGACATTCGCCTACAAGGGCAACATCGCCAGCATCAACCCGTCGAAGAAGCTGATCAGCATCATGTTTCACCGCGGCGCGGAGATTCCGGGAAAGCATCCGCGGCTCGAGGGAGACGGCAAGCTCGTGCGCACGATGCGCTTCGCCGATCTCAACGACGTGGAGAAGGGGCGCGCCGACCTCGAAGCCGTCATCCGCGCTTGGTGCGACTGGAGTGAGAAGGAGTGAGCGCCCGTTCTTCCGTACGCGGAGTCGGAATCAGACGAAGCGGTCGAAGACCGACCAGATGGTCAGGCTGAGCAGAAGGTCGAGCATGACAATGGGAATTGCCATGCCCATCGAGACGGCGAGCGTCGTCCGCGCGATGACGTATGAGAAGCGGAGCGCGACCGCGATCGCCACAAGCAGGAGATAGGGCACGAGCGCCGTCGGAAGCACGCCGGCGAGATGCAGCGCATGCACCACGCCGACCATCGCGCCGATGATGACCGCAGCCCAGTTGCGCGTCACGATGAAGGGAACGTAGCGCGAGCCCAGGCCGAATGGCCGAGCGACGAGCGCGAACACGACCGGAAAGGCGAACCAGTCCGCGAGGAGCGCGATTCCCTCCAGCGCAAGCCCGCTCCCGGACAGATGCGGCGCGGACCCGCCCGTCTGCTCGGCGAGCGGTTCCTGGCTGAACAGCGCAAGCAGCGCGAACGGAACGAGCAGGATGACGGCGGCGAATGAGCGCCAGAACCCCTCGAGCGACGTGTCGAGGCGATTGAGCCCCTCGGGCCGGCCGAGCATGACCTCCCAGGCGCCGGCGAGATTCTCCGTCAGGATGCTCTGCAGCTTTCCGATCATGCGGAAAAATAGGCTTTGAGGATTCTCTCGTAGATCAGCGCCGCCTGCTCGATCTCGGCGAGCGGCACGCGCTCGTCGACCTGGTGCATGGTCGTGCCGACCGGGCCAAGCTCGATCACCGGGCAGTAATCCTTGATGAAGCGCGCATCGGACGTGCCGCCGGCGGTCGAGAGTTTTGGCCGGCGGCCGGTGACCGCTTCGATTGCGGCGGAGGCGATCCCGATCAGCGCGTCGTCGCGGGTGAGGAATACGTCTGCGGAGGGCGGCCCGTCCACCAGACGCCAGCGGACCGGCGTCCGTGCGCCGAGTGCCGCGTCGCCGGCCGCCAGTGATAGCCGCCGCTCGATCTCCGCCTTGAGCCTCGCCGGCGTCCAGGCATCGTTGAAACGGCAATTGAAGCGCGCTTCGGCGCGGGCGGGAATGACGTTCCACGCCGGGTTCCCGACATCGGCGCTCACCACCTCCAGCGTAGAGGGGCCGAAATGCTCCGTGCCACGGTCGAGCGGCGTCGCCTGCAGCGCATAGAGAAGTCGCGTCAGGCCGCGCAACGGGTTCTCGGCCTTCTCCGGATAGGCTGAGTGGCCCTGCTTTCCATCGACCACGAGCGTCGCGGAATAACTGCCGCGCCGCCCGACCTTGATCTGGTCGCCGAGCGCCTCGGCGCTGGTCGGCTCGCCGACGAGCGCGGCGGAAAAACGCTCGCCGCGCGCCGCCACCCATTCGAGCAGTTTCTTCGTGCCGTTGACGGCCACGCCCTCCTCGTCGGCGGTGACCAGGAACGAAAGCCGCCCACCGAAACTCTTGCCGCGCTCTGCGACGAAGCGGAGCGCCGCGGCGAGCATCGTCGCAAGCCCGCCCTTCATGTCGACGGCGCCCCGGCCGTAGAGCACGCCGTCGACGACCGTCGCTGAGAACGGCGGATAACGCCAGCTTGCCTCGTCGCCGGGCGGCACAACGTCGACATGCCCGGCTAGCGAAAAGTGCCGCGCGCCCTCCCCGATAGCCGCGAAGAGGTTCTCGACCGGTGCGGTTCCGGGCGATTCAAGGACCGGCCGCTCGACGGCGAAGCCGGCAGCCGTGAGATGGTGCTCGATGATGTCGAACGCGGCGGCGCCGTCCGGCGTGACGCTCGGCGCGCGGACCAGCTCGACGAGCAGGCCCGCCGCATCGTCGGAACGGTTCATGGCGGGAGACGGACCGCCGCCGGCCAAACTCTAGGAGCCCGATTGCAGCGGGTCGGGTCCATGCCGGTTGGGTCCGGCGGTGCCCCTGAGGCACCCGAGCTCCACCAGACCCCAAATGACGATCCCTAGCATGAGGATGTTGATCACCCAGCCGATGCCGGTCGGCATCATGACTTCCTCTCCGGCCATCATCTGCATCGAATATCCAAGGCCGGTCAGCTGGCCGATGTAGCTTAGCACGGTCGGCGCCCAGAAGATCGCTGCGAACCAAGCCGGCCGATCGCGATCGTTAAGCCGCTTCACCATCACCGCCGTTACCGGATAGGCGAGGATCAACGTGACGACGATGCTCGCGAGAGTGCCGCCGGTCGACGCCCCCATGCTCCATATGGATATCCCGAGCAGCGGGAGGACAACGAACCAGATCACGATGCTGATGACGACGAAGACGAGCGCCGCCAGCCACCACTTTGCCCGGTTGATCCGTCCGTCGAAGCTGAAGAATAACCACTGCCAATCCATCGTTGCCTCCCCCAAAAGGAATCATTCGATTGTAGGCGCGGCGAAACCCGCGACAAAGCCGGCCGGGAATCACTGCGGCGGCACGTCCGCCGCGTCGCCGTAGGTGTTCGGCCCGGCAGTGCCGGGCAGGATGCCGACCCAGATCGAGAAGGCGATGTTGAGGAAGGGGATGATCACGGCGACCGCGAGGAAGCCCGCATAGCCGACATCGTGCAGGCGCTTCACCGCAACCGCGAGGTTGATGTAGAGCGCGGCGAGCGCGAGGAGAAGCGTCACAAACGGCAGCGAGCCCCGGAGCTCCTCCTCGGTCATCCCGACGATCTGGAAGTAGAGCGCGAAGTTCAGCGCGATGAGCGCCAGCATCGACGGCCAATAGATGCTGCGCGAAATGCGCCCCTTGAAGCCGAACAGGAGCCAGAGCAGCGGGGAGCGACGAGGCGCGGCGTGGAAGCTGGGCACACTTTGCCTCAGTCGCGGAGCAGTTCGTTGATGGATGTCTTGGCGCGCGTGCGCTCGTCCACCCGCTTCACGATCACCGCACAATAGAGCGACGGGCCGCCCGACGCACCCGGCATCGACCCGGACACGACGACCGAATACGGCGGCACCTCGCCATAGACGACGTTTCCGCTTGCGCGGTCGACGATGCGGGTGGAGGCGCCGAGATAGACGCCCATCGACAGCACAGAGCCCTCGCGCACGATCACGCCTTCCGCGACCTCGGCGCGCGCACCGATGAAGCAATCGTCCTCGATCACCACCGGACCCGCCTGCAGCGGCTCGAGCACGCCGCCTATGCCGGCGCCGCCGGAAATGTGGCATTGCCTGCCGATCTGCGCGCAGGAGCCGACCGTCGCCCAGGTATCTACCATGGTGCCCTCGCCGACATAGGCGCCGAGATTCACGAAGGAGGGCATCAGCACCACGCCCGGCGCGATATAGGCGGAGCGGCGGACAATCGCGCCCGGCACGGCTCGGAAGCCGGCGGCGCGAAAGCGGTTCTCGCCCCATCCCGCGAATTTTGAGGGCACCTTGTCCCACCAGGTCGCGCCGCCGGGACCGCCCGGGATCGTCGACATGTCGTTAAGCCGGAAGGACAGCAGCACCGCCTTCTTCAGCCACTCGTTGACGATCCACCGTCCGTCGCGCTTCTCGGCGACGCGCACCTCGCCGGAATCGAGGAGGTCGAGCGCAGCATCGACTGCGTCGCGCACCTCGCCGCCGGTCGAGACGCCGACAGAATCGCGCTTCTCGAACGCGCCCTCGACAACGGATCGAAGCTGGGCGATGTCGGTCATCTGGCCTCCCGAGGCCCCAATTGCGCGCGGACCTTGTGGGAAGGCCGCGCGACAGTCAATTAAGGCGAAAAAAGGAGCGGCGATGCCGGATTTCGCGCTCGACCCCCAGCTCGAGAAGGACAGCCTCGCCGTCACCGAGCTGCCGCTCTCCGCCGTTCGTCTCATGCTTGACGCGAACTACACTTGGCTGCTGC
>JBOHKB010000239.1:0-5910 GCA_050728815.1 Propylenella sp.
TGAACGCGATCGAGGCGGGGCCGTCCCACGGCTCCATCAGCGCGGCGTGGTATTCGTAGAAAGCGCGCCGGTCCTCGTCCATCAGCGGGTTGCCCGCCCAGGCCTCGGGGATCAGCATCATCGCCGCGTGTGGCAGCGAGTAGCCGCCGCGCAGCAGGAACTCGAGCGCGTTGTCGAAGCACGCGGTGTCCGACTGGCCCGGATAGCTGATCGGCCAGAGCTTGCCGATATCGCCGCCGAACAGCGGGGACGATACCGACGCCTGCCGCGCCGCCATCCAGTTCACGTTGCCGCGGAGCGTGTTGATCTCGCCGTTATGCGCCACCATCCGGTAGGGGTGCGCGAGCTTCCACGACGGAAACGTGTTGGTGGAGAAGCGCTGATGCACCAGCGCCATCTGCGAGGTGAAGCGCCGGTCGTGCAGGTCGGGGTAGTACGCGCCGAGCTGATAGGCGAGGAACATTCCCTTGTAGACGACCGTCCGCGATGACATCGAGACGATGTAGAAGCCGCGGTCGACGCCCTTCGATTCCTCGTGGACGACGCTCGAGATCGCCTTGCGCAGGATATAGAGCCGGCGCTCGAACGCATCGCCGCGCTCGGTCTTGTCGCCGCGGCCGATGAAGGCCTGGCGATGGAACGGCTCGCTCGCGCGGATTTGCGGGCTCTGCGACAGGCTTGCATTGTCGGTCGGCACGGTGCGCCAGCCGAGGAATTTTTGCCCCTCCGCCGCAACGACGCGCTCGACGATCTCCTCGTAGTGCCGGCGCGCGGCTTCGTCGCGCGGCATGAAGAGATAGCCGACGCCATACTCGCCCCGCTCGGGCAGCTCGAAGCCGAGTCCGGCGCATTCGGCCGTGAAGAACTCGTGCGGGATTTGCACGAGGATGCCAGCCCCGTCTCCGACCAGCGGGTCGGCGCCCACCGCGCCGCGGTGGGTCAGGTTCTGGACGATCTGCAGGCTCTTTTCGACGATCTCGTGAGAGCGGCCGCCCTTCAGGTCGGCAATGAAGCCGACGCCGCAGGAATCGTGCTCGAGCCGCGGGTCGTAGAGGCCGGGATGGCGGGCGACCGGGATGTCGCTCGCGCGGCGTTCGGCGCGTTTGGCGGCGGCGCGCGCTTCCGCCGCCCGCAACCGCCGCGCCTCTCGTGCCGTCATCCGCATCGTCATGGCATCCTCGCCCCGGGGTGCCGGACCGTATCGGCTTCGCCGCCGCTAGGGCGTCCGCCCCGCGGGCTCGACTGCCAAGCGCGGCGCGATCCGATCCAGACCGGCTTCACAGCTAATCGACCGGCGGCCCTCGCGCCACCCTGCAACCGATATGCCACCCGCGGACGCAAAGCGCCGGCGTCAGCGTGGCCTCGGGCCAAAAAAGGACAGGAACACTGTCCTTCTGCGACAATGGCAAAAAACGCCTCTCCCGGCAAGCCCGCCCGCTGAGGCCGCATGCGGGCCCGGCGCGGGAGCCGGGCGGCGGGACTTAGCCGGCGGGCTTCAGGTTGCCGGCCGAGGTCTTGCCGCTGCGCTCGTCCGTCTGCTCCTCGAAGGAGATTTTCTGGCCTTCGCGCAGCTCGTTCATCCCGGCGCGCTCCACCGCGCTGATGTGGACGAAGACGTCCTTGCCGCCTTGATCCGGTGCGATAAAGCCGTAGCCCTTACGCACGTTGAACCACTTCACTGTTCCTGTAGGCATCTTGTCCCCCGGACAATCGTGAACCTGCCCGGGCCAACCCGGGGACGAGGTCTGAGGAGTGCGGCTTCAGAACCGGGCGCGAGCGCCAACCGAGAAAGAAGCGTTCCACGCCAGAGATCGACCGCAACAATCTAAGGCCGAACAGCGGGCGTGTCCATCGCGCCGCGCACCGGCGTGCCGGGCCGAGCACGGGCATTCACCAGCCTTTGATTTCCGTTTGGCGTGCGGCCGGCCGCATGATGCACTCAGGCCGGACGCACCGTTGCGTCGGCTCGAAAACCCGCTCGCCCGGCTTTAAGTCGCCCCCCACGACGCCGGCGAGCGGGTTGCTCACCTAAGTCTCACGGCCGGTTGAGCAATCGCGTGATCGCATTCGCGCACTCTTAATTTCCGTTGTTCGCGCTTGTGCGGCAGGTTCCGGCGGCGTGGAACGGGATAATCCGCCCGCGTCCGATTGGAGGGTTAACATGATAGTACGTGAACTCAGCGCGTTGGCCTTGGCCGGCGCGATGGCAACCGCCCTGGCTTCATTCGCCAGCGCTGGGCCGATGACGGAGGCAGAGGGAAAGGCGGCGATGGAAGCGGGCAAGGAGAAATGCTACGGCGTTTCGCTTGCTGGCATGAACGACTGTGCCGCCGGTCCAGGCACGACCTGCCAGGGTACGTCGACGGTCGACTTTCAGGGCAACGCGTGGGCACTCGTCCGCGGCGGCACATGCACGTCGATCCAGGTGCCCGGCGGTCGCAACGGCTCGCTTGAGCCGCTTACCCGCGACCTGCCGGCATAAGCTGCGAATGGCCGGGAGGGCACGAGCATGGCTGCTCCGTTCTTGACGAAGTGGGCTGATCCGTGCCGTTTCCCGGCCTTTGTCGTCGGCGGGAGCGCCGGCGCGAGCTTCAAGCCGCAGCATCTCGAAGCGATAATCGCCGACCCCGACGCAGTCGGCTTCTTCGAGGTGCATGCCGAAAACTACATGGGCGCCGGCGGCCCGCCCCACGCCGCGCTCACGCGGATACGGGAAAGATTTCGCATCTCTCTACATGGCGTCTGCATGTCGATCGGCGGACTGGCGCCGCTCTCGCCAAATCACCTGGCGCGTTTCGCGTCCCTCGTCGAGCGCTACGAGCCGGCCATGATCTCGGAGCATCTGGCTTGGTCTACGCACGACGACGTTTTCTACAACGACCTGCTGCCGCTGCCCTATACGAACGAGACGCTGACTCGCGTCGTCGCCCACATCGACGAAGTGCAGACGGCGATTGGCCGGAATCTGCTCCTCGAGAATCCGTCGACCTACCTGCTGTTCGAGGAGTCGACCTGGAGCGAAACGGATTTCTTGCGCGAGATCGCACGACGCGCCGGCTGCGGGCTGCTGCTCGATGTCAACAACGTCTTCGTGTCGGCGACCAATCACGGATTCGCGGCGGCCGATTATCTCGCCGACTTTCCGCTTGAGCGTGTCGGCGAGATTCACCTCGCCGGTCATTCGCAGCAGGAAGACGACGAGGGCGCGCCTCTCCTGATCGACAGCCACGACCGGGCGGTGGCCGACCCGGTCTGGTCGCTCTACGAAGCGGTGATCGACCGCTGCGGCGCTGTCCCGACCCTGATCGAGTGGGACAGCGAGCTGCCGGAGTGGCCCGTCCTGAAGAGGGAAGCGCAAGCCGCACAGAAGATTATCGACGGTCACGCCGAACCGGCCGCAGTCGGGAAGCGCCATGCAGCCGGCGCCTGAAGCCAGCCGACCGTCCGGGGAGAAAGGCGCCGAATTCCCTTCGGCCGTCGCGGCAGCACTGCTCGATCCGGCGCGGCCGGAGCCCGATTGCGTCTCTGGACCCGCCGGCAAGGCGGCGGGAAAACGCTTCGACGTCTATCGCAACAACGTGACGGTGAGCCTCGTCAACGCGCTGGCCGAGATATATCCGGCCACCCAGCGCATCGTCGGCGAAGAATTCTTCCGGGGCATGGCGCGCATGTATGTGCGGGCGACCCCGCCCGCCTCACCCCTCCTCTTCGGGTACGGCCGCGACTATCCTGCATTCATCGACCGGTTCGAGCACACGCGGGACCTCCCGTGGCTCGGTGATGTCGCGCGCATCGAGCGCGCGTGGCTCGACGCTTACCATGCCGCCGACTCGGCGGTTCTCGCGCCGCAGGCGCTTTCCGCGATCGACCAAGGAACCTTGGGCGAAGCGCGCTTCGTTTCCCACCCGGCCACGCGCATCGTCCGCTCGCGCTATCCGGCCGTAACCATCTTCACCGCCAACCGGAAGGACGCGCCGGTCGGCCTGATCGAGTCGAGCGACGCGGAAGACGCGCTCGTCACCCGTCCAGAGCTCGATGTTCTCGTGCGCTGGCTGCCACCGGGAGGCGCGGTCTTTCTGTCAACCCTTGTCGCCGGCTCGACACTCGCCGAAGCCGCCGCGCGGGCCGCGAGCGACAGCGAAGAGTTCGATCTCGCCGCCAATATCAAGGGCTCGCTCGAAGCGGGCGTATTCGCGGAAGTCATCCAACCGGGGGCAGGGGCGTGAAACCGAGCGCGGAACAGCTATGAAAACGGCAGACTCGGGTGGCATGGCTGCCGCCGCCGGCGGCCCGGCGGGATTGATCCTCCGGCTAGACCGGCTTGTGCAGTGGATTGCTGCGCCATCCAGTGTGCAGCTCGCGCTCCGTATCGCTCTCTCTGTGCCGTTCTGGCGCTCGGGCGTCAAAAAGTGGGACGGGCTTCTTCAACTGAACGATACTGCGGTGTTCCTTTTCTCCGACGAATTCAAGCTTCACCTGCCCGGCGGACCCTACGACTTTCCGGCGCCGGCCGTTACCGCTTTCCTCGCCGGCAGCGCCGAGGTTCTCTTGCCCATCCTGCTCGTGCTTGGTCTCGGCGCCCGCTTTGCCGCCGCCGGACTTCTAGCAATGACGATCATCATCCAGCTGACGGTTCCGAGCGGCTGGCCGATCCACCTCACATGGGCGGCGATGGCGCTCGGTATCATGGCGTGGGGCTCCGGCAGGCTCTCCCTCGATCACCTGATTGCCTCGCGCCTGCGGTAAGCCTGCTCTGATCTCGCGGCGCTTCGCGAGCTGAGTTGCGCGCTTGCCCTTGGCGCGGCGAGCCGGCAATAGAGCGCAATGCTATTCGCCAGCGACAATTGGGCCGGGGCTTCCCCCAAAATAATCGAAGCCCTGGCGGAAGCCGCTCGCGCCGGCGGGCCGGCCTATGGCGGCGATGCCATGACGAAATCGGTCGAGCGCCGCTTCTCCGACTTGTTCGAGCGGGATGTCGCCGTGTTTTTGGTGGCGAGCGGCACGTTCGCCAACGTGCTCGGCATCTCAACCTACGCGCGGCCCGGAGGTGTCGTGCTCTGCCACCGCGAAGCGCACATCCTGTTGGATGAAGGCGGCGCGATCGAGTTCTTCAGCGGAATGAAGGTCGTAGGCCTCGAGGGAGCGGCCGGCAAGCTTGCGCCCGAGACTCTTTCCGAGGGCTTGGCGAAGCATCCGGAGGGTTTTCTCCACCACGGCCAGCCGGTCGCCGTCAGCATCACTCAAATGACCGAGCTCGGCGCGGTGTACCGCCCCGAAGAAGTCGCCGCGATCGGCAGGGTCGCGAAGACCCGGGGCTGCGCCGTTCACATGGACGGCGCGCGCTTCGCCAATGCCGTCGCCGCGCTCGGCGGTTCGCCGGCGGACGTCACTTGGCGCGCCGGCGTCGACGTCCTCTCCTTTGGCGGCACCAAGAACGGCTGCATAGCGGCGGAAGCAGTCGTCTTCTTCGATCCGGCGCATGCCCGTGATGTCGGCTTCGCCCGCCACCGGGCAGGGCAGGGGTTCTCGAAGAACTGGTTCATCGCCGCGCAGCTGGCGGCGTATCTCGATCAGAACCATTGGCTCGACCTCGCGCGCCACGCGAACGCGATGGCCGCACGCCTCGCCGCCGCGATCGAGAAGTCGCGCGGCGCGCGGCTTGCGGTGAAGCCGGGCGGCAACGAGGTCTTCGCGATCCTGACGGAGGACGCCGACCGGCGTCTCAAGGCGGCGGGCGCCGTCTATCATCCGTGGTCCGTGGAGAGCCTGCCGGTCGATGAGCGCCCGGCCGCAGGCGAAAGTCTGGTCAGGCTCGTCGCGAGCTGGCAGACGAACGCGGCCGACGTCGATCGCTTCGCCGGGCATCTTCGCTAGCCTCGAGCCGGAAATGAAAGCGCCCCGGGCGAAGCC
>JBOHKB010000240.1:0-6458 GCA_050728815.1 Propylenella sp.
GTGGAGGAAGATTGCCGGCCTGGCGGACGATCGCATCGTCGGCCACGAGGACAATCTCTGGGCGATGGGCCCGATCGGTCCATGCGGCTATTGCTCGGAAATCTTCTACGATCAGGGCGAGAGCGTCATCGGCGGCCCGCCGGGTTCGCCCGAGGAGGATGGCGATCGCTTTCTGGAATTCTGGAACCTCGTGTTTATGCAATTTGAGCAGGTCGACGAGGCAACGCGCATCGATCTTCCCAAACCGTCGATCGATACCGGCTTGGGCCTGGAGCGCATGACGGCGATTCTGCAAGGCGTCACCAACAACTACGACATCGACCTCTTCGAGACGCTCATCGCCGCCGTGCATGATCACGTCGGCCGGCCGTCGAGCGCGGTGAACCAGGCAAGCCCGCGCGTCATCGCGGACCATCTGCGCGCCACGAGTTTTTTGATCGCCGACGGCGTGCTGCCGTCGAACGAGGGGCGCGGCTACGTGCTTCGCCGCATCATGCGCCGCGCGATGCGCCACGCGCATCTTCTCGGCGCGAGCGAGCCCGCGATCTACAGGCTCGTGCCGACGCTCGTCGATGAGATGGGGCACGCTTATTCCGAGCTTGGCCGCGCCGAAGGCATCATCACGGAGACGCTGCGGCTCGAGGAGTCGCGGTTCCAGCGCACGCTCGCGCGGGGCCTATCGCTGCTCGAAGAGGCGACGGCAACGCTCGACAAAGGCGATATTCTCGACGGCGAGACGGCCTTCAAGCTCTACGACACCTACGGCTTCCCGCTCGATCTCACGCAGGACGCGCTGAAGACGCGCGGCATCGGCGTCGATATCGCCGGCTTCACCGACGCGATGGACCGGCAGCGGGCCGAGGCGCGCGCGCACTGGGCGGGGTCGGGCGAGGCGGCGACCGAGGCGGTCTGGTTCGCGCTCCGCGAAAAGCATGGCGCGACCGAGTTTTTGGGCTACGCGACGGAGACGGCCGAGGGGCAGGTGCTGGCGCTGGTAAAGGACGGGGCGGAAGCCGATTCGCTTGCCGAGGGCGAGGAGGGCGCGATCGTCGTCAACCAGACGCCGTTCTATGGCGAGGCGGGTGGACAGGTCGGCGACACGGGCGCGATTGAATCGGAGAACGGCGCGCGTTTCCGCGTTGGCGACACGCAGCGTAAGGCCGACGGGCTCTTCGTGCACATCGGCAAGGTCGAGGTCGGCGGCTTCGTGCCGGGCCAGGCAGTGCGGCTTGCGGTCGACGGCGCGCGGCGAGGCGCGATCCGCGCCAACCACTCGGCGACGCATCTCCTGCACGCGGCGCTCCGCGAGACGCTCGGCACGCACGTCGCCCAAAAGGGTTCGCTGGTCGCGCCGGAGCGGCTCCGCTTCGATTTCTCGCATCCGAAGCCGGTGTCGGGCGAGGAGATCGAAGTGGTCGAGGAAATGTCGAACGCCGTGGTGCTGCAAGATGCGCCGGTAGAGACGCGGCTCATGGACCGCGACAGCGCGATTCAGTCGGGCGCGATGGCGCTCTTCGGCGAGAAGTATGGCGACGAGGTGCGCGTCGTCTCCATGGGACGAGCGCCCGCGGGCGAGAAGGCCGGAAGAACATATTCGGTGGAGCTCTGTGGCGGCACCCATGTCGGCCGCACCGGCGAGATCGGGCTGATCACGCTCGTCGGCGAGAGCGCGGTTGCGGCGGGCGTCCGTCGCATCGAGGCGCTGACCGGCGCGGCGGCGCGGCGTTACTTGGCCGAACAGGACCGGCGCGTGCGCGAGATCGCCGCAAAGCTCAAGGTGCGGCCGGACGAGGCACTCACGCGGGTCGATCAGCTGGTCGAGGAGCGGCGGCGGCTCGAACGCGAGCTGGCTGACGCGAAGACGAAGCTCGCGATGGGCGGCGGCTCCGCCGAGCGGCCGGCGGTCACGCGGATCGGCGCAATCAACGTGCTCGCGCGCGCGGTCGAGGGCGTTGCGCCGAAGGACCTTCGCGGCCTCGTCGATCAGGGCAAGAAGCAGGTCGGCTCGGGCGTGGTCGCGATCGTCGGCGTCATCGACGGGAAGGCGGGGCTCGTCGTCGGCGTGACCGACGATCTCACCGACCGGATCAGCGCGGTCGATCTAGCGCGGCTCGGCTCGGAGGCGCTCGGCGGCAAGGGCGGCGGCGGCCGCCCCGATCTTGCTCAGGCGGGCGGCCCGGACGCGAGCCGCGCGGAAGCGGCGCTTCAGGCCATTACCGGAAGGATCGGCGAGCTGGCCGAGGCGTAGGCGCGGGGGGCCGGTCTGGCCGCCGCGAACGGTGTCTAGCTGCGTGCCTTCTTGGCCGGGGCGTCGGCCACGGTTTCCACCGTCTGCTCGTCGATGGCCTTCGGGTCGTCGACGTCCTCGGCCATGCCCTTCTTGAAGCTCTTGATGCCCTTCGCGAGGTCGCCCATCAGGGCCGACACCTTGCCCTTGCCGAATAGAAGCGCAATGAGCCCGACGATGATGGCTATCTTCCAGATGCTGAGACCCAACACTTAAGAATCCTCCCGAACCGGGGTCCGCCGGGCCAGTTGCCGGCCGCGGAGCGGGACCGTTCGAACCTCGTGGGCGCATACTAGCCGTTTTCTGCGCCCCGTTCGACCCCTTACCGCCGCTTGCGCTTTGCGGCCCCCCGACCTAGCTTTCTCATTGTCTCACGGGGTGCCCCAGGGGCTGAGAGGCGGAGGACTCCGCCGACCCGTCGAACCTGATCCGGGTCATGCCGGCGGAGGGATGAGATCGTGCCTCGCCCCAAAACCAACGTCGAATTCGCCGGCCCCTTCCGGATCGCAAAATCAGGAAGGAGAAACCGATGCCATGCCGGCTTAGAGTTTTGAGCGTCCCGCTTCTCTTTGCGCTTCTTTCAGCGTCGGCCGCCGCGCAAGGCGAGAAGCCAGTCCTCACCGTCTATACCTATAGCGGCTTCCCGAGCGAGTATGGCCCGGGCGGCGTCATCAAGGAGCGCTTCGAGGAAACGTGCGGCTGCACCCTCGAATGGGTCACGAGCGACGACGCTGGGACGCTGCTCGCGCGACTGAAGCTCGAAGGGGGGGGCACCAAGGCCGATGTCGTGCTCGGCCTCGACACCAATCTTATCGTCGACGCCGCGGCGACCGGTCTCTTCGCGTCGCATGGCATCGACAGCGCCGGGCTCGACCTGCCGATCGAATGGACGGACGACACTTTCCTCCCGTTTGACTGGGGCTGGTTCGCGTTCGTCTACGACGCGACGCGGCTGAAAGACCCGCCCAAAAGCCTCGTCGAGCTGGTCGATTCCGACGCCGGCGCGCACATCGTCATCGAAGATCCACGCACCTCTACGCCGGGGCTCGGGCTGCTCGTGTGGATGCGCGGCGTTTTCGGCGACGAGGCGGGTGAGGCTTGGCGCAAGCTTGCGCCGAAGATCATCACGGTGACGCAGGGGTGGTCTGAGGCCTACGGCATGTTCGCCAAGGGCGAGGCCGACATGGTGCTCTCCTACCAGACCTCGCCCGCCTATCACATCGCCGTGGAGAGCGACGAGACCAAGAAGGCGGCGATCTTCTCCGAGGGGCACTATCTCGAAATCGAGGTGGCGGGCATGACGAAGACGACCGACAATCCGGAGCTCGCCCGAACGTTCCTCGAATTCATGATCTCGGAACGCTTCCAATCGGCGATACCGGAGGGCAACTGGATGTATCCGGCAAAACTGCCGGAGGCGGGCCTTCCCGCTTCCTTCCAGGGGCTCGCCAAGCCGGAGACGTCGCTCTACGCGGAGCCGCAGGAGGTGGAGGCGAACCGCCGCGCCTGGGTCGACGAATGGTTGGCCGCCATGAGCCAGTGAGATTCCCCTCCCCCTTGCGGGGAGGGGGTAGGGGAGGGGTGGCGCGACACCTCTCGGCTCCTGCGGTACCCCTCACCCAGCCGGTCCCTCGGACCGGCTACCCTCTCCCCGCAAGGGGGAGAGGGTTGGGAGTTTCCAAGTGAAGCTTCTCCCCGGCTCCTTAGCGCTGGCGCTGATCTTCGGCGTCATCGTTGCGGCGTTTGCCGGCATCCTCGTCGCGGCGGGTCCCGAGCCTGCGGACCTCCCCTGGCGCTACGTCGGCAGCGTCGTCCGCTTCACCGTTCTGCAGGCGTCGCTTTCGACGCTCCTCTCCATCCTGCTCGGCGCAGCGCTCGCGCTGGCGCTCGCGCGCCGCGCGCAATTTGCCGGGCGCGACCTGTTCATCGCGGCGCTCAATCTCGCGAGCGTGCTGCCGCAGATCGTGGTCGCTTTCGGCATCGTCGCGGTCGCGGGGCGCGCCGGCTGGCTCGGCGCAAGCGCGCGGCTCGTCGGCCTCGACCCGGGCGGCTGGCTCTACGGGCTGCCCGGCATTCTGATCGCACACGTCTTCTTCAACGCGCCGCTCGCGGCGCGCGTTTTTCTCGTCTCGCTGGCTTCGATCCCCTCGGAGCATTGGCGGCTCGCATCGCAACTCGGCATGCCGCCCGCGGCCGTCTTCCGCCTGGTCGATTTGCCGGTGCTGAAGCGCGAAGCGCCGGCGCTCGCGGCGCTGATCTTCCTCCTCTGCTTCACCAGCTTCGCGGTCGTGCTGATGCTCGGCGGGGGCCCGCGCGCGGCGACGCTCGAAGTCGCGATCTACGAGTCCGTTCGCTTCGACGTCGATTTTGCGCGCGCCGGGCTCTTGGCGCTGTTGCAGGTCGCGATCTGCCTCGCCTTCGCGCTGCCGGTCCTTTGGCTCGCGCGGCGGTCCGGCGAGAGCGCCGCCACGGGCGTGCCGTTCGGGCGGCCGGACGTTGCGTCGCCGGCGATTAGGGCGCTCGACGCGGCGGCGATGGCGCTCGCGGCGCTGCTCGTGCTGCCGCCGCTCCTTGCCATCGGCTCCGCCGGCATTTCCGGGATCGCGAGTCTTGCCAGATCGGATGCCGGGCAGGCGGTGACGACGAGCTTCGCCATCGCCATCCCCGCCGCCATCCTCTCGCTCGCGCTGGCGCTAGGCCTCGCCGCCTCGGCGCGCCGCCTGGCTTCGTCCGGGCGCGCGACGAAGGCAGCCGCCATGACCATGCCCGCGAGCCTGATCCTCGCGGTGCCGCCGGTCGCGCTCTCCGCCGGGCTTTTCGTGGTGCTCAGGCCCGTCGCGGACCCGTTCGCGCTTGCGATCCCCTTGATCATACTCGTCAACGCCCTGATGGCGCTCCCTTTCGCGCTGCGTCAGGTCGAGCCGCCGCTCACCCTCTCCGCCGAACGCTACGGACGCCTGGCCGATAGCCTCGGCATATCAGGCGTGTGGCGGTTGAAGCTCGTCGACTGGCCGCTGCTTCGCCGCCCGCTGCTCGCGGCGCTCGCCATCGCGACCGCGCTCTCGCTCGGCGACCTCGGCGTCGCCGCCTTCTTCGGCTCCGGCAACATCCTGACCTTGCCGCTGCTCCTCTATCAGCGCATGGGCTCCTACCGCATCGCCGAATCCGCCTCCGTCGCGCTGCTCCTCGCGCTTCTCGTGCTCGCGCTCTTCCTGGCGGCCCAGAAATGGTCGGAGGACCCGCTTGCTCGAAGCCGCTGACCTCACCCTCGATTACGCGGATTTCCATGCGCGCTACACGCTCAAAGTGCCGGCGGGCGCGCTCTGCGGGCTGATCGGCCCGTCGGGCGGCGGCAAGACCACGCTGCTCCACGCCATCGCCGGGTTCGAGCGGCCGACCGCCGGTACGCTCCGCTTCGCCGGGCGCGACCTCCTCGGCCTTGCCCCGGCCGAGCGGCCGCTCTCCATCCTCTTCCAGGAGCACAACCTCTTCCCACATTTGACGGCGGCCGAGAATGTCGGGCTCGGCATCGACCCGCGGCTGCGGCTCGGCACGGACGAGCGCGCCGCCGTGGAGAAGGCGCTCGCACGGGTGGGCCTTTCGGGCTTTGGCGGACGGCGGCCGGCGGAACTCTCCGGCGGGGAGAGGCAGCGCGTGGCGATCGCCCGCGCGCTGGTCAGGAAGCGCCCGCTGATGCTGCTCGACGAGCCGTTCGGTGCGCTCGACCCGGGCTTGAGACGGGAGATGATCGCGCTGATCGGCGCCCTCCGCCGCGAGGAGAGGCTGACGGTGCTCGTCGCGATCCACACGCCCGAGGACATCGGCGCCGCGGCCGAGCTGATGGCTTTCATCGCCGGGGGGCGGGTGCTCGCGACGGCGCCGCCGGCGGAGATGCTCAAGCGAGGGCGGGACCCGGAGATCGATCGGTATCTGGGCGGCTGAAGCCAAGGCGCGCCTTTTCTCCTGCCGCCGGCGCCGGCGCAGGACTTGCAACATAGATCCCTCCGTTTGGGGGAGGGGCGGGGCGCTGAACAAGCACCTTAGCTTTTAGTTTGGGCGCTTCCTCAGCGCCCCGCGCGGCGGTTACGGCTCCCGACTCGTCCTCGTCTTCCGTCCCTTCGAGGGCGGCTTACGCCGCCGCCTCAGGGCCATACAGCCGACAACATCCGGC
>JBOHKB010000241.1:0-7096 GCA_050728815.1 Propylenella sp.
GACCGCTGCGTATCTTGTTGGCCGCGACGACGAGGCAATTGCGACCTGGACGCGGCTTCACCGTCTTTGCCTGAGCCAATCTGCCCCGGATCAGGGAGCCCGCTGGGGGTTCTGGCTGAGCTTCACATATCTCCTGGCCGGCGAACCCGCGCAAGGGACTGGCTGGCTTTCCCGCGCAAAGCGCATCCTCACCGAACACGGAGAGGAATGTGTCGAACAAGGATATGTACGGAGCCTTGACGGTCTTGTTGCGATGTTCGGAGGCGACAGCGAGGCGGCCGCCGCCACGTTCGACGAATCCATCGCCATAGCCAACCGCTTTGCGGACGCTGATCTTCTGGCCGTTGCGCTTCTGGGGAAAGGCCAGGCGGTCATCGGGCTCAACCGGCAAGCCGAGGGTGTTGCCCTTCTCGGCGATGCGATGATCGGAGTGTCGGTTGGGGACGTATCGCCCATCCTCGCCGGCGTGATCTATTGCGCCGTGATCTTGACTTGTCAGCGCATATTCGATCTCGGGCGCGCCCGCGAATGGACAATGCAACTGAACGATTGGTGCGCATCCCAGCCCGATCTCGTGCCTTTTCGAGGCCAATGCCTGGTCCACCGCTCGGAGGTCTTGCAGCTCCAAGGCGATTGGGCGGCCGCGCGTGAGGAAGCACGCAACACCTGTCGGCGCTTGGCCGACCGTTCCGAGGCCGCGGCCGGCCGCGCCTACTATCAACTAGGCGAGCTCAGCCGGTTGACGGGCGACCTTGAGCAGGCCGACCAAATGTTCCGCGAGGCGAGCCGTCGCGGCTGCGAGCCGCAGCCGGGTTCCGCATTGCTGTTGCTTGCCACCGGCAAAGGCGATGCCGCCGCCTCGATTCGAGGCTCTATCGGTCAACCAGGGGACCGACAGGGCCCGCTTGCCGGTCTGCCGCGCCCTAGATTGCTCGGACCGATGGTCGACATCCTTCTGGCGGGGGGAGACATCGAAGGCGCTCGGACGATATCCGATGAATTGTCGGCGCTCGCCGAGGAGAGTGGAGCGGCGTTTCTACAGGCGGCGGCTGCCCAAGCGGCCGGCTCCGTGGGCCTCGCCGAAGGCCAATACCAGCAAGCGCTCGCGTCGCTCCGTGAGGCTTGGACCGCGTGGCAACATTTGCAGATGCCCTACGAATCTGCCCGCGCGCGCGTTCTTCTCGGCCGATTGTGCGAGGCGCTCAGCGACCGGGAGTCGGCTCGAATGCACTACGACGCCGCTCGGTCGGTGTTCAGCCGGCTCGGCGCTGCGGTCGATCTGGCCGAGCTCGAGCATCTCATTGAAGCCGGCGACGGGAGCGCCCGCCGCGGACTGACCGAAAGAGAGCGCGATGTGCTGGCTCTGGTGGCGAGCGGATCATCCAACCGTCAGATCGCGGCTCGTCTCAGCATAAGCGAGCACACGGTCGCCCGGCATGTGAGCAACATTTTCGACAAGCTCGGCGTCAACTCACGGACCCAGGCCATCGCCTTCGCGCACGCCAGCAGTCTCCTCTAGCAGTTGGTGTTGGTCAAAATTGACCACGCGGAAATGGTTCGTGGATGGTCCATTTACGCGATGCGTCCACCTGAAAGTCCCTCCTACGGTTGACCAGGTACAACCGAAAGGAACGGGCCATGAGCGATCAAAGCTTCTACCTGGGGACAAACACGTCGATGGCCGAGAATTATGAACGATACTTCGTGCCGAGCATCGGGGAACCGGCGGCGAAGGGCCTCCTTGCGGCCGCCCACCTGCAGCCGGGAGAGCGCGTCCTGGATGCGGCCTGCGGCACTGGGGTTGTGACGCGCGCGGCGGCCGGTGCCGTCGGCCCGACGGGTAGCGTCGCCGGCCTAGACATCAATCCGGGCATGCTGGCCACTGCTCGGAAACACGCTCCTCCTGCAGGCTCGATCGACTGGTACGAAGCGAGCGTCGAATCGATGCCGCTTCCTGACGGCGCATTCGATGTCGTGCTCTGCCAGATGGGGCTGCAATTCGTTCCCAACAAACCGGCGGCGCTCGGCGAAATGCGTCGTGTCCTGACCGAAGGCGGACGCGCCGTCGCGACTGTGCCTGGGCCTACCCCCGATCTCTTCTCCATCCTGGTTGACGGCCTTGCCCGCCGGATCGGTCCACAGGCTTCTGCGTTCGGGCGCATGGTCTTTTCGCTTCATGACACAGGCGAGCTTCGCAAGCTCTTGCAGGAGGCGGGTTTTCGCGATGTGGAGGTGGACAGCACGCTGGCGCGGCTCGAGGTTCCTGGACCGCGGGACTTCCTTTGGCAGTACGTCGCATCGACGCCCATGGCGGAGATGGTGATGAACGCCGACAAAGAAAGCCGCGACGCGCTCGAGCGCGAGATCACGGATCAGTGGAAGAAGTTCTGCACGAACGGTGGGATGAGTTTCGAAGTGCGTATGACCACTGCCATGGGCCGGGCTTAGCGGCGGCTAAGCCGAACCGCGATCAGACTGGCGGAGTCCGATTTGGATCAGTCCCGGACTCCGCCGGCGGTCAGAATCGACGCCGAGAGTCGCGCTTCCGAAGATCGCTTCCGTCAATCCGCAGCGCGCTCCGCTGTACTCGCGCCGGCGGGCGTCTGCCTGCAGAGCGATGCAGTTCCACCCTGAACATGATACACTTGCAGAAGTCCACAGTCGCCCGATAAGCGATTCGAGGCCTCACCATGCAACGCTCTCCCTGGTTCCGTGCGTGGCTCATCGCTCTGATCGCCGGGCTGACGGTAAGCATCTCGTCCGCGGCCCTTGCCGATAGCGGCACGATCCGGCTCACAGTGATCAAAGGTGGCTGGATCATCGGCGCGTCGGGAGGCAGCGGCACGCTGGTTTTCAAGGGCCGGAGCTACGCGCTTGGGGTTGGCGGCGTGAGCGTTGGCTTCACGTTCGGCGGGGCAAGAGCAACGCTATCGGGACGCGTGAGCAACATCCGTCGTCCCTCGGATGTCGAGGGAGTCTACGGAGCCGCTGGCGCCGGAGGCGCGCTCGGGCCCGGTGGAGCCGGGGTGATTGTCCTCACGAACGACAAGGGTGCGGTCCTCGAACTGCAGGGCCGCCAGGTCGGATTGATGGTCAGTGCCGACTTCAGCGGCTTGGTGATATCGCTGAAGTGAGAGCGCTCGCTTCAGATGCAGAGCCAAGCAGCACTGCTTGACCCTGTGCACCCGTTCTGGCCATAGACAGAATGTCTGGAACGGATCCGTCCCGGGAGCCGTCGGCTCGGCGCAAGCGGCGCGCTGGAGCTGATCGCGGTCGTCGAGGCGATCCGCGCCGGCATCGTCCCGCCAACCGCCAACATCGAGACGCTCGACCCGAAGTGCCACCTTGGCGTGACGCCGCGAGTGGCGCGCGAACGGCCAATCCGCGCGGCGATCAGCAACGCCTTCGGCTTCAAAGGCACCACGCGGTGGTGGCGGTCAAGGGGTTGACGGAGGTTAGTGCCCGGGCGGCGCGGGCGCGCCCAAATCGCGCTCGACCAGGCCAGTTTTACATCCTCCCCTACAAATAGGCGGCACACCGCCGTCGCGCCGCCGAAAACGGTGCGTTCGGTCCGTTCGTGGGAGGAACAGTAGCGCATTATTCGCCCAGAAAACGGGGTGGCACCCAAGCCTCAGTTGTGATATCGCACAGGTTGTGTAGCTTGGGAATCGGCAATGAGCTGCCTGCAAACCACGACCGCCCTCTTGTTCCTTCTCTTGTCGCCCGCTGACACCGGAGAAGTCACTCAGGAGTGTACGCAGGTGCTCCAATCAGTGCCCGATGCCGGAACCGATGTCGTTTACCAGGCATGCACTTGGCGCTTTTGCTGCGGCCGTTGGGGATGCTGGGTCCAATGCCCCTGCTAGCACAGTTCGCTTAAGCCGCCCGGGCCAGAAGCGGCAACGTTTGGAGATCGCAAGATGGGGACGGGCGACGGCAGTCTTCAAGTTACCGAACAATCCTCAGGCAGCAACCCCACTGTAACCGTCGACCGGCGGCAACCGCCAACGCTTTTCGGTAAGCAGTACGCTGGGCGCATTTTGACTGCCGGAATGATACTAATCTTTGCGTTGTTTGGGGTGTCTTTGGGCTACTTCGTTTCTGGAGCGCTTCCCGGCACCACTCTGACAATCGGATCGCAGACCTATGTGTTTCTCTTTCTGCTGTTACTGAGCATAGCTCTCTTTCTAAGCGTCTTCATCGGCGAAAAGTCGAGCGTTGCAATAGCTGGAGTGACGTTTGTTGGTTCCTCCGGGGTGTTGGCCGGTCTGCTTTGGGTTTTTTCCTATTTTAGCGATAAACTTATTGCCCACTATCCACCTGACTTCGCCTATCTCACGTTCCAGTGCGATCAACAGCGAGCAGACCAGAAGGAGCTTGTCATTAAGGTCGAAGGGAGCGATGACTATCTTGCCTTCCTCGCCGAGAAGCTAAACAAGCCCAGTCGCAGTCCGATCTTCAAGAGCCCGGATGTGCACACGTACCTGGCCTTGAAGGGGGAGTATGTCATTACCCGCTCGGGCAACGGCTTTCGCGTGCCGATCGGCTTTCAGTATGACCACAGGCTCACCGTTCTTCCGGTCGATCATGAGTCTCCCGATGCAACGGCGGCTGCCGATGATGCCGCCGCAGAGCAGCGGCCCATCATGGTCATAAACATTCCAAAAATGAGTGGAGACGCGCTCGTTCCGTCTGTTGATGCGTTGTTCGACCTCAACGTCGCGGCGTATGTCTGCAATCGTACTTTGCACGACGAGATATCAGCGCGTGAGGAGGAGCGGCAGTGAGGGATTCCGCACGTTCACGCGTGTCCCCATGGAGCAGGCCTCGCCTCACCACGCTATGCACCGCGCTGGCTCTGTCAGCAGCTGCGACCCTGCTCTCACGAGGCGATCTCAGAGCTCAGGCGGAGTTCCCCGCAGCGCTCAAGGAAGAAGTCCTCGAAGCGGCCGACGACGCAAACCTCGATGAATTTCTACAGAAGCTCAACGCTGCTGGGAAAGAACTCAAGGCCAACGACACGAAGCTTCTGCAGTTTGTTGACGCCATTATTGACTCGCTGGACCCAGAGATCGTCGATCAGCCTCGCGGATCGAACTATCTAGAGGTCGTCGCGCGATACTTGGCGGGTTTCGGCGCTTGGCCTTCGTCAAATCCGCGCGAAGCAACCGATCTTCTCGGCGGCCTCGCCGAAAAACTGAGAAATGCGCCCGACAATAAGAGTCGGCAACTTGCTCTTATCGTTGACAATGCCATCGCAAATGCCCCCAATATGTACATTTCGCTCTTGCGGCGTTACACACCGTCGTTCCTTGAAATGCGGGAATTAGTTGACGATAAGCTTGTTCCACTGCTTGATGTTAAGTACGTTCAAAACAGTGTACACGCGCACTACATACGCTCGATGATCGCTGCCAAATACGCCGAACTTGCGCTTTTTGACGCTAAGATGGATGTTGCGTTGTGCTCCGGCGCGATTCCGGACCCCTCATTGATGAACCTTTCGAGTGCCTATGCGCAGGATCTCTTGGACGCGATAGTTGAAGGATCTGTGCCTGCCGCGATTCTGAAGCTCCGTAACGATACACTTTACCAATTGGCGCTCAATGCCGTTACACTGTGCGAAGGGACGGTAGCTCAGCAACATCTTGGGCAGATTATCGGCCAACAAGGCGAAGGGAGCGCTTTTCGGGTGGGCGCGCTTCCGGACCAAATCTATGTTTTTCGACACCTTCGCACGAGGAGGTACACAAAAGAGAAAGAGGAGACCGTACGAACGGAAGGCGGTTTGACGAAAGTGCGGCGGCGTATTCCACTTCAGGATGACGTACGGCGCAAATTCTATAATCCGGGACAACTCGCTCTCTATCTTTGTAGAACTGCCATTGAACAAGATGAACTTAGTATTGGGTCACTGAAAGATAGTCTTGACGCCTTTGAGAATCTGGATTTCTGGGTAGAACTCTACGCGCCGGAACCTGAACTAGGCGACGACCCCAACCGCCAACTTGATTGGAGTCGTGAGAAACTGAAGGAGAGGACTGACGAAATAGCGGAGGCGGTTCACAGCTTGATGCCGGGCGATTTCGGGCAGTCTGCAACGGCTATCGTCCTGAGGGGTGAGGATGGACAGACGAACGCGTCCTGTGGAGCGATCCGTGACCTGCCGCACGAAGTGAGCGTGGAGGACTTCCTGACTGATGATCCGCTGTGGCTAGACGACTCGCGCGTTCTTGTGGGCGGTTTGTTCGCGTCCTTGGAAGCAGGCGCGCTCGCCGAGGCGATCCGTAGCGCTTTTCCACAATGGATTGTGAGTATCGGCAGACCTGACATAACAGAGTAGATATCTTTTACGAACTAGAGTCGATCGGGCGGTTCTCCACAGGCCGATGATGGCACCGCCCGAGACGCTCTATTGCGCTACACTCGCTTCCAACTACTAAGCTCCGCACTCGAAATTGGCGAAGCGCTTTCGCGGGCGCCGGCGTCGGCGGAGGACATTCGAAAGGAACTGGAGCACTCACTGCGTGATCTGACTCCGCCGTCGCCGGAGATCCGGCACCGCGTGCTACACTCGACGGCGCCATGAACCACGACAGCGTGCTTCAATGAACGAACCCCGCACGGCTCTCGTCACCGGCGGCGCCAGGCGCATCGGCGCGGCGATCGTGCGCGCGCTCGCGGCGGACGGCTGGGCGGTCGCCATCCACTGCCGGACCTCGGTGAACGAGGCGCACGCGCTCGCAACTGAGCTTCGCACAAACGGCGGCCACGCCGCGGTCGTGACCGGCGATCTCGCCGACCTCTACGCGCTCCGGGCGATCTTCCCCGCCGCGAACGCGGCGCTCGGCCCGGTCACGCTCTTGGTCAACAACGCCTCCGTCTTTCTCAAGGACCGGTTCGGCGGGCTGGACGCAGCGACTTGGCAGACCCAATTTGACGTCAATCTCAGGGCCCCGGTGTTCCTCGCCGAGGCCTTTGCGGCGCAGCTCCCGGACGGAATGGAAGGCAACATAATCAACATGATCGACCAGCGGGTCTGGAACCCGACGCCGGCGATGCCCTCCTACGCGCTCTCCAAGGCGGCGCTCTGGAT
>JBOHKB010000242.1:0-11382 GCA_050728815.1 Propylenella sp.
GGCGAAGGATCGCGAGGGGCGCGGGCCGGCCTGGTCCAACTCGCTCTTCGAGGACAATGCCGAGTTTGGACTCGGCTTCCGGCTCGCCGCGGACAAGCACCTGGAGATCGCGCGCGACTTGCTCGAAAAGCTCGCGCCGAGCGTCGGCGAGGAGCTTGCGCAAGGGATACTCGACGCGCCACAGATCCACGAATCGGAAATCCGCACCCAGCGCGCGCGCGTCGCCGATCTGAAGACAAAGCTTCAGGCGCTCGACAGCGAGGATGCGCGGCATCTCCTGTCGGTAGCCGACCATCTCGTCCGGCGCTCGATCTGGATCGTCGGCGGCGACGGCTGGGCCTACGACATCGGCTATGGTGGGCTCGACCACGTGCTCGCGAGCGGCCGCGACGTGAACATCCTAGTGCTCGACACGGAGGTCTATTCCAATACCGGTGGGCAATCCTCAAAGGCGACGCCGCTCGGCGCGGTCGCCAAGTTCGCCGCCGCCGGCAAACGCGTCCAGCGCAAGGACCTCGCGCTCCAGGCGATAGCCTACGGCAACGTCTACGTCGCGCAGGTCGCGATGGGCGCGAACCCGCAGCAGACGCTCGACGCCTTCCGCGAAGCGGAGGCCTATCCCGGCACGTCGCTCATTCTCGCCTACAGCCATTGCATCGCGCACGGCATCGACATGCGCTTCGGCATGAAGCAGCAGGACCTTGCGGTGGCGAGCGGCTACTGGCCGCTCATCCGCTACAATCCGGCGATGCGCGCGATCGGCGAAAACCCGTTCCGCCTCGACTCGCCGCGCCCGACGATCCCGTTCAAGAACTACGCGTACAACGAGCTCCGCTACTCGTCGCTGGCGACTTCGCGCCCGGCCGACGCGGCCGAGCTGCTCGCCGCGGCGCAGCGCGCGGTGACGGAAAAATACCGCCAGTACGAGGACCTGGCGGCTCTCGACGGCAGCCATTTCCGTCAGGAAGCAGCCGGCTCAGGGAGGCCATGATGGACCTGACGACGCGCTACATGGAGCTAAGCCTCAAGAACCCGCTGATCGCCTCGGCCTCCCCGCTCAACGCCGATATCGCTAACATCCGGCGGCTCGAGAACATGGGCGCCGCCGCGGTCGTTCTGCCGTCTCTGTTCGAGGAGCAGATCGAGGCGGAGGCCGCGCGCCAGAAACGCCTCACCTCGCTCGTCGCCGAAAGTTTCGCCGAGGCGGTGACCTATTTCCCGGAGCCGGCCGAATACCATTTCGGTCCGCAGGAATATCTCGACCTCGTCCGCCGCGCGCGCGAGGCGGTGGACATCCCCGTCATCGCGAGCCTGAACGGCGCTACCGACGAGGGATGGATTTCCTATGCCCGCTCGATCGCGGAAGCGGGCGCCACGGGGCTCGAACTCAACGTCTACTTCATCCCCGCCGACATCTCGCAGAGCGGGCGCGAGGTCGAGCAGCGCTATGTCGACATCGTGAGCGCGGTGCGCGCGATCGTGTCGATCCCCGTCGCCGTGAAGCTCAGCCCCTATTTCAGCTCGATGGGACACATGGCGCGGGAGTTGGAGCGCGCAGGCGCCGACGCGCTGGTGCTGTTCAACCGCTTCTACCAGCCGGACCTCGACCTGACGGAGCTCAGGGTGCTGACCGACCTGAAGCTCAGCACGCCGGACGAGATTCGCCTGCCGCTGCTGTGGCTCGCGATTCTGTCGGGGCGCGTCAACGCATCGCTCGCGGCGACGACCGGGGTGGCAAGCGCCGACGAGGTGGTGAAGTACCTCCTCGCCGGCGCCGATGCGGTGATGTCCACGTCGTCGCTGCTTCGCAACGGCGTCGGGCACATGGCGACGCTTCTCGCGGGGCTGGAGACGTGGCTTGAGGCGCGGGAGTTTGCGTCGCTCGACGAGGTGCGCGGCCTGCTCAGCCAGCGAAAGATCGCCGACCCGCAGGCGCTCGAACGCGCGAACTACATTCGGATTTTGCAGGGCTACGAGCCGCGGCGCTCGTGACGAACAGGTCTGCCGCGAGGCGTGGTGCCCGCGCAAGGAACGCGGAAAAAGGCGGGAGCGACGGGACTCGAAACCGCGACCTCCGGCGTGACAGGCCGGCCGCGTCTTTGGCAGCTCCGATCAACCTGACAAGATCGCTTTATCGCTTCGAGTGCCGCCCCGATCGAGGTAGTACCTATAAGCTCTCGGATACACGCCCCACAAGCGCGCAGGGCGACGACGCGCCGCCGCGAGTAGCGCTTCGCCTCGATCGCTCAAGCCACGGCTGATCTCCTCGACCGCCATTCTCCAGAGCCTGTCTGGGTGGTCATCAGCACCAGCCGCAATTCGAAGCGAGGGGCCGGCGCCGTGGTCTCTTTGTTGTTGCGCTGGAGGCGCGGGCGGCGCCGCCGCTCGACGCGCCTTGCTGCGGATGTGCGCGTGCCGGTCGAGCGGGTCGGAGGCCGAGCCGGTCATCACCGCCTTGAGCGCGCCCTCGGCCCGGGATGGGGAAGCGGGCGGGGTACGCTCTAAACCATCTCTGATAATCGTAATAAGTTTCGGATCTAAGTGGCGGAGGGAGCGTCCGCCAATTTAGCATCCCACACGATCCGACGATGTCAGCGAGCAGCCCGAAATCTCATGATATTAACTTGAGTTGGCGTCTTCCAATGTCCTCCGTTGTCCATCACAATCCGCACAGTGGGGGTGGGGAAGCCGGTGGGGAAGAAAATGAGCCTGCAAATACACAAGCTGAGTGCGCGGAAGGTAGCGACCATCACCACGGCGGGCCGACATTCGGATGGCGGTGGCCTCTATCTCAACGTGACAGATACCGGCTCAAGATCGTGGCTGTTTATGTTCAAGGTTGCTGGGCGTCGGCGCGAAATGGGGCTCGGATCGGCGCGTGACATATCGCTCGGCCGAGCGC
This sequence comes from Propylenella sp., assembly GCA_050728815.1. Taxonomy (GTDB): domain Bacteria; phylum Pseudomonadota; class Alphaproteobacteria; order Rhizobiales; family Afifellaceae; genus DASWJZ01. The sequence goes on from JBOHKB010000242.1 coordinate 2,903, forward strand.
GTGAAATGGCAGCGGACGCGCGCCAGCACGTTTTGGCTGGTCGCGATCCGATCGTCGCCCGCTCAAAGCCCGCCACGATCACATTTCGAGAAGCCGCCGATGCGTTTGTTCAAATCATGTCGCCCTCGTGGCGCAATACCAAGCACCGGGCGCAATGGAAGATGACCCTCCGTGTCTACTGCGCTCCGATCGCAGAAATGCAGATAGCCGCCATAGCCACTGATGACATCCTGCGCGTGCTGAAACCGCTGTGGCTAGCAAAGTCGGAAACGGCCTCGCGTCTGCGCGGGCGAATTGAGCGAATCCTCGATTTCGCCAAGGCGCGCGGAATGCGTTCTGGTGACAACCCCGCACGATGGCGAGGACATCTCGACACGTTGCTGCCAAAACGCCAAAAGCTCACCCGCGGCCACCACAAGGCGATGCCGTTCGATGAAGTGCCTGAGTTTGTCAGCGAATTGCGCCGGATGGAGGCCGTGGCGTGCAGGGCACTAGAGTTCACGATCTTGACGGCCGCTCGGACGAGCGAAGTTCTTGGCGCACGATGGGATGAGATCAGCTTTGACGGCAGCCTTTGGACAATTCCAGCTTCCCGGATGAAGAGCGCCCGCACGCACCGGGTGCCACTTTCTGGTCCTGCTATCGAGATTGCACAGAGCATGGCGAAGATCCGGCTTTCGGATTTTATCTTCCCCGGCACTAAGCCTGCGAAACCCCTATCGAGCATGGCGCTCGAAATGGTCCTCCGACGGGCGCAGGTTCAGGTCACAGTGCATGGGTTCCGAAGCGCATTCCGGGATTGGGCCGGCGAGTGCACTTCATTCGCCCGCGAGGTTGCAGAGGCGGCTTTGGCGCATCTAGTCGGCGACGAAGTCGAGCGGGCCTACAGGCGCGGTGATGCGCTCGAGAAGCGGCGTGCTTTGATGGAGCATTGGGCCACGTTCTGTGACTATCACGCGACTGGAAAGTTGGTACAGGCCGCACTACGCGAATGACCCGTACGGCAAAACCCGGGTGTCTGTTCGCGAAGACGAACGCCGCCTCAGCCTCTTACCTCGCTTCTGCCGCGAAGTTGCATTCGAAACGAGCGGTGCTCGCGGATCGATGCGCTCGTCGACTGGTCGCCGATCGAGGCGATCGTCAGGCTGCGGACGGATCGCAGGGACGGCCGCCATATCCACCGGCTACAGGGCTCATCTCGGCATGGACAAGATTTCCGGCCTTGTTCGAAGGGCGCGCAGCTGACCGGCGCGAAGACATCGACGCTCGGGCGCCTTGGCGCCGTAAACACGCTCGTCGATGCGGCTGAACGCTGCCGGGCCCGGAGCACACCCTCAGGAAGCCTCGGAACGCAGCGGGGAACGCTGCTCTCGGCCGTACAGTTCAAACCGAGGAAGCGGAGCGCTTCGCCGCAAACGTCCTCCCCGCCGTCCGCTCCATCCAGGCTGCCGGAATCACGGCGTGACGGCTATCGCCGTAGCACCGAACGACTGCGGGTCTGCACCCTACGCGGCAGCAGGTAGGCACGTCTCCCGCGTTCTTCAATTGCCATGTCGCTTCCTGGTGGAACATTTCCCGATTTGTTGCTCTTTGTGCTCCGCGGGCCCTTTTGGAAGCAGGCATCGGGCCCCGGTAGCAGCAGAAGCAAAGAGAGGGTTCTCCTTGAAGGAAATCGCCAGCGTCATCCTGCCGGTGTTCGGGTTGATTGGCGTCGGCTACGTGGTGGCTTGGCTCCGATTGCTTCCAAATGTAACGGCGACGGTTCTCTCACAATTCGTGTTCGTTGTGGCCGTTCCGTTTCTGATGTTCCGCACCATGGTGGCCGCGGATTTCGCCAATGCTTCCCCGTGGCGGCTGTGGTTCTCGTACTTCGTGGCGATGGCGATCGCATGGGGAGCGGGCACTCTGACGGTCCGGGCCCTGCATCCTTCCGAGGACGCGCCTCACGTCATCGGCGGCTTCTCTGCCGCCTATAGCAACAGTGTGATGATCGGAATTCCGCTCATCATGACCGCCTATGGCGAGGAGGCAATAGTAGCCCTGCTCATTTTGGTCGCGGTTCACCTGCCGATCGCGATGACAGTTGGCACGCTTCTCATGGGCCGAGCCGATCGAAAGGGGTCCGACGCTGACAAGTTGACCGTTGCGCGCGAAGTGGGCGGTACCCTGGCGACAAACCCTGTCCTCATCGGCGTTGTGGCGGCCCTGCTTTGGCGCTCCACAGGCATGCCGGTGCCGGACCCGCTTGCCTGGATAGTAGGCCGCCTAGCGGAAGTCGCAGGCCCGGTCGCCCTCTTTGCCGTGGGGATGAGCATCCGCGAGCGGGGCCTTGCAGGCGAATGGCCGTCGGCCGCTTTCCTTTCAACGATCAAGCTCGCGGTAATGCCGACTATTGCGTTCGTACTCGCTTTCTATTTGGCGCCGATACCGGTCGTTTGGGCGAAGGCGATCGTACTCGCGGCGGCGTGCCCAACCGGGATCTACGCCTTTGTGGCCGCCAGCCGTTTCCGCTCGGGTGAAGCTCTCTCCTCCGCCACGATACTCATGTCAACGATCGCAGCCGTCGCTACCGTATCGTTCTGGCTGATCGTCCTTCAACGGTTCTGAACACGAGAAAAGAATTCAGTCTGTCCGGCGAAGCATCGATACCCGCTCTGTGGCACTTCCCATCAGATAGCCGAGATCGGAATGTGCGGTGATGAACCGGGCGCCGCGAGAAATGTAATCTCTTTGCCGCGCGGGCACTTTGTCTCCACCGATTCCGGCAATCTTGCCGCATTCTCTGCAGACGTCGATCACCTGCTGAGCCATCTCCAGCATGACAGGTTTGTCGAACGCACCGGGATGGCCAAGAGACGACAAGAGGTCGTTCGCGCCAAGATGGACGACATCGACGCCGGGCACCAAAGCGATTTCGTGCAGATTCCTCATCCCTTCGGCCGACTCGATCATGACCGCGACGAGTGTGTTGTCGTCGAGCGCCTTCTTCGCCTCCGCTAGTGGCGGATTGCGATAGCCGAAATGCGGGAAACTCCCGCTCACTCCGCGCGAGCCGGCAGGCTCGAAGCGGCAGCGCTTGACCGCGGCGGCTGCGTCGTCCGCTGTTCGCACGTCCGCGAAGATGACCCCAGTCGCCCCCAGGTTCAAGTATCGCTCGACGTCCGGCGTGGAGACCGAGGCGACCCTGACGAATGAGGGAATTCCAGCCCCGAGGCCGGCAAGCGCAATATCGGCTACGGCCTCGGTTGAGAACGGACCGTTCTGAAGATCGAGAAACAGGAAGTCGTGACCGGAACTTTTGGCTATCGCTACAATGTCCGGTGTCCGCACAATGCGAACGATCATTCCGACTGCGAGCTTGCCCTGCCGCATGCGCTGAAGCGCCGGGTTGAGCGAGGGTAGGTTGGTCACGGCAGCGCCCGTCAAATTTCACAGCGCAGGGTAATGTCCGACTGCCGGTAGACGATGCCCTCCTTGATGACCAGCTCGACCTTTTCGAGATTGTAGGGGTCCGACAGGGGATCCCCCCCAAGCACGACGATGTCCGCCGTCTTGCCGACCTCGATCGTTCCGAGCTTGTCCCCTACCCCCAGCGCATCAGCAGCATTTTTGGTGCAAGCACGAATAGACTCCATCGCGTCGAGCCCCAATTCACGCATCATCTCGACGTCTTCGGCGTAGCGGCCCGCCGTGTCGGTTCCCGTCACGATACGAACCTTGTTCTTTACCGCGGACCTGAAGGAGGCCTCCAGCGGCTTCACCAGGAGCCGATGTCGCTCGGCCCAATCCTCTCCCCGCTGCAGCTTCGGATTCATGGTCTGACGGCCATAGGCGCTGAGGGTGGGGTCGAGAAAGACGCCCTTCTCCGCCATCTGCGCGGCGAGAACATCGTTCAGATAACAGCCGTGGGAAATCACGTCGACGCCCGCGTCGATCACACGCTTCAGGGCAATCGAACCCATGCAGTGACAGGCCGTCCTCTTGCCGTGTGCACGCGCCACATCGAAGGCCGCTTCTATCTCTTCGTATGACATTTCCGGACGGGTCTGCTCTTCGCCCGGCATTGGCTCCGGATCATGACTCGCGTTGACTTTCACAAAGTCGGCGCCGTCCTTCAGCTGCACGCGCGCTGCGCGCCGCACGGCATCGGCGCCATCGGCCTCGTGGCTGAGATAGCTGGCATGTCCTCCAGTCACTGCGATCTGCTGCCCGCAAGCAAAGACCCGCGGCCCCGGCAAGACGCCCTGTGCTATCAGATCGCGGAAGTGGGTCGGGATACGATGCGGTCCTCCCATGTCGCGTACCGTGGTCCAGCCCCGAGCCAGATATCCAAGTGCGTTGCGCGTAGCGAAGAAAGCGAGAGCATTCGGGTTCGCAGCTTGCACGATGTGTTTGGGTCGCCCAAGCATCTGACCCATCATGAAGTGGACGTGCATATTGATAAGGCCAGGGAGCACCCATTTGCCGGTGGCATCGATGACCTCTGCACCGGAGTCGACTTGATCCCCACGCGAATCCTCGGCACGAAGCGCTGAGATCTGGTCGCCTTCGACAACTACGGCGACGTTTGGGGCCGGGCGGTCAGCCTTGCCGTCGATCAGCGTTCCACCTTTGACTGCAACGGTCATGCTTCCTTCCTCTTGGTTTCGCAGGACGGCAAAGGCGCATTTCTTGAAGCCCCCGCCGAGCCAGAGACGCGTTGCAGCTTGGTTCTTGCAAGCGCAACGCGGATTGCCGCCGGGTTCCCGTAGGAAATACTAAGGGACGCCCTTGACCGCTGTCACCTGCGGATTTACGGTTTGCGCAGTTTTGTGGTCAGAATATTACGAATTATGCATGTGCAGGCCTCCATGGGCCCGAATTGACGGCATTTTACGCGATGATCAAAGCCTTGATTCGCAGCCCCAGCCTCGGCGCAACGATCGGTGGTAGAACTGCAGGCGTAGCAGAATGAAGGGCGGGGGCGAAGCATGCCTAAACGGAAGCCGGAAGTACATCACGACGGGGGCGTGCTCAGTCCGCTCGATGCCAACATCATCACTCTTCTCCAATCCAACGGCCGCCGGACGAATACCGATCTAGCCAGCATTCTCAACGTCACCGAAGGAACAATCCGCAACCGCATTGCCCGACTGATCGAGGCAGGGATCTTGAAATTCGAGGTGTGGGCCGATCCGATCCGGATCGGCTACCAGACCTATGCCTTCATCGAGATTCAAGCCAATCCGCCCCAGATGGAGGCGGTCGGAGAACATCTGGCTCGTTTTCGCGAGGTGATCTTCGTGGGACTGTGCACCGGCAGTTTCGACATTCACGTCGCGGCCCTCTTCACATCGAACGAGCACATGTTCGCTTTCATTACGAAGCAGCTCAACCATGTCGACGGAGTGCTGCGTGCATCAACCTCGAGTGTTTTGCGAATCATCAAACGAGACTTCGAATACCCCGTTCCGGGAGCATGCTTGGAGACGACAGAGGCACGCCGCCCGAATGACGGGGTAAAGCCGCAGCGTGGCAAGGTTGTCGGGAACGGGCGCAGAAAAGCGGGAAAGGGCAGTCATGCAGATCGTGCTTGAGGGCGGCACGCTGATTGACGGTCAGGGCGGCGCTCCGGTCGCGAACGCGGCTATCGTTCTGGAGCGGGATCGTATCAAATCCGTCTCCGATGTGGCCGACCTGCCTCGTCAAGCTGTCTCGCCAGACGTCCAGAGCATCGATCTCGCCGGCAAGTGGATACTTCCGGGGCTGATCAACATGCATGAGCATCTCTATTTCCGCGAGGCCATGGGAGCACCTCGAGAGACGCGCGCAAAGGGAAGGTTTTGGCTTACCTTTTTCAGCCTGCGGAACGCGCTGACGGCTCTCGCCAGGGGCTGGACGACTGTTCGTGACATGGGAACGCTGCATGGAATCTCGATTGAAGTGCGAGATCTCGTCAACGGCGGAGAATTGCCTGGCCCACGGATAGTCGCCTGCGGATCGCCGGTCAGCATTACTGGCGGCCACGGCCACGGCATGTGCGTCGAAGCAGATGGGGCGGACACCTGTCGGCGCGCGGCGCGTGAGCAGCTGAAGGCGGGAGCCGATTTTCTGAAGCTGATGGCGAGCCACGACCCCATTCCGATGACGCACGCGGAGAAGACACGTCCCGAAATGACGCTGGCCGAAATGCGAGCGGTCTTCGATGTCGCCCGCGAGTGGGGGAGAAAGACTGCGTGCCACGTCATGGGAAGAACTGCCATCGGCAATGTGCTCGATGCGGGGGTCGATATCATCGACCACGGAATCTACCTGGACGACGCCCTTGCGGAGCGGATGGCCCGCCAAGGCACATTCCTCACTCCAACGCTCAGCGCATACTGCCGGCAGACCAGGAATCCGGTTTTTGGGAGAGGAGCAGCCTGGGCCGCGGCGCATTCGGTTCTGGTGGAGCCCCACATCGAGTCTCTGCGCGCGGCGGTAAAGGCGGGGGTCAAGATGCTGAACGGCACGGACAGCACTGGAGTATACGCTGAGGACGTCGAGATGATGCGCGAAGCAGGCATGCGTCCGATGGATACGATCCTCGCCTGCACCCGCAATGCGGCGGAGGCGCTCGCGCTGGAGGACAGGATCGGGACTATCGCCCCCGGCAAGATAGCAGACATCGTCGTACTCGATAGTGATCCGCTTGAAGATGCTTACGCCCTTGAAGCCGTGCACCTGGTCATCAAGGGAGGAGCAGTGTACCGGCCTCACGAAATCAGCTTCTTTGACAGCGTAGCGCCGGGTCTCTCTGACGCCGAGCGTGCGCTCGCCCGGCTCGCCGGGATGCAGCACCCCGCGCGTCGCTCGCGCGGCGAATCGTCGAGGGCGTTTGTGTGATCGATCGTATCAGCAACTCGACGTCCGGATTGGCGATGGAAGCTCAAGACAGCGAAATCTGTGCTTTCGGGGTGTCCGAACTGGGCAGGCTCTATCGCCGCGGAGAGCTTTCCCCTGTTGAAGCCGCGCAGGCGTGCCTCGAACGTATCGAGCGCCTGCAACCTATTTTGAACGCCTACCTTTCGGTGACGGAGGAAGCGGCGCTGGCTGCCGCCCGCGTCGCCGAGGCCCAGTTCCAGGCCGGCCTCGATGTTGGGCCCATGCAGGGTATTCCCGTGTCGGTCAAGGACATCATCAGGGCGGAGGGCACGCGCACGACGGCGGCGTCACGCCTGCTGCAAGAGGCTCCGCCGGACACCGACGACGCAACGGTCACGAAGAGACTCCGAGCCTCCGGCGCCGTCTTGCTCGGAAAGCTGAACCTGCACGAATTTGCATACGGGGACCCCGATCCTGACGGCCCCTTCGGCGTTGTGCAGAATCCGCGGCGTCTCGGACATCAGTGCGGGGGTTCCTCCTCGGGCTGCGGCGCGGCTACTGCTGCGGGCCTCGGAGTTGTTTCGATCGGCAGCGATACCGGAGGCTCGATCCGACATCCCGCTGCGGTTTGCGGGGTCTACGGACTGAAGCCGACGTATGGTCTGGTGCCGCTCACCGGCGTTATCCCCCTCAGCCCTTATCTTGACACGGTCGGCCCGCTCGGCCGCTCTGTGGCGGACGTTGCCGCCGGTCTGGCCGCTATCGCCGGCTTCGACCGCAACGACCGTTTTTCGGCAGAACGAGTTGTAGACGACTATGGTACCGAGCCAGCGGATATGCGTTCGATCCGCCTTGGAATACCCGAGAATCCAGAGTTCCGTTTTGGTTTTCCGGAAGCGCTTGCACTGATTGACCGGGCGCGAGATGCGCTACTCGAGGCCAGCGCAATCGCGGTGCCCTTCAAGCTTGAGCGCGTCCTCGAAGTGACCGATCTCGTTCGGACGATCTTCATCCCGACCGAGCTCTGGCCCTACCATGAGCAGTTTCTCGATCGGCAAGAGCTCTACGGCCGCAATTTTCGCGAGCGCGCCCTCCCCGGCCGCAATGTGACCGCAGCGCGATATCTCGCGGGCAAGGAGGAGGAAGGCGAGATTCGTGGGGAATGGCGCAATCTCTTCGATCGCTGCGACGTCGTGATGCTGCCGGTCAACACCGGCGGAGCCCTGCCGCACGGGCAGAACACGTACCAACTCAACGGCAAGACTTACCCGCTTCGAGCAATAACCTCCGCATTCAACCCGTTTGCAAACGTGACGGGACTGCCCGCCTTAACTGTGCCGATCGGCGCCACCGGTGATGGACTTCCGATTGCGGTGCAGCTGCTGGGCCCGCATTTCAGCGAGCGGCGGCTCCTCGCGGTGGGTGGCTTTCTGGAAAAGGCGCTCGGCGAGCTCGTTGCAGGCTGGGGTATCGAGCCCGCGGGGAGGCCGCAGCCGCAAGATGCGGCTGGAGCCCAAAGGATCAACGCGTGAACGCCACCGCCGCGGGCGAACCTATCCTGTCCGTCCGAAACCTCATCGTCCACTTCGTGACCAATCGCGGCGTCGGTAGAGCCGTCGATGGGGTCAGTTTCGATG
>JBOHKB010000243.1:0-5635 GCA_050728815.1 Propylenella sp.
AGATCATTGTTCGTCAATAGCGCCGCCACGGGCGATCAGGGCGGTCAAGGGGGGATCACCATGTCCAAATTCATGACGCGCGGCATCGCGCGGGCCGCGGCGCTCTGCCTCGGTTCCGCGTTCCTCACTATCGGCCAAGCGGCGGCCGACGACGTGGTCAACGACGACCAGATCGTCATCGGCGATGAATGTGTCGGGCTTGCCTGCGTGAACGGCGAAGCCTTCGACTTCGACACGTTCCGCCTGAAGGGCGGCGACAATCGGATCGGTTTCATCGACACGAGCGTCGCCCCATTCCCGACGCGCGACTGGCGGATCGAAGCGAACTCGTCAGCGAACGGCGGCCCAAGCTATCTCGCGCTGAAGGACATGGGCGACACGTCGACCGGCGCGGAGGGCGGGACGCCGATCCTTTATCTCAGCGCCGGCGCGCCAGCCAATTCCATCTTCGTCGACTCCTTCGGCAGGGTCGGGCTGAGGACGTCGACCCCGGACCGGGAGCTGCACCTGGTCGATGGCTTTCAGCCTTCGCTCCGCTTGGAGCAGGACGGCAGCGGCGGCTTCACCCCGCAGACCTGGGATGTCGCGGGCAGCCACTTTGGCTTCTTCGTCTTCGACCAGACGAATTCCTCGTTTCCGTTCCAGATATTCCCCAATGCGGGAGACGGTCGCCTGGTCCTCAAGAACGGCGCCGTCGGCATGGGCACGGTCAACCCGACCGCCAACCTGGAAATCGTCGGCGGCACCGGCTTCAAGGGGAGCTTTCTGGGAGCGGCGGTAGAATTCCTGGCGCGCGGCGACCTCGGCTTCGCCGTGGTTGGGACCGACACGAACCACCCGCTGCACCTGCGCGTGAACAATACGCCCAGAATGGTGCTCGCCACTTCCGGCAATGTCGGAGTGGGGACGCAGACGCCCGCGGCCCAGTTCCACACGACCGGGACGGTGCGTTTCGCAGGCGTGACGAACTGCGCATCTGGCATCCGGAGCAGCGCGGCAGGCGACCTATCGTGCATCGCTTCCTCGGCGCAGCTCAAGAATATTTCCGGAGTGCTCTCGCCTGACGTGGCGCTCCAGAACGTGATGGCGCTGCGGCCGCAGGTCGGCGCCTACAAGGACACGCCGGAGGAGCCCGAGCACTGGCTGATCGCGGAGGAAGTGGCGGAGGTCGATCCGGCGCTGGTGGGCCTGAAGGACGGCGAGCCGTATACGGTGAAAACCTACGGCGTCATCGCCGACCTCGTCGCGGTGATCCAGGAGCAACAGCGAGAGATCGAGGCGCAGCGCGCACAGTTCGAGGCGGGACTGGAGGCGCAGCGGGCGCAGTTCGAAGCGCGGATCGCCGCGCTGGAGCGGGCGCTCCTCCCGCAATAACGCCGCACCGCGTTCGCGTGGAAAAGCCGCTCCGCGACTGAACGCGCGGACAGCCTCCCGGCACCTTCCCGTCCTCCCGCGAAGATTTGCGCGGCGTGCTTTTTGCACGGCGGAGTCGCACTTTTTGCGCTAAGGTTCACCAGAGGATTGCTCGTGCAGGCGCGGGCGACGCTCGAAGGCCCCCGCGCCGACACGGCTGAGGGAGGGTCTCGACATGCGAAAACCTACGACGCGCAAGGTCGCACAGGCGATCGCGCTTTCTGTTTGCTCGTCACTGTTTGTTTCCGGCCAGGCGACCGCCGACGACGTGGTCAACGACGACCAGATCGTCATCGGCAACGAGTGCGTCGGCTTGGACTGCGTCAACAACGAATCCTTCAACTACGACGTGCTCCGGCTGAAGGATTTCTACACCCGGCTCTCTTTCATCGACACCAGCGTCGCCGAGGGTGTGGCGACCCGCGACTGGCGGATCGAGGCGAACTCGTCCGCCGCTGACGTCAACTATCTCGCGCTGAAGGACATGGGCGACACGTCGGACGGATCGGAGGGCGGGACGCCGATCCTCTATCTCTCCGCCGGCGCGCCCGCCAATTCCATCTTCGTCAATTCATCCGGCCGGGTCGGGTTCGGGACTTCGACACCCGCCGCGGACCTGCATGTCGTCGTCGGCGACTCGCCAGCGCTCCGCCTGGAACAGGACGGCAGCGGTGGCTTCCCCCCGCAGACCTGGGTGATTACTGGCAACGAGTCGACTTTCTCCCTCAGAGACGTGACTAACAACCAGCGGCCAATCCAGGTATTCCCTAATGGAGGAACGAACCGCCTAGTCCTTGCAAATGGCGCCATCGGCATGGGGACGCTTAACCCGACCGCCAACCTTGAAATCGTCGGCGGCACGGGCTTCAAGGGGAGCTTCATGGGCGCGGCGGTGGAATTTTTGGCGCGCGGCGACCTCGGCTTCGCGGTGGTGGGCACCGACACGAACCATCCGCTGCACCTGCGCGTCAACAACACGCCCCGAATGGTGCTCGCCACCTCCGGCAACGTCGGCGTGGGGACGCAGACGCCGGCCGCCCAGTTCCACACGACCGGCACGGTGCGTTTTGCGGGCGTGGCGAACTGCGCATCCGGCATTCGGAGCAGCGCGGCAGGCGACCTTTCGTGCATCGCCTCGTCGGCGCAGTTGAAGAGCATTTCCGGCACGCTTTCACCTGAGGCGGCGCTCCAGAACGTGATGGCGCTCCGGCCGCAGGTCGGCGCCTACAAGGACACACCGGAGGAGCCCGAGCACTGGCTGATCGCGGAGGAGGTGGCGGCGGTCGACCCCGCGCTGGTGGGCTTGAAGGACGGCGAGCCGTATACGGTCAAAACCTACGGCGTCATCGCCGACCTCGTGGCGGTGATCCAAGAGCAGCAACGCGAAATCGAGGCTCAGCGCGCGCAGTTCGAAGCGCGAATCGCAGCGCTGGAGCGAGCCGTCCTCCGGCAATAGCGCCGCGCCGCTTATCCGGCTCCTCGTCGATCCGGCTTGCGCGGGCCTCTCGCGGTCGCGCGATCGCGCGCGCGGGAGGCTATGGCCAAAGGACTGCCCGCGAGTGCTGCCGCCGCAGCGGATTGGTAACCTCCCCAGCGCCACCTCAATGTCCTGAACCCGGACCCGGCCTTGGCTTGGAAGCGGTTTTACGACAGACTGAACCCTCACTTCGAGCGAAACCAGAGGGCGCCAGGCGATGCGGCTGACAAAGCGAGCGATCTGCTGTGTCGGTACGCTCATCCTCGCCCTGGCAAGCCAGGCAATAGCCGCCGAGCGCGTCGCGCTGGTGATCGGCAACGCCGCCTACGAGCAGACAACTCAGCTTCGCAATCCGGCCAACGATGCCGCCGACATGGCCGCCGCACTCGAACGGCTCGGCTTCGAGGTGACGCGAGGGATCGACCTCGATCATAACGGCATCCTCGAGAGTGCGCGTCGCTTCGCCTCCGAGCTCGCCGGAGCGAAAATTGCGTTGTTCTTCTACGCCGGCCACGGATTGCAGGTTGACGGCGTGAACTATCTCGTGCCGGTCGACGCGGAACTCCGCGCGGAGAGCGACCTCGACTTCGGCGCCGTGCGCCTCGATCTCATCCTCAGGCAAATGGAGCGCGAGGCGCCGACCAGCATCGCCTTCCTCGACGCCTGCCGCGACAGCCCGCTCGCGAGCAACCTGGCCCGCTCAATGGGCACGCGTTCCGCCAGTATCGGACGCGGGCTCGCGCGCGTGGAGAGCGGTGTCGGCACGCTGATCGCGTTCGCCACCCAACCCGGCAACGTCGCGCTTGACGGCGACGGACGGAACAGCCCTTTCACCGCGGCGCTGCTCCAGACCATCGAGAAGCCCGGCCTTGATCTCGGCGGCGTCATGATCGAGGTCCGGAACGCCGTACTCAGCGCCACCGGCGGCAAGCAGGTCCCCTGGGAGCATTCGTCGCTCACGGGACGGGTCTACTTCGCGGCGCCTCCGGCGGCTGCCTCGGGGACTGCAGACGACGCGTCCGACGCAACCGAGACGTCCGTGGAGATCGCGTTCTGGAACTCCATCCAGGGGAGCGCCAACCCGCGCATCTTCGAGTCCTATCTCAGCCGCTATCCCGACGGCGAGTTTTCCGTCCTGGCAAGGCTCAGGATAGAAGAGTTGGCGGGGTCTCAGGAGGCGACGCCCGCTCCCGCGCCGAGCGATGGAGAACCGGTCGAGGACACGAAGGAGATCGCGGAGATCCAGGAGCGGCTCTACGAACTCAACTACGATCCCGGCGCGGCGGATGGCGTGGCCGGCGCGCGGAGCCGCGAAGCGATCAGCGAATTCCAGAAGAATGCCGGGCTCGAGGCCGACGGAAAGGCGACGCGCGGCCTGCTCTCGCGGCTCAGGTCGCTGGGCGGGCTGAAGCCCTGGGGCGCGATCGTCTATTCCGCCGCGCGGCAGGACTGGGGCATGGCGTGGAGCGCAGAGTCGCGCAAGCAGGCGATCGAGGAAGCGCAGTCCTCGTGCGGTAAGAATCGAAGGTGTGAGGCGGAGCTCACCTTCTTCGGAACGGAATGCGGCGCCTTCGCCCATTCGGACAATGGATGGGCGATCGTCGCCCGCACGAGCCTGGCTGACGCCAAGAAGGCGGCGCTCGAGGAGTGCCGCGGCAATTGCCGCGTGATCGCGACCGTCTGCGCCGACGGGGCGGACGAGCAGGTGGCGGCGGAATAGAGGGAGGCAGGCGTGAAGGGGACAAATGTGTTGAGGTCGGTCACGCTGCCGCTGGCGGTGCTCGCCGTTCTCGCCATGGCGAGCGCCGCGCATGCCGAAAGCACCGGCGGCTCGCTCGGCAAGACAGGAAAATCCGTGTCAGGCGGAGGAGCGCCGGTGAGGAGCACGCCAAAGGCGGCGCCGCCGGCTCCACCCGCGCAGCCGCTCACCAAAACCTTCGACCGGCCCAAATATGCGGGAGAATGGGTCGACCGCTGCCTCGTCTGGGGGTCCCAGTGCAACCAGCCCGCCGCAGACGAATATTGCCGTCGCATGGGCTATGCCCGGGCATCCGATTTCGCTTGGACGCAGATGGCGCCGACCCGGATCCTGTCCAGCGGGCAGATATGCAACTCTTTCCTCTGCGGCGGCTTCTCCCGCGTGACGTGCACGCAGTGAATGAGAAACCTGTGAGGCTGTTCGACGCCAACCGCTGATCGCCGACGGCAACAACGGACCAGCGCTCGGCGCACCCGTTCCGCTTCACGGTGGTTTTCAACTGAGTAGTCGCGGTAACGGAAGCGTCACGCGGGAGATTGTCATCCTCGGGCACGCGCAGCGTGACCCGAGGACCCAGGCGCAATCCCTCTGGGTTCTCGGGTCGTCGCTACGCTCCGCCCGAGAATGACAAAGAACTTACTCACCCCAAAAGCCGGTACGCGCCGCCGCCCTCGCTCGCTTTCATTCCGATTTCGGCCGTCGGCAAGCAGCGGTGGGCTCCGCGGCTTGTTTCCTCAAATACCTAGCCGGCTTCCTTGTTCCTCCACTTTCCAGTTTCTACGCCAAGGCTTATCAATATTTCCGAAGACGTTCGGTCTTTCGCACCACCATGGGGGCAAAGTGATGAAGTTTGCAGCGGTATTCTTGAGCGCGGGCCTGGTTCTCGGTTCCGTGGGTCCTGGCGAAGCGCAGGACCTCCGCGTGCTCGGCAGCGCCGTCGGCATGGCCATTCCGGGCACGACCAACGCCACTTTGAGAGTGAGCGG
>JBOHKB010000244.1:0-18975 GCA_050728815.1 Propylenella sp.
TCCCCCTTGTGGGGAGGGGTTAGGGGAGGGGTGCTGAACGAGGTTTGCGAAGCGGATGAACCCCACCCCAATCCCCTCCCCACAAGGGGGAGGGGAGCTGGCGCTCTTCACGCCGCCTCGCGCTTCAAATCCACCAACTCGTCCAGCTCCGGCATCAGCACCACGCTCTCCTGCTCGTTCGGATCGGTGCGGGCGATGACGGCGCTGCAGGGCTTGTCGCTGAGGTTGATCGGCAGGTGCGGCACGCCGGCTGGGATGTAGAACATGTCGCCCGCGCGCGCGACGACGTAGTGCTCCAGCCGCTCGCCGTACCAAGTGTGCGCCTCGCCGGAGAGGACGTAGATCGCGGTCTCATGGTTCTCGTGCTTGTGGGCCTTCGCTCGCCCGCCCGGCGGGATGGTGAGGAGATGCATGTAGATGCCGGTCGAGCCGGCGGTCTCCGTCGCGATCCCCTCAAAATAGCTGAAGCCCTGCTTGCCGCGGTAAGTGCTGCCGGGGCGGATCAGCTTGCAGGTTTGTTCCTGTGTCGCTTGCATGGTTGTCCTCTTGGACGGTGACGTGGCTTTGATACGCAGCTATGCGGCAAAAGGTTTCCGGCTGATTTCGCGCCGATTGCCGCGACATTTCGAGGGCGCTCGGCTAGGTTCCGGGGGCGGAATCCGTGAACGGATGGGGCCAGAACTTGCTGAAGCCGATTGCGGGAGAGGGCGGCCGTGCCGGCACGGCTCCGACGCCGGCAGCGGTAGCGGAAGAGCGCGCCCGGCGCGTCATCGAGGTCAAGGACCTTTCACTGACATTTGAAACGGCGGACGGGCCGGTTCACGCGCTTTCCGGCATCAACCTCGAGGTGGCGCGCGGCGAATTCGTCTCGCTGATCGGCCCATCCGGCTGCGGCAAGACCACGCTCCTTCGCCTGATCGCCGATCTCGAGCGGCCGAGCGCCGGCTCGATTCAAGTCAACGGGCTTTCGCCCGAGGAGGCACGCAAGCGGCGCGCCTACGGCTACGTCTTCCAGTCGGCCGCGCTCTATCCATGGCGCTCGATTGCGCGGAACGTGGCGCTGCCGCTCGAAGTGATGGGGGTCGCCAAGGCGGAGCGCGCCGCGCGCGTCAAGAAGAACCTCGACCTCGTCAATCTCACCGGCTTCGAGCGGAAGTTTCCGTGGCAGCTTTCCGGCGGCATGCAGCAGCGCGCCTCGATCGCCCGTGCGCTTTCCTTCGACCCGGCGCTTCTGTTGATGGACGAGCCGTTCGGCGCGCTCGACGAGATCGTCCGCGATCACCTGAACGAGCAGCTCCTGGAACTCTGGGCGAAGACGCAGAAGACGGTGATCTTCGTAACGCATTCAATTCCGGAAGCCGTCTACCTGTCGACGCGAATCGTCGTCATGTCGCCGCGACCGGGGCGCATTCACGACATCGTAAAAAGCGATCTGCCGGCGGCGCGTCCGCTCGACATTCGCGAGACTCCGAAATTTTTGGCGCTTGCCCACCGCGTCCGCCAGGGCCTGAGGGCGGGGCACAGCTATGAGGATTGAGGTCGACGGTGCGGGCGCGGCGGTTGGCCACCCCGCGCGGCCGAGCTTCTTCGGCCGCGTCATGGAGGGGAGCGCCGGGCCGGTCCTCATCATCTGCCTCGCCATCGTCGCGCTCTGGTATGTCGGCGTGTTTTTCCTGAATGCTCCCTTCGCGCGTGAGAAGCTCGAACGCGCTGGCGAGCCCTTCACGATCGTGGACCTCGTCCAGCGCACCATGGACGAGGAGCGTCCGGTGCTTCCCTCGCCGCATCAGGTGGCGGCGGAAATCTACAAGACCACCGTGCTGATGAGCCCGAGCTCCAAGCGGAGCCTCTTCTTTCACAGCTGGGTGACGCTATCCTCGACGCTCCTCGGCTTCTTGATGGGCACGCTCCTCGGCATCGTGCTCGCCGTCGCGATCGTGCATTCGCGCACGCTTTCCCGCAGCCTGATGCCCTGGGTGATCGCCTCGCAGACGATCCCGATCCTCGCCATCGCGCCGATGGTGATCGTGGTGCTCGCCTCGATCGGGCTGACCGGCCTCTTTCCGAAGTCGGTCATCTCGACCTACCTCTCCTTCTTCCCGGTCACCGTCGGCATGGTGAAGGGACTGCGCTCGCCCGACCCGATCCACCTCGACCTGATGCGCACCTACAGCGCGAGCGCTGCGCAGATCTTCTGGAAGTTGCGCTGGCCGGCGTCGATGCCGTTCCTATTCGCGTCGATGAAAGTGGCAATCGCGATCAGCCTGGTCGGCGCGATCGTCGGCGAGCTGCCGACCGGCGCGGTGGCGGGCCTCGGCGCGCGGCTCCTGACAGGCTCCTACTACGGGCAGACGGTGCAGATTTGGTCGGCGCTGATCGCAGCGGCCGTGATGGCTGGGGTGCTCGTTACGATCGTCGGAATCGCCGACCGCATCGTGCTCCGCCGCATGGGAGAAAAGGGGTGAGTGCCGCCCGGCCGTCGCAGCTCCTCTATCCGGCGGCTGTCATCGCCGTCGTCGCGCTCGTGCTTCTCGTCTCCACTGGTGGTCCCGCCGTGATGGGATCGCCGGTCGCGATCGTCGCCGGTGTGCTGGCGCTCGCCGCGCTGATCAGCCTCTGGCGGCCGGGCTGGCAGCTCATCCTGACCGGCGTCGCGGCGCATTTCGCAGCCTATCTGCTGATCGCCGCACTGCCGGGCGTGGCGGGGCACGCCGGGCTCGGCTTCTGGTGCCTCGTCGTCTCGGCTTGGCTCACGGCGTGGGCGTTTGCGCAATCCCTGTCGGACCTCAGGCTGCGCAGCCGTTTCGCCAGCCGGTTGCTCGGGGCGGTCATTCCAGCCGTCTTCGGCCTATGGTTCCTCGTGCTGTGGGAAATACTCGTGCGCGGCTCCGGGGTTTCCCCTGTGATCCTGCCGGCGCCGAGCGCGATCTGGGCGCGGCTCGTCGCCGGTCTGCCGACCCTTTGGGCGGATTTCCGCCAGACTTTCCTGAAAAGCGTGCTGATAGGCTACGCCATCGGCTGCCTCTCCGGCTTCGCGGTAGCGGTGCTCGCCGACCGCATCCCCTTCCTCCGTCGCGGGTTGCTGCCGATAGGCAACATGGTGAGCGCGCTGCCGATCGTCGGCATCGCCCCGATCATGGTCATGTGGTTCGGCTTCGATTGGCCCTCCAAGGCGGCGGTCGTGGTGATCATGACCTTCTTCCCCATGCTGGTGAATACGGTCGCGGGCCTCGCCGCGGCGGGCGCTGAGGAGCGCGACCTGATGCACACTTACGCGGCTGACTATTGGCAGGCGCTCGTCAAGCTGCGTCTCCCCGCCGCACTTCCGTTCATTTTCAATGCGTTGAAGATCAATTCCACGCTCGCCTTGATTGGCGCGATCGTTGCGGAGTTCTTCGGGACGCCGATCGTGGGGATGGGTTTCCGCATTTCGACCGAGGTCGGACGGCTGGCCATCGACATGGTGTGGGCGGAGATCGCGGTCGCGGCGCTCGCCGGCTCGGTCTTTTATGGGCTGGTCAGCGTCGTGGAGCGAACATTGACGTTCTGGCACCCGTCCTATCGTACGTGATGGGCCGGTGCCCAACAGGGAGAGGTACGGCATGAGAATGTTGTTCGCAGGAGGTCTGGGACTGTCGCTTGCGCTCTTGGCGCAGGCGGAGGTCGCCGAGGCGCAGGACAAGGTTGTCCTGCAGCTGAAATGGGTGACGCAGGCGCAGTTCGCCGGCTACTACGTCGCCGAGGCCAAAGGCTACTACGACGAGGTCGGCCTCGACGTAGAGATCAAACCGGGCGGCCCCGACATTGCCCCGCCGCAGGTGATCGCGGGCGGAGGCGCCGACGTGATCATCGACTGGATGCCCTCCGCGCTCGCCTCGCGCGAGAAGGGCGTGCCGCTCGTCAACATCGCCCAGCCGTTCAAGCGCTCCGGCATGATGCTGACCTGCCGCAAGGAGACCGGCATCACCAAGCCGGAAGATTTCAAGGGCAAAACGCTCGGCGTCTGGTTCTACGGCAACGAATATCCGTTCCTCTCCTGGATGGCGCATCTCGGCATTCCGACCGACAGCAGCGCCGGCGGCGTCACTGTGCTGAAGCAGGGCTTCAACGTCGATCCGCTCTTGCAGAAGCAGGCCGACTGCATCTCGACCATGACCTACAACGAGTATTGGCAGGTCATCGATGCAGGCATCCCGGCCGAGGAGCTCGTCGTCTTCAAGTACGAGGATGAAGGTGTCTCGACGCTCGAAGACGGGCTTTACGTGCTCGAGGAGAACCTCGGGGACCCGGCCTTCGTCGACAAGATGGCGCGCTTCGTGAAGGCCTCGATGAAGGGCTGGGCCTATGCCCGCGAGAACTCGGACGAGGCGGCGATGATCGTGCTCGAGAACGACGCCACCGGCGCGCAGACGGAAGAGCACCAGAAGCGGATGATGGGCGAGATCAACAAGCTCACCGAAGGCTCCGATGGGACGCTCGTGCCCGCCGACTACGAGCGCACCGTCGATGTGCTGCTCGGCGGCGGGTCCGACCCGGTCATCACCAAGAAGCCGGAAGGCGCCTGGTCGCACGTCGTCACCGACAAGGCTATGGCGATGTAGCTTCCGCCGCGAACGGCGCTCAGCTCTTTGGAGAGCCCGGCCAGGCGCCGGGCTCTTCCCGTTCCTTGATTCAGCGTTGCACCAGTTCCACACGCCGGTTCTTGCTGCGCCCGGCGTCGGAGCCGTTGGCGAAGACCGGGACGAGCGGGCCCACGCCATGCGGCCCCAGCCGCTCGGCGGCGATCCCGTATTGCTCCACGAGCGCCCGCACCACCGAAGCGGCGCGGCTCTCCGAGAGCGTCCGATTGTAGGCAAGGGCGCCGCTCGAGTCGGTATGCCCGACCACATACACGGAGAGATCGGGCCGTGCGTTCAGAAGCTTCGCGATCTCGTCCAGGGCCGGTTTCGATTCCGCTTCAAGCTCGGCGCTGTCGTGCGCGAAGTGCAGACCGTAGAGCGCGACCTTCCCGTATTCGTCGATATCCTCGCCCATCGCCTCGGCATCGATGGTGACGAGATCGGTCTCCGCCGCCTCTTCTTCGAGCACGTCCACCAGGATGGCGACGACGTCCTCGCTGTACTGGGTGACCGCAGTGGCCACGTAGATCGTGCCCTCGGCACGCTCCTTCCGTGCGGCGACGAACCCGCTGCCGCCCGATGTGGAGGAGCCGGCGAGGAGCCGCACCACGCCGCTCGTGTCCTCGATGACGTTCGCGGCATAGTAGACCTCGAGCCAACTGCGTCCGCCCGGCTGCTTGCCGACGTTGCGGCCGGCCTCCACGCCTTCCGACATGATGTCGAAACCGGCATCGGCGAGCGCCTTGCGATAGTTCGCGTAGACCTCGTCATGCGTACGCTCGCCTTGAAGCTCGTAGTAGAGCCGCGTGAGCCGCCCCGCCGCGTCGACCCATTCGTCGATGGCGCGGTAGCCCGTGACGGGGCCGACGGCGATCCGGTAGGGCCGATAGTTCTCGATCGAATGCCACTTGATGACCGCGCCCGGATATCGGCTGACAGCAGGGTGATCCGTAGCCCCCAGGCACGTCTCCCTCCGCGGCCAGCGTCGGCATTGCAAGCGGCATCAGCAGCGCGATCAGAAATCCTGCAAGACGCATCGGCCTTTCCCTTCTGGCTCTGTTGGCAGAATCGCTTACGAGGCAAAAATGTAGTCCGCCGGGGGTTGATCGGCGAGATGTACGCGGGCCGTTCGAGCTGTCTAGGTCTCAGCCCGTCTCGCGGCTCTTTAAGGCCTCTTGCCGGTCGATCTTCGCAAGCGCGCCGTGCACGCCGACGACCTGCGCCGCGACGCGGTGCCCGAGCCGGGCCGCTTCGGTGGGCGACCGCCCGATCAGCCGCGCGGCAAGATACGCGCCGCCGAAGGAATCGCCGGCGCCAGTCGTGTCGACGATCTTCTCCGGCCTGACGGTGGGGATGCGCTCGCGTCGACCCTCCGCTGCGACCAGGCACGGTTCGGAGCCGTTCTTCACTACGATCTCACCGACGCCGAGCGCGCCGATGCGGTCCGCCGTCGCCTCTATGCTCGCGTCACCGAAGAGCTTCGCCTCGTCGTCGAATGTCGGCAGCGCGAAATCGGCGACACGTAGCGACGCCTCGATCGCCGCGCGCGCTTCCTCGAGATCCGGCCAGAGCGCGGCGCGAAAATTCGGATCGAAGGCGACGCGCGCTCCCATACGCCGCTTGGCGGCGATGGCGTCGAGGAGTCGACGCCGCGCGTCGGGCGACAGGATGCCGAGCGTGATGCCCGAGAAATAGAGGAGGTCCGCGCCCGCAAGCGCCTCGTCGAGCCAGCCGGAATCGTCGACGAGGCGCCGCGCCGCCGACTCGCCGCGCCAGTAGGTGAAGCTGCGCTCACCCTTGTCGAGCGTGATGGCGTAGAGGCCGGGCCGCCTGCCCGCGACAGTGCGGATGCGCTCGGTCTCGACACCGGCGTCGGCGATGAACGCCCGCATGCGCTCCGAGAAGGGGTCGTCGCCGAGCGCCGTCACATAGGCGACGCGGCGCTCCTTCGGCAGGACCGCTCGCGCGTACCAGGCCGTATTGAAGGTGTCGCCGGCGAATCCCATCTGCCAGAGGTCGTCGCCGCGCCCCGAAAGTTCGATCATGCATTCGCCGATCGAGGCAAAAGTGGCGGGCTTCATCGCGGGCGGGCTCCGGTCTGACGGGCCGTCATGCCCGATATCCGGGAAGGCTCGCAAGCACTGCTAGCCGCGGCGTTGACACCTTTCAGGTCAGGCCCTAAGGCAGGCCGCCCTTAGCCCAGGTGGCGGAATTGGTAGACGCGCACGGTTCAGGTCCGTGTGCCGCGAGGCGTGGAGGTTCGAGTCCTCTCCTGGGCACCAGACTACGCTATTCAAGCTTCGCCGGCTGCTGCCGGCCGTGTGACCGGAGCGGGCCCCGAGTCCAGAGTGGTGGGGCAAGCTAGATTCTGATGGAGTACGCTTAGCCGATTCGAAAGAGCGGCCGGGATGACAGTTGATCCGTTTTGGAAAACCTTTGCGCAAGGTTTGGGCTTTGAATGGCGCGAGGGCATCGAGATCCAAGGTGCCTCAGGTATTGTGCATGAGTTCACAGCAATAGGTGTGGATGATCGTAACAAGCGCTTGCTACTTGTCTCGCAGAGCCTAGACCCTCGCTTAGCTGCACTGGTCCACTCTGACATTGCTCAGACGCTCTCGGATACGCGCTTGGTTACCGCGAGACCGATTCTCTTTGACTTACAGCAGGCTGCAAAGCTTGTTGCGACCGTCATCGGCAGCGACGCTTTTTCTGTCGAGCAATTCAACGAAGCAGCAAGTCGATTCAACGCACCTTCGACAGCCACACCTCTCCACGAGGACTCGCAAACAGAAGGCGGTCGACCTGGACTCCTTGAGATCGCGGAACAAATGGGTGTCAGCTCCCTGATCACCCCCTTCATCCGCGCGGCGGCGCACACCCAGCCGGATGTGGCGGAACAGGCAATCCACTTTGTGCGGCAGTTATGCCAGATGGATTGGAAAGGAGTGTTCGCAGAGGCTGAATCAAAGCACTTGATATCGCTGGAACCGCTCGTCAGAGCCGATACGCAAAAATGGGATCGGGAATATGGACTTTGTCCTGTGCCTCTTTATGAATTCAGCGAGCACGATTGGGAGAGATTTAGAAGCGGGCGAAGCATCGACGACGCTAGAAATAGACTGAAGGAACTAGGTATCGAACAATACTTCAATGTACCCCCCGATAATACTGCCCTCGGCTTGGTGGATCACGGTTTGACTTCTCCCGAGGGAATCCAGCGCACCATCGAGAGTCTGCCCTCTCTAGGTCATCCGCTCGCTGACCCTGAAATCACCGGCGCGCGCCTCGTCGATACAATTCAAGTTCTTGCCGAGAGAGGTTTCATCGTAGAAGGCGAGATCGGGGTAGAAATCACTGAGAAGGGAGAGGAGATACGCGGTGCAGTGAAGTTTCGCCCTCGGGAGGGCATTTTTGCCAAAATTCTCCGTGCCAATGTCAAGCTTTCACTGGGAGACGGCTGGTTCAGCCAGCACTACAAGCTCTAATGCATCCAGAAATCGTGTTTCCAGGTTGAGCTGTGGTTGCAAAAGGGAACTCGTCAAGCCGTCTCACGTTGGCTCCTCACAACGACGCGCGAGCGTCAATGAGAAGGAGACGACCATGCAGCGATTCACATCGGCGCTGGGTGCTGCGGCGATCTCGGTCGCAGCGCTGGCAACCGCCGCTCCCGCCGGAGCGGCATCGATCTACGCGCCGCCGGCGGCCACCGCCGCGAACGATTCCGATGCCGGCATCCTGAGAGTGCATGACCGGCGCTGGAGGGATCGCGGCCCGCACTTCAGCTTTGGGTTCGGCGTGCCGTTCGCGCCTCGGGCGTATGCCTACGACAGGCGATATGACGACAGGTGCCCCTACGGCTCTTACTATCGCTACCCGGTCGGATGCGTGGCCACGTACCGCCACTACGACGGGCCGTACTACTATGACCGCGGGCCGGGCGTGTCATTCCACTTCGGCTTCTGATCGGCGGGATGGCGGTCTGAGCTAACCGCATGCCTGAGCGGCCGGGTGATGCCCGGCCGCTCAGCGTTTGAAGATATCGGACGCGGCATTTCGGCCGGGCATTTGCGCAGGAAAGCCTGTATGCTGCCGGCCTGATTCATTTGGGGGCCCTCGCTGACTACGATCCGCGTCCATGACCGCGATCTGCACGACCTTTCCGCATATGTGGCGGTGGCGGCGGTCGACACGGAGACCATGGGGCTGAAGCCGGGCCGCGACCGGCTCTGCCTCGTGCAGCTCTCGCCCGGCGACGGCACGGTGGACATGGTGCGCATCGAGCAGGGCCAGACGAGCGCCCCCAATCTCGGACTGCTTCTCACCGATCCCCAGATCACCAAGGTGTTCCACTACGCGCGCTTCGACGTGGCCATGCTGAAGAACGCGCTCGGCATCGCCGTCTCGCCGATCTGGTGCACCAAGATCGCCTCGCGCCTTGTCCGCACCTACACCGACCGGCACGGCCTCAAGGATCTTTCGCGCGAGCTGCTCGGCATTGAAATCTCCAAGCAGCAGCAGTCCTCCGACTGGGGCGCGGAGGTGCTCAGCGAAGCGCAGCTCGAATACGCCGCCGCCGACGTCACCAACCTCCTCGCCATCAAGGATGCGCTGGAGGCGCGACTCCGCCGCGAGGGGCGGCTCGCGCTCGCCGAAGCATGCTTCCGCTTCGTGCCGGTGCGCGCCGATCTCGACCTGCTTGGCTGGCAGGACGAGGACATTTTCGCCCATTCCTGAGGCCGGGTCCGCTGAGGTCTGCTTTACCGGGCCCGGCGGCCGGGCTTGCGGGATGCCCGCAAATCACCACACTCTCCGGGCTCGCTGGCCGACGGATCGGTGAGATGAGCATTTCCGCGTCCTTTAAGGGTAGGGAAGCGCGCCTTCCTGCTTCGGCGCGGCGCAAGGCGTTTCGCGCGGCGCGGCGTCACAGCCGCAACGTCCGCCTGCTCCGTATCCTGCTGCCGGCAGCTGGCGTGGCGACGATCGCGGCGCTTTTTGTGCTGACGCGCCTCGGCCTCCCGATTGCGCTCGACCTCTCCAATGCGCGCCTCAGCATCACGCCCAACGCCGTCATCATGGAGCATCCGAACCTCACCGGCTTCGACGGCGAGCGGCGCGAGTACTCGGTCGCAGCAGAGCGAGCGATCCAGTCGCTCGCCAATCCGAACGAGGTACGTCTGGAGGCGATCAAGGCGTCGATCGGCATCGCCGAGCAGGGCGTCACCACGATCGTTGCCGGCGCTGGGCTCTACGACCACGAAGGGAGGAGGCTGCGGCTCGAAGGCAACGTCTCTGTCGACAGCGCCGGAGGTTACGCGCTCCGCATGACCGACGCCGACATCGATTTTCTCGGCGGCACCATGCAGTCCGCGCACCCCGTCACGGTGATCTATGCCGACAGCGAGGTCACCGGTCAGCGCTTCTTCGCGACCGACGGGGGGAAGCGCGTCCTCTTCGAGGGCGGCGTGCGCACTATCGTGATGCCGCCGAAGCGCAAGGCGACGCAGAACCTTCCGGCGGAGCGCGCTGAATGAGGCGCGTCTCCGCAGCGGCGTTTGCAGCGCTCGCGCTTGTGCTCGCTCCGGCGGGCCCCGTCCGCGCGCAGGATTTCGCGGCCGCCTTCTCCGGCTTCGACACGGATTCCGACGCACCGATCCAGATCGAGGCCGACCAGCTCGAGGTGCGTGACGAAGAGAAGGTGGCGATCTACAGCGGCAAGGTTCGTGTGCGTCAGGGCGAGACGCTTCTCGAGGCGCCGGCGCTCCGCGTCTTCTATCAAGGCGAGGCGACCGCCGCGGGAGTCCCGGGCTCGGAGGTGTCGCGCATCGAAGCGGGACCAGGAGTGATGGTTCGCTCCGGCGACCGCACGGCGAGCGGCGACAGCGCCGTCCTCGATATGGCCAGCGATATCATCACGATGAGCGGCAACGTCGTGCTGACGGAGGGTGAGAACGTCGTGCGCGGAGAGCGGCTCATCGTCAACCTCGCGACGAAGCAAGGCCGCATCGAGGGCGGCCGTGTGCAGACGCTGATCACGCCCTCCGGCGCCGGCAAGCCGCAATGATGCCGGTGCGGGGGAGACGCCGTTGAACCGCATCGAAAAGGTCGAGCGTTCCACGTGGCCGCTGCCGGAGCTTGGCCGCCGCGCCCACTGGGCAAGGAGCGGCGGCGACGGGGACGCCGGTGCGGAGCCGTCCGCCGAACCGGCGGCCAGCGGCGAGGGATGGCTTGCGGCGCGCGGCCTCCGCCGCGCCTTCAAGGGACGCGTGGTGGTCGAGGACGTGTCGCTCAGCCTCGCTCGCGGCGAGGCGGTCGGGCTGCTCGGGCCGAACGGGGCAGGCAAGACGACCGTCTTCTACATGATCACCGGTCTCATCCGCGCCAATCGCGGATCGATCGAGATCGACGGTCACGACGTGACGCATCTTCCGATGTATCAGCGCGCCCGGCTCGGCGTCGGTTACCTGCCGCAGGAGGCGTCGATCTTCCGCGGCCTCTCTGTTGAGGACAACATCCGCGCCGTGCTCGAAGTCGTCGAGCGCGACCGCAAGATACGCGAAGCCGACCTGACGGCGCTCCTTGAAGAGTTCCACATCGCTCATCTCAGGAAGGCGCCGGCCATTTCGCTCTCCGGCGGCGAGCGCCGGCGCTGCGAGATCGCCCGCGCGCTCGCCACCAAGCCGGCTTTCATGCTGCTCGACGAGCCGTTCGCCGGCATCGACCCGATCGCGGTCGGCGATATCCAGGCGATGGTCAGGCATCTGACCGGCCGCGGCATCGGCGTGCTCATCACGGACCACAACGTGCGGGAAACGCTCGGGCTGATCGACCGCGCCTACATCCTCAATTCCGGCAGGGTGCTGGCCGAAGGCCGCCCCGACGAAATCGTCGCCAACCCCGACGTTCGCCGCGTTTATCTTGGCGAGCGTTTCAGGCTTTGACTCCGCCTGGGAGCGGGTTAAGTTGCGCCGCAACATGACGGGCTTGTGAACAGGCCGGGGAAGCCTGCGGCCCGTCGGGCGGGGCAGCGTTATGGCGCTTTCGGTCAGGCTCCAGGGCAGGCAGGTCCAGTCGCTCGTCATCACGCCGCAGCTGATGCAGGCGATCCGCCTGCTTCAGATGTCGGGGCTGGAGCTGGAGCGCTTCGTCGCCGCCGAGCTCGAGCAGAATCCGCTCCTGGAGCTGGAGGAGGGCGGCGAGCCCGCGAGCGCGGAATCGGTGCCCGAAGAGGCGGCGGCAGCCCCCGCTTCGGAGGACGGCGCGGAGGCGGCTGCCGACGCGGTCGACGCCGAGCCGGCTGACCTCTATCCCGAGCAGGTCGGCGCCGATACCGGTTGGACGCCCTCTCTCGGTGGCCGCTCGGGCCGCCCGGCTCCGCTTGACGATCTCGGAATCGACCAGACGCTGCCGGCGAACGAGAGCCTGGCCGAGCTGATCGAGCGCAAGATCGACGCAGTGTTCTCCGCCTCTGCCGATCGCGCGATCGCGCTTGCGCTCTTCGCCTCGCTCGACGAAGCGGGCTATCTCACGTCTCAGCCAGACGACATCGCCCACAATCTCGGCGCGCGACCGGAGACGGTCGAACGTGTGCTCCGCATCTGCCAGGACTTCGCGCCAAGCGGCATCTTCGCCCGCTCACTCGCCGAGTGCCTGGAGCTGCAGCTTGCCGAGCGCGGCCGGCTGGATCAGCCGATGCGCACGCTGCTCGCCAATCTCGACCGGCTGGCGAGCGGCCAGACCGCGAGCCTCGCCGCACTGTGCGGCGTCGGCCGCGCCGGGCTTGACGAATTGATCGCCGAGCTTCGCACACTCGACCCGAAACCCGGGCTCGTCTTCGCGCACGAGCCGGTCCGCACGCTGGTCCCGGACGTGTTCGTCCGCGCCGGTCCGGGCGGCGACTGGATCGTCGAGCTGAACGACGAAGTGCTGCCGCGCCTCATCGTCAGCAATGCTTATTACGCGCGCGTCTCGGCGCGCACCGCTGGCGCGGATCGCGCTTACATGGACGAGTGCCGCGACAAGGCGAAGTGGCTGAAGAAGAGCCTCGACCAGCGGGCGCGCACCGTGCTCCGCGTCGCCTCGGAGATCGTCCGCCGCCAGGATGGCTTTCTGGTCGAAGGCGTCGCGCACCTGAGGCCGCTCAACCTGCGCATGGTCGCCGATGCGCTCGGCATACACGAATCGACAGTGAGCCGCGCCGCCGCCAACAAGACGATCGCCACGCCGCGCGGCATCTTCGAGTTCCGCTATTTCTTCACCGGTGCAATTCCTGCAACCGCGGGCGGGGAAGCGCATTCTACGGAAGCGGTCAAACATCGCATCCGCAAGCTGATCACGGAGGAGCCGCCCCATGCGATCCTTTCCGACGATGCGATCGTGGCAGTGCTCTCGCACGAAGGCGTGGAGATCGCGCGGCGTACGGTCGCGAAGTACCG
Source organism: Propylenella sp. (assembly GCA_050728815.1). Lineage (GTDB taxonomy): Bacteria > Pseudomonadota > Alphaproteobacteria > Rhizobiales > Afifellaceae > DASWJZ01. The sequence goes on from JBOHKB010000244.1 coordinate 13,052, forward strand.
CGAGCTCATGCGAATCGGTTCCTCGGTCGAACGCCGCCGCGAGAAGCGGCTTAGGGCCGCGTCCTAGCCCCGTAAGTCCGCCGTTCAGCCCGAATGAGTTTGACACCTCCGGGCGAGGCGCGTACAGGTCCGCCGCGCGGAACGGCCCGACCATCGGAAGTCAACCATGGTTCTGAGGATAGCCGGCAAGAATGTCGACATCGGCCAGGCCCTCCGCTCTCGCATCGACGCAACCGTGACCGAGATGGTCCGCAAATATTTCGATCGGGGTTATTCCGGGCAGGTTGCAGTGGCGAAAAATGGCCGACTTTTCGAGACCGACCTCGTGCTTCACATCGATACTGGGAAAGTCTTCGAGGCGAGCGGTTCCGACGCCGACGCATATTTGAGCTTTGAGCAGGCGGCGGAACGGCTGGACAAGCAGCTCAGGCGTTACACGCGGCGCCTCAAGGACCACTAACGCCGAAGCCCGCGCTCTCGCGCCCATTTTCAATGGTGTCCCAATGGACCTTAGCGACCTCTTGAAGCCGGAAGCCGTCCTTCCGTCGCTCGGCGCCCAGTCGAAGAAGCAGGCGCTGCACGAAGTGTGCGCCGCGGCGGCGCGGCAGACCGGACTCGGCGAGCGCGAGGTCCTGGAGACGATCCTGCAACGCGAGCGGCTCGGTTCGACCGGCGTCGGCCAGGGGGTAGCGATCCCGCATGGCAAGCTTCGCAACCTCGACACGCTGGTCGGGGTGTTTGCGCGGCTCTCGCACCCGATCGATTTCGATTCGCTTGATGACCAGCCTGTGGACCTAGTGTTCGCTCTGCTCGCGCCTGAGGGCGCCGGCGCCGACCACCTGAAGGCGCTCGCCCGCATCGCGCGCGTGCTGCGCGACCCACAGGTGGCGCAGCGGCTGCGCGTCGCCGCCGACGCGAAGGAGCTCTACGCGGTGCTGACCGCGCCTGCGGAGGCGTCGCACGCGGCCTGAGAGACTTGCGCGAAAGAAACGGGGCCGCGCAGGCCCCGTTCTCAACGAATTCCTCGCGTGTGCAGTATCAGTGTACGCTTACCGTCTCCAGGTCGTTCTCGCGCGCACCGGCAATCGCCGCCGCCCTGGAGTCGGTCAGCATGATTGGCTGGCCGGCGGCCGAAAGCAGCGCCCAGAGGGCAACGCCCGGCGCAAGCTGCGGCGCCTGCGGAAAGAGCGTGTGCACGTCCTCGGATCGAACGGGCCTGAGATAAGCGATCTCGCCGCCGCCGAGCGCGGCGAACTGATCCTGCGGCATGGTCTTGACGGTTTCGTGATGGGTCATGGTTCTTCTCCAACGTCTCAGCCGCTGGACTTAATGGGGATACGCTTGACCTTGCGCTCTGGCTCCAGCCTGACGAGATCAATCGAAAGCAGCCCGTCCTTCAGTTCCGCTCCTGCAACCTCCATGCCATCCGCCAGGACGAACTTCCGCTGGAACTGACGCGCCGCGATCCCGCGGTGCAAATAGTCCCGGCCTGCGTCGTCCGCCTGCCGCCCGCTGACGGTAAGCTCATTATCCTCCACAGTCACTTCGATTTCGTTATCGCCGAACCCGGCGACCGCCAGAGTGATGCGAAGGGGTGCCGGCTCACCGTCGATGGTGGCGATCCGCTCGATGTTGTATGGCGGATAGCCGTCGCCGGTCTTCGAGACGCGCTCGAGCAGCCGTTCGATGTCCTCGAAGCCGAGGAGCAATGGGCTGGAGAAAAGCGGCGCGCGCGGCATCTGCTGCAAAGTCCTCATCGTTCAAGCGACTTCGCCTTGCCGGACCCTGAAGAGGCATCCGGCCGGTTGCGGGAAAATATGGGGCGAGGGAAGGGGAGGTTCAAGCCAAGGAGGGGCAACCTACGACTTGCGGTTTTTCACTGAAACGCCTCGAAGCGACCGCTTTGCCTGAGCCAGATTTGAAGTAGCGCTCAAGTTCGCGCGCCCGAAGCCGAAGGCGTAGGGTGGTGGAGCCGAGCAGGATCGAACTGCCGACCTCTTGAATGCCATTCAAGCGCTCTCCCAACTGAGCTACGGCCCCAACCTGCGCCCGCGGTTTGGGGGCCGCAGGCCGCGCGTTACCTATTCGTCGGCGCACCGAATTGCAAGGCACGCCAGCGTAGCTCCGGCAAGCCTAGCGCTCTTCCTCTTCTTCGGCGTCGACGTCGAGCAGGCCGGAGACGTCGTCGCCCTCTTCCTCGTCCTCTTCCAGGAAGGTGTCGTCGGCGGCGGTGTTTTCGATTTCCGCCTCCTCCACCTCCACGTCGGGAATGGCGGCCTCCGCCTCCTCGGGCTCTAGTTCTGGTCCGACATCCGGTTGGGCTGGCTCCTCCGCTTCCTCGAGCGACACGACACCTTCTTCGCGCTCGACCACCACCGGCTCTTCCCGCACCTCCACCTTCGGCTCGGGCGGCGGCCGCTCGGGGCGGAGCGGCGCGGCGATCACGAAAACGGCCCCGCAGTTCGGGCAGACGATCGGATCGCGATTGAGGTCGTAGTACTTCCTGCCGCACGACGGGCAGGTCCGCTTCGTGCCGAGTTCTGGTTTCGCCACGTTTCCTTGGCCTCTAGTTGGCTTGCGCCGCGTGCCTAGCCACGAGCCTCACCGCTGTCAAACACTTCTGGAGTATTGCCGAGGGACCCGGTTTCCGGCCCCGCGAAGGCGTGACCTCGCTGGACCCCTGTGCTACCAACCGCGCCGTTCCCGCCGCGGTTCCGATCCCTGTGTCCGCCATGAGTCACGCCTTCGCCAAGCCGCTGAGCGCGCATCCCTCCGGTCCGCTTCGCGGGCGCGTCGCCGTGCCCGGCGACAAGTCGATATCGCACCGCGCGCTGATGCTGGGGGCGCTCACGATCGGCGAGACCCGGATCGCCGGCCTGCTCGAATCCGCCGACGTGCTGGCGACGGCCGCTGCCATGCGCGCCTTCGGCGCGAAGCTCGAGCGGACAGGCGGCGAGTGGCGCGTGAGCGGGCTCGGCACTGGGGGGCTTTTGGAGCCCGAAGGCGTGATCGATTTCGGCAATGCCGGAACCGGGGTGAGGCTCGCGATCGGCATCGCCGGCGCGCACTCCTTCGCCACCACCTTCGTCGGCGATCCCTCGCTGTCGCGCCGCCCGATGGGGCGCGTGCTCGATCCGCTCCGCGAGATGGGCGCGGAGGTCGTCGCGCGCTCCGGCGATCGGCTGCCGCTCACGATCCGTGGCGCCGACCCGATGGCGCCGATCGAATATCGCGTGCCTTTGCCATCCGCTCAGGTGAAGTCTGCGGTCCTGCTTGCCGGCCTCAACATCGAGGGCGTAACGACCGTCATCGAGCCGGTGGCGACGCGCGATCACACCGAGCGCATGCTGAAGGGATTTGGCGCCGACCTTACGACCGAGCCCGCCGCCGACGGCGCCACGATCATCCGCCTGGTCGGGCGGCCGGAGCTGAAGCCGCAAGCGATCACCGTTCCGGCCGACCCGAGTTCGGCCGCGTTCCTGATCGTCGCCGGGCTGCTGGTCGAGGGTTCCGACCTGATCGTGAAGGACGTGCTCCTCAACCCGTCGCGGACCGGACTGATCGCCACGCTGAGGGAGATGGGCGCCGATCTCACGATCGAGAAGGAGCGCCTCTCCGGCGGCGAGACGATCGGCGACGTGCGCGTGCGCGCTTCGCGTCTGAAGTGCGTAAAGGTTCCACCCGAGCGCGCGCCGTCGATGATCGACGAATATCCGGTGCTTGCGGTCGCAGCCTCGTTCGCCGAGGGCGAGACTCTGATGGAGGGGCTCGCCGAGCTGAGGGTCAAGGAATCCGATCGCCTTGCGGCGGTGGCGCGCGGGCTCGAGGCGAACGGCGTCGCGTGCCGGGAAGGCGAGTCGAGCCTTGCCGTGAAAGGGGGCCGCGTCAGGGGCGGCGGCTCGGTCGCGACACATCTCGACCACCGCATCGCCATGAGTTTCCTGGTGATGGGGCTTGCGGCTGAGCGCACCATCACTGTGGATGACGCCGCCATCATCGGCACGTCCTTCCCGAGCTTCGTGGAGCTGCTGACCGGACTCGGCGCGGCCTTCACGGACGGCGCCGAAGCGGCGTGACGCAACCGGCTCTCGTCATCGCCATCGACGGCCCGGCCGCCAGCGGCAAGGGAACGCTCGCTCGCCGCCTCGCCGACCATTTCGGCCTCCGCCATCTCGACACCGGCCTCACCTATCGCGCCATCGCCGACCGGCTTCTCTCGGATGGAAGTGATCTCGACGACGCCGACGCCGCCGTTGCTGCCGCCGAAGCGCTCGACCTGTCTCGCCTCGACGCAGAGCGGCTTTCGCAGCACGAGATCGGCGAGGCGGCGTCGCGCGTCGCTGTCCTGCCGCGCCTCAGGGAAGCGCTCCGCAAGAAGCAGCGCGCCTTCGCGACCGCGCCGCCGGGTGCCGTGCTCGACGGCCGCGACATTGGGACGATCGTGCTCCCCGACGCGCCGGCCAAGCTCTATGTAACCGCCACGCCTAAAGTGCGCGCCCGCCGCCGTGCGCTTGAGATGAACGAGGCGGGCGGCCACATCAGCGAGGCGGAGGTGCTTGAGGACCTGGCGCGCCGCGACGCCCGCGACACGGCGCGCACCGATTCTCCGCTCCGCCCGGCGGCGGACGCTTACTTGCTCGACACGAGCGATTTGGATATAGAGGCCGCGTTCCGTGCGGCCGTGGACTATGTGAGCCGCGCAATTGCGAGCCGATGAGAAGGCGCGCCCCGATCGGGTGTGCCCATTTATCGTTTGGCCGCGCCGTTCACGGAACAAGATCGTCGCCTTCGGCTTCGATGCGCCGAGCCCGCTTCGCTGGAGGCGGGGAGGCAGAAGGCGGCAAGTGCAATGCCAACCGGCCCGGCGCCGGGCGAGCGACGAAGTGAAGTCGCCGCCCACAAAGGAGTATTGATGCAAGCAGTCGAACCGCAGCCAACGAGGGAGGATTTCGCCGCTCTCCTGGAAGAGTCCTTTGCCAAGAGCGACCTTGCCGAGGGATCGGTGGTCAAGGGCAAGGTCGTCGCAATCGAGAAGGATGTCGCCGTCGTCGATGTCGGCCTCAAGGTCGAGGGTCGCGTGCCCCTCAAGGAGTTCGGCTTTCGTGGCCGCGACGGGGAGCTGAAGCCGGGCGACGAGGTGGAAGTCTATCTCGAGCGGGTGGAGAACGCCCTCGGCGAAGCGATGCTGTCGCGGGAGAAGGCGCGCCGCGAAGAGAGCTGGGTCCGGCTCGAAGTGAGTTTTGAGAAGAACGAGACCGTCACCGGTCAGATCTTCAACCAGGTGAAGGGCGGCTTCACCGTCGATCTCGACGGCGCCGTCGCTTTCCTGCCGCGCAGCCAGGTGGACGTGCGCCCGGTGCGCGATGTCGGCCCGCTGATGAATTCGCCGCAGCCCTTCCGCATCCTCAAGATGGACAAACGGCGCGGCAACATTGTTGTCTCGCGCCGCTCGGTGCTGGAGGACACGCTCGCCGAGCAGCGCTCCGAGCTGGTGCAGCGCCTGTCGGAAGGCCAGGTCGTGGACGGCGTGGTGAAGAACATCACCGAGTACGGCGCCTTCGTCGACCTCGGCGGCATCGACGGCCTGCTTCACGTCACCGACATGGCGTGGCGTCGCGTCAACCATCCGTCCGAAATCCTCAATATCGGCGAAACGGTGAAGGTGCAGATCATCCGCATCAATCCGGAGACGTTCCGCATCTCGCTCGGCATGAAGCAGCTGGAGACGGATCCTTGGGAGGGCATTGAGGCCAAATACCCGATCGGCGCCCGCTTCACCGGCCGCGTCACCAACATCACTGATTACGGCGCGTTCGTGGAGTTGGAGCCCGGCATCGAGGGTCTGATCCACGTCTCCGAGATGAGCTGGACGAAGAAGAACGTCCACCCCGGCAAGATCGTCTCGACCTCGCAGGAGGTTGAGG
>JBOHKB010000245.1:0-3658 GCA_050728815.1 Propylenella sp.
AAGTCGTTCTCTTGGGACGCGCCGAAGGGGAGATGGCGGGCCAGTTGACGGCCCGCATCGCGAACTGGGCGTGCAAAACGACGCACGTGGCAAACTATGCAAGCCACGATGCCGTGGACCTGCTGCGGACGGAGGATTGCCTCGCGGTTCTGCCTTCGCGGGCGGACAACCTGCCCTACACCGTGTACGAATGCCTGGAGAACGGGATTCCCTTCATTGCGTCCGCAATAGGCGGCATTCCCGAGATGATAAGGGAGGAGGACCGGGAGCGAGTGCTGGTGCATGGCGGCGCGGAAGCGTACGCGGCGAGGATCATCGACGCGCTAACGAACGGGTTCGTCCCGGCGCAGGCGCGTTTCGATCCTACCCTCGCGGAGATCGATCTCCTCGCGCTGCATGGGCGCCTGGTGAACGACGCGAGGTCGTTGCGCGGCGGCGCTTCGCCGGCGACAAGCGAGGCGACGGTCATCGTGCACGGGGCCGACCCGCTGGACCTGGAGGGTCCGTTGGCGCGGCTCCTTTGGGGCTGGGCGCGGGACGGCGTGGAGATCGTCGCCGCGGCCGACCTGCTCAGCGAAGCGGCGGCCACCCGGCTCGCTCTGCGAGGTCCTCCGGTGCCGCTCGCCGACAGCGTCGGCGGAGCCGCCCTGAACGGGCTCGCCCGTTCGGCGACCGGTGAGCGCCTTCTCTTCTGTCACACCTCCGTCGTTCCCCACGAGGGGGCGCTGACGGCGATGCTGACGGCCTTGGAGAATACGGGCGCCGACGCGGTCGTTTGCGGCTACGAAGAGGTCGATGCCACGGGCAAGCCACGCGCGATCGCCGTCTTCGCCGGCCCGGCGGAGCTATCAGCCAGCGAGAACGTCTACGGCGCCAGGCTGATGCTCGTGCGCAAGGAAAGCTTTCTCCAGGCGGGCGGCTTCGCCGAGGAGATGGGCCTCGCCCCGATCGTCGAGTGGGAGTTCCTGAACCGCCTGAAGGCGGGCGGTAAGCGGGTGGTGGGCGTTCCGTTGCCGCTTGCTGGCCGATCTTCGGCGCCGTCGCCGGAGTTGACGGAGTCCGGCCGCGCCCGCCTCGCCTTGCCCTGGATCACGGCGGCGCCTGTCAACATGCAGGGCTTTCTCGCCATGTCGTTGCACCAGGCGGGCCAGCCCGGCCGACGCAAAGCCGCGCAGCCGAATCTGCGGCTACCGCCAGAACAAACGCCGGAAAGCGCTGGACTCAGTCGCGCCGTCTCGGCGCGCGATGCGCAGCCGTCAGTGCCAACAACGATCCTCGATCGGCTTCCGGGCCGAGCCGGTCCGCAAACCCTTCACGTTGCGGCGACGGAGCCGAGCGCCGCGGAGGGCGCGGACATTGATCTCAGCCGGGACGACCAGCCGCCACATTCGCGCATCGGCCGCGACGGCAGGCTGCTCGATGGGTCGGTGACGTATGTCGTCAGCGCCGCCGAGGACGCGGAAGCGTGCGACTTCCTCGTCGCGGATGGCTTGCTCGGCCGCGATCAGTGCAAGACGCTCGCGAAGACTTTTCGCAGTCTCGCAGGCCGCTTGTTCAATGGGAGCGCGCCCCGCGGCAACCTGTTCCTATGGCTGGATGAAATCGCGGCGGCGGACCCCAGCGCCGGCCGCACCATCGCCGACGCCTTGGAGCGCGCCGCCACGCTTACCCGCGACTTTTACGGCATCGACGGGCCGATCTACCCGGTTCGCTCGCGGATCGTCGAAGTGCCGGCGGGGCGGTTCATTCCGCCGCCCGCCCGCGCCTTGGGCAGCGTCAACGGGTCGGGACCGTTCGGGTATGCCGGCGGCATCCGCCTGAACCAGGATTTCGAGGGCGGAGAGTCGTACTTCCCGGCGCTCGACATCGCGGTCAAGCCGAAGCGTGGCCGGCTGATGACCGCAGCGGCCGATCCCCAGCACGAGCATGCGGTGCTCCGTGTGACTTCCGGGGCTCAGCTGATGATGACGTTCTGTCTCACTTCGATGCCGCGGGACGCCAGCGACAGCGTCAAGCGCACCGTCTATTCATGACGGCCCTTGGCAGCGCAGCGCAGACTTCCGCTCCATGTCGGATAGTGTAGCGCATTTCGTGCTGGTCGGCGCCGAGCGGACCGGCACGAGCCTGCTAGGCGGCCTGATCGGATCCCATCCCGACGCCGTCTATTGCGGTGAGCTGTTCAATCCCGATTTCCTCGCATCGAGCACATTCCCTGAGCAGATGAGATGGGCGCCAGAGGAGGTGAAGGCCGCCGATCTGCGCGCGTCGGATCCTGCTCGCTTTCTCGCTCGTCTTGTCGAGCGGGCCGCCGAAAGCGGCTATCGCGCCGTTGGCTCCAAGGTGCTTTATTCGCACACAAACTGCGCCGAAGGGCTCCGCGACTATCTGGCCAGCGCTAGAAGCCTTCGCGTGATCCACCTGAAGCGGCGCAACCTGCTTCGACGGCTCCTCTCCGAGAAGCGCGCTCGCGCGACGGGCGTTTGGTGGGTCGATGCACACGAGGCTCGGCGCAGCCCGCAACCGCGCATTGCTTTGGATATCGTGGAATGCCTGCAGGACTTCTCCCAAATGGAAGCCATGCAGGTCGAACATGACGCGCTGTTCAAGGATCACGACGTTCTGGAGATGTACTACGAGGATGTGGCTCCGGATCCACCGAGCGCCGGCACCCGCGCAGCCGAGTTCCTTGGCCTCGATGCTGGGAAGAAAATGATGGTCTGGTCGGCAAAGACAGGCGTCGACACACTGGACCAGGCGATCGCCAACTACAGCGAGCTGCGGGAGGACATCGAAGCGACCCTGCTCCGATGGGGTTCGTTCTTCGATGAGTGACGCGAACCACCGCACCCAGCAGCTAGCCGAGCGCCTCCTCGGCCATGCTTTGAAAATCCGTCCCCCGCAAAGCCGACAGCACTTCGTTGCGGTTCACGACCACGTCGCGTAGCGATGGAGTGATCTTCCGGTAAACGGTGAAGAGAGCCGCGACGGGCCGAGCTCTATAGATCTGCCTGAACATGTCCTCCACCTCCTTGGAAAAGGTGTCGCCCGACAGGAGGCTTTCGTAGCGCAATTCGCCGTGCGGGTAGCGCGACAGCCATCGATCGAACAAGTGCTCAGTGGCGCGCAAATCCACCAGGGTGCGCAGGCAATGCGACGTATCGACCGTCAGTGCCTGCCGTTGCAATGGAGCCGGCTCGACCGTGCGCCACACGTTCGTCGCCTCGGCAAGACGGTGAGAGCAATAAAGAGCCAACAAATTCCTGCGTTTGAGATGCACGATTCGGAATCCCAGGTGGATTGCGCGATCGAGCAGATGCGGCCGTTGAAATGGCTGGCTCCAGTAGCGATTGAGGTGGTGCCAGGATGTATATTTTATGTCGAAAAGATAGCGTTCGGATTTTTCTGATGACACAACATAGTCCAAATAAGCGTCGAATATCATGGACTGATTGTCACCTGAAGGGAACGCCAATGATGGCGCTTGCTGGAAGAGTTCGTGCCGGAAGTTGAAGAAGTTCAGGCGCTGTTTTACATCTTCCGACGCTCTGAAGTCGATCTGGGGACCGGCGTGATCGCGGTGAAAGATCTCCTCCGGCCAAACGGCGTGGAAGGAGCGGGAGACGGCGTCTCCGAGCATCGTCGTGCCGCTACGCGGCGC
>JBOHKB010000246.1:0-23882 GCA_050728815.1 Propylenella sp.
GCGCGGCAGGCGCCGCGACCTGCTCGATCGCCTCGATCGCCGGCGTGGCGGGGACGGGCTTCCCAGCCGCGGCGGCGAACGCCTGCACCATGGTCATGGCGCCCGATTGCGCGGGCGCGAGCAGCACGTTGCGGCAGGCCGACGGCAGGTCGGAGAGCATGATCTCCTTCGGCGGCTTCTCCGGCGGCGGAGACGGCTTGTAGGGCTCCGCCGTGAACCACCAGTCGAGGTCGGCGCCGCAGCCGTCGCCCGCGGGGGGCGGCGACTGCTTGCGGCAGGGCGTGCCCGGCGGGCATGAGAGCCGCACGTGGAAATGGTAGTTGTGGCCGTAATAGGGGCGCACTTTGCGCAGCCACGCGCGGTCCGATCCGACCTCTGCGCAAAGCGCCTTCTTTATTCCCGGCGCGACGAAAATGCGCTCGACGCGCGGGTCGAGCGCGGCGCGCCGGATCAGCCGCCCGTGCGCCGGAGTCCAGATGTCGCGATGGACCTGGTGCGGCCCCGGCTCGACCACCGCAATCGCGGAAGTGTCTTCGCGTTCCTTCTCGGTCAGCCGCCGAGCCGGCATCGGATTCAGCCAGATGTCGGCGTCGAGCCCGACCTGATGCGAGGCGTGGCCGGTCGCCATCGGGCCGCCGCGCGGCTGCTGCATGTCGCCAACGAGGAGGCCCGGCCAGCCGTCCTCGGCAGCGGCGTCGCGCGCCAGATTCACGATGAAGTCGACGAGGATCGGCAGGCCCCACTGGCGATTGCGCGACAGGCGCATCGCCTGCCAGTGCACGCCGTCGGGCGGAAGCTGCACGGCGCCCGCCATGCAGCCGCGGCTGTAGAAGCCGATCGGCTGTGGTGGCAGATCTGCCGGCAACGGGGCGGCGCCGAAAAGCTGCTTGGCCGGTCGCTCCTGCGCCGCCGCCGGTAGCGTGGCGAAGAGCACCAGAATCAAGAAGAGCCGAAACATGCGCTTTTGTAGCACGATGCCGCCGCCGGCTTAAGTCTGCGGCCCGCGCAAATCCGTGACCCGCCAGAGCCGAAGCATCGTTTCGCCCTCGGCGGCCACCGGCGTAAGCCAGGCCGGCGCTGTTCCGGACAAAAGCGCGGCGAGGAGCCCGTCGGGCGCCTTCTTTGCCGCGATCGCGGATTCGCGCGAGGTGGAGCAGATGGCCAAGTAGTCGACGCCGCGGCGTTCGATGATTTTGCGCGCCTCGGCCGGCGGACGATGCGTGGCGTGGATCGTGTCGAGGATGGCGCGGCCGGCGCGGTGGTAGGGCCCGGCGACCACGCTGTGCGGAGAGAGCATCAGCACGGCAGGACCGTAGAAGAGCGGCGCGAGCACCTGCCCTTCCGGCACGCGCTGAAAGAGCGCCGCGCTTTCCGGATCGAGGCATTCCTTCTCAGCGTTCGACAGTCCCCCGGTCGCTTCGTGCAGCGGCGCGGGATTCTCCGGCGGCGCGACGCGTCCGCCGGTCGCAAGCGACAGCGCCTCGACGGCCGCCCATCCGAGCGCGAGATGCACGAGCGGACACGCGACGAGGAAGCCGGCGACGACCGGCAGCGCGGCCTTCGACATGGGCGAGGTGACGCCATGTCGCGCGGCAAGCTCGGCGAGCCACGCGCCGAGCACGGCAATGGCGGCGACGTTGGCGTAGGGAAGCGTGCGCACTTGGTAGAAACCGAGGGCAAGCGCGATTCCGAGGAGTGCGAGCGGGACCGCCCAGGCGAGCCGTTGCTCGCGCGCGCCCAGCGACACCCGGCAGAGCGCGACGGCAAGCGCCACGACGGGCGCGCCGAGCGTGGCGATGGCGGCGACGGGCCGCCGCGCCGCGTAGTCATAGATCGGCTGCGCCTCGGTGACGGTATCGAGCCAGATCGCCTTCAGCTCGGGCGAGAGCATCCCATAGGGGCCGGAGAGACACTCCGGCGTGCCGAGCATGAAGGCGGTGAGCGTCATGGCGCCGAGAAGAGCAAGACCGGCAAGGCGAACCGTGGTTCTCGAACCGTCGGGCAAGGCGAGCGCAAGCGCGGCGAAGCCGAATCCAGCGATTGCTGCGGGAAGCGCGAAGGCCCAGGAAAGCGAATCGCAGGCGAGTGGCGCGTCCGCCGACCCGGTCGCGAGGTAGAGCAGTGCCGGCCCGCCGCCAAAAGCGACGCCGAAGAGCGTCGCCGGCCAGCCGTCCAGCGTCTTCAGTGCCCAACGGAGCGCAACGACCGCACCAAAAATCGCGACATAGGGCAGCATTTCCATGCCGATCGCGAGCATCAGCGCCGCGCCCCCGCCGAGCGCCGCGCCAAAGCTAGGACGCTCATCGAGTCGGAGCGCCGCCGCCAGCATCAGCGCCGTCAGCGCGTATTGCGCGTTGTGATGGTCGATGTCGTTCGGCAGGAAGAACAGCAGCGGATCGAGGAACACGAGCGAGAGGATCAGTGCCGGCACTGCCGCAGCGCGCCCGGCAAGCGCCGTCGCGCTGAACATGACGCCCGCCATCAGGCCAAGCAGCAGAAGCAGCGGCCAAGCGGCGAGCGCGAAGGGCTCGCCCATCCCGAAGATATCGCCGACGCGGATCAGCGCGGCGATCGGCGCGTCGATCAGGTGCGACCAGTGCATGAGCGCGCCGTCGGGCGGGTCCATGCGGTATTGCATGAGGTCGAACCAGCCCTGCCCCGCCAGAAAATCGCGGACCTGGACGAGCCGCATCAGGCTGTCCGGGTCCTGCCGCACGAAGAGGTCCGGGTTCAGCGCGACGGTGACGCCAACCGCCGCCGCGAACGCGCCCCAGAAGATGAAAAGGATCGTGACGAGCGCCGGCTCGGCGGCCGCGGCTCTCGGCGCGGCGGCGGGAATGCCGTCGCCTACTGCAATGTCAGTTGATGCCTTCACGCGATGTCGCTTTTGAACCCAGGCTGCGAAAGGGCGTTCCGGTGGTGAATAGGCGGCAAAGATGAACGGGCGGTTCCCGACCGCCCAAAGTCTTACCGCCCGTTAACCGATCATGCGCTACGCGTTACGGACCGAACACGCGCGGATCGATCATGAGCACCATCGCAGTCGAGGACGGCTTCAACATCGCCGTCCTCCTCCCCTCCCACAACCAGGCCGCGACAATCGGCGCCGCGGTGCGCGGTTTCGCCGAAGCGCTGCCCGGCGCGCAGATCTACGTGTTCGACAACAACTCCACCGACGACACGGCGCGCGAAGCAACCCGCGCCGGCGCGCACGTCCGTCGCGAGGCGCGGCAGGGCAAGGGGAACGTGGTGCGGCGCATGTTCGCCGACATCGAGGCCGACATCTACGTGCTCGCGGACGGCTGCGGCGCCTACGATCCCGCGGACGCGCCCTCGCTCGTCAACGCGCTCATCACGGAACGCGCCGACATGGCGGTCGGGACGCGCGCCGACGGGCCGGGCGGAGAGGCGATCGGAAGCCGCCTGCTCGACCGGCTCTACCGCCGTTGCACCGGCGTCTCCTTCGCCGACGTCCTCTCCGGCTATCGCGCGTTCACGCGCCGGTTCGTGAAGAGCTTTCCGGCCATTTCGAACGGCTTTGCGATCGAAGCGGAGCTCAGCGTCCACGCCGGGCAGCTGATGGTTCCGGTCGCCGAGATCGAGCTTAACGACGCGCCGCGGCAGGACGGCCCCGCCCGCAAGGCGGCGGGGGATGGAATGCGCGTATTGAAGACGCTCGCGATGCTGATGAAGGAGACACGGCCCTTCGCCTTCTACTCGGCCGTCGCGATGCTCTTCTGGATCGCCGGGCTTTTCCTCGCCCTCCCCGCTATCGGCGAGCAGCGGCTGGCGGTGGCAGCGTCTGCGCTTTTCATCGTCGGGTTCGTGATCGCCGCCTGCGGCCTCGTCCTCGACAGCCTCGCCCGTGCGCGCGTCGAGCAGAAGCGCATCCTCTTCCTGACCGTGCCGGCGCTCGGAGCGCAATAAGATGGCGGCCGGGCTCGCGTCGTCCGAGGCGGAGCGCTTCCTGCGCTTCGCGATCGTCGGCGGTGCGGGCTTTGTCATCGACGCGGGGCTCCTCGCGGCGCTTCACCACGGCGCGGGGCTCGACCCGTTCTCAGCGCGCCTGATCTCGATCTCCGTGGCGGCGTTCTCCACCTGGCGGCTCAACCGCACGCTAACCTTCGGCGCTTCAGGCACAAGCCAGGCGACCGAAGGGCTCCGCTACGCGGCCGTCGCGGCGCTCACGGCCTGCTTCAACTATCTTGTCTATGCGCTTGAACTCATTGTATTCGACGAGCTGCCGCCGCTCGCCGCCGCCGTGCTTGCGACGCTCGCGGCGATGACGCTTTCCTATGTCGGCTATTCCCGCTTCGTCTTTCAGGGTTCTTCGACGCCGACGAAATTCGTGTCGGCGAGGTCGCACAGCCGATAGCCGCCGCGGCGCTCCATCATGTCGAGGTGGAAGTGCGTGGCGTGCGCGTCGTCCGAGCGCGGCCCAAGCACCGTGGCGAAGTGTTCGCACGCGCCTTTGCGGATGGCGACCTCGAACTGCCCCTCCTCCGAGGTCATCTCGTAATCTGCGATGTTGAACGGCACGCGCTCGGCGAACGCAATCGAGGAGACGTCGACCGCATTGGCGAACGCGTGCTCGCTGAGCTTGGCGTCCGGATCGCCGTTGCGGGTGCGGCAGATGTAGGTCGAACTGTGCACGATCTTGGTCGGCGTCGCTTCGAGCCTGTCGCGTGACACCGGGACGAGCACGTCCTTCGTCCACTCCGCCAGCGCTTCGGCTGTGCGGCAGGTCATGGTCGCTTCCGGAAGAATCTCAACCCCAGACCCGAGCGAAGTCACCTTCAGCGGGTACTGCACCCAGCAGAGGCCGTCATCGATCGGCTCTTCCTTCGTAAAGATCACGCCGAGCGCGGCGAGCCGCGCGAGGCAGGCGGTATCCTCGGGCATTTCGATCCGCGGAACCGGAGCGGGGGTCTCGGCCTCAACCGCCGCATCGGGCGCTGCCAATGCAAGGAGGTTCGCGGGATCGGGGCGCGGACGCGGGAGGCGCGCCACCTGTTCTGTAGCCGCAGGCGCCTCCGGCGTCTCCAGCGCCATCAGTTCTTCCGCTGGGACTACCTCCACCTCGGCGCCGGCGGCGCGGAAGCGCGCCTCGATGCTTTCCGCCCAGGATTCAATCTCGGTCCTTGTTTCTGGTGCTGCCATCGGCGCCTCGATGATCGGACGCGGCCGAGGCAGCCTCGCAGTCTCTGCAGCGAGAGATGCGTGCGCGCCCACGAGCACGGCAAGCACCCAAACCGAGCAGCCTAGGCGAGTGCTCATTCGACGAAGGAGACGACGACGCCCGGCTCGATCATGCCGGCCAGCTCCTCGGCGTCCCAGTTGGTGAGCCGCACGCAGCCGATCGGGGCAGTTTTGCCGACCGTCGTCGGATCGGGTGCGCCATGGATGCCGCAATGCGCTCCGGAGAGGCCGATCAATGTCGAGCCCACCGGACTGTTTGGCCCTGGCGGGAGCGTGAGCGGCTCGCCATCCCCTGCAAGCGTGAGCCCGCTGGCAGGGTAGTGATAGACCGGGTTGGGAGCGATCGCCTCGATGCGGTAGTCTCCCGATGGCGAGGGGTTCTCCGTGCTGCCGACGGTGGCGGGATAGGCGACGATCAGGCGGTTCTGCCCGTCGTAGCCTCGGACCTGCCGGCGCGCTTTGTCCGCCACGATGCTTGCAACCTTGCCCGTGACCGAGTGGGTCTCGACCGAAGCAACCCAGATCGTCGAGCCGGCGAGCTTGAAATCGGCCTCCGGGTTGAGCGCCTTCAAAAGCCTTACGTCGATGTGGAAGCGCTCGCCGAGCATCTCCTCGGGGCTGGCATAGGCAAGGCTCGGCAAACGCGCCTGCTCGGCGTAGTCCTCCGGGATCGACGCCGCGAAGGGATAGGAGAGGTCCTGCTCGGTGATCGTGTACTGCACGAGCACGTCTTGCGCCTCGTCGCCCCGGAGCGCTTTCCAGACGGCCAGATCGAGCTCTCCGTCCGCTTCGAACCGCAAAACCGACTCCACCGCTGACACCGCCTTGGCAAGATTGCCGCCGGCATAGCCGTCGATGACGCCCGGCGAGGCGCCGGCGCGGTCGAGCAGAATCTGCGCCTTCAGGATGAGCGGATTGGCTCCGCGCGCCGCCAGCGCTTCCTCGCTGAACGTCGCCGCGTTCACCTCCGCGGCCTGCAGGCTTTCGCGCGGGCGTTCCGTGCCGGGCGGAAACACCGTCACCGCGGGCGCAATGTCCGGTGCCTGCGGCATCGCGACAGCGCCCGGCTCGGGCGCAGCGGGGGTGGCGGGCGGAGCGCCGCCATCCGGCCCCGCTTCCGATCCGGCCACGGATGGCGCGGTCCCGGCCGGTGGCGTGGGAAGAACAGGCGGTGTGTAGGGCTTCGGTCCCAGCTCGACCGGTTTGAAAACAGGCGCGGCCGGAGCCCCCGGCAGAGGAGCGGCAGGTGCGACGCCCTCGGGCGGAAGGATCGGAGCGGCCACGCCGGGCGGCAGCGGTTGGGCTTCGCCGGGAGCTGTCTCGTCCGGAACTGCCTCGCCCGCAGCGGCCCGCTGCCGCTTCAGCGCCTCTTCGACCAGCTCCTCAAACGTCTGTGCCTCTGCCGCACGCGACAAAAGGATCAGGGCAGCCAAAACAGCGAGCCGGCGCTTGCCTTGCAAAGCGAACTCTCCTGCCGCCCGATCCCTTTGCCGGCGTTTTTTCCGGCATCGGAGAGAATACTCAGCCGCCGACGATTTCGCCACCACTCGGATGAAGCGACCACACTACTCAGCCGTCACAAAAAGTGTTGACGCAATTCGCTACTTTTCGTTGCAGAAGCATTTTCGCAGGCTATGATCGGCGTCCGGTCTACGAGTAGTGAAAGAACGGGGGCGGTGATGTCGGGCCAAGTCGCTTTCGCCGTGCGGAGCATCCGCTTCGCATTCGTCTTCGTCGTGTCGGTGGCGCTAGCTGCCTGTACCGTCAGCTTCGTCTCCAGTTACGACGATGTCTTCGACAAGTCGGCTGCGGATACTCAGAAGAAGATTACGCTCCTTCTCACGGAACTGCAGAAGCCCGGTTCACAGGCCAGGCGCTACGCCAACAGCGCAAAGACCTATTCCGACATCGGCGCCGATCTGCACACGCTTCGCGTGCGCGCCGAGGCGAACAATACCGATGGCAAGAACGCCGATACGCTAACAATCCTCGGAACGATTCAGCAGAACATGGTGCTTCTCGAGGACGAGCACAGGCGGCAGCCGAGCGGACCCTCGCCCGACTTCGTTCAGCTCGCGCAGCGCCAGATCGACGTCCAATTTGTCTCGTTGATCCAGTTCGAGCGGGCGAAGAAGCGCGGCGCATGAAACGCACGTTGAGCTTTGACAGGGAGGACGCTGATGGCGAGCATCGAATTCGGCAAGCTGCTGGGAGACATGACGAATGCGGCGCAAGGCGCCGCCAAAGGGCAATGGTCCAAGATCAAGGATAGCGTAAAACCTCAATTTGAGGAGTTGGCTCGTATCGCTGTAGAGATCGAGCAAAAGAAAATTATGGGGAAACTCAAAGAAACCGAAACGCGGACTCTTGTAGAGATGCAAAAGAACGCGCTGATCGCGGTGACAGCGGGCATGAAGGGCCAGCTGAAGCTCCTCGCCGAGGCGGCCGTCAACGCGGCGCTCAGCGTCCTCACGACGGCGGTGAACAAAGCAGTCGGATTCGGTCTTCTCTAGCTGCCGGTCTGTCCGCGATGGCGGAGATAATGATCGGCGAGCACGATCGCGACCATCGCCTCGCCGACCGGGACGGCGCGGATTCCGACGCAGGGATCGTGCCGGCCTTTTGTCACAAGGTCCACGTCCTCGCCCGACCGCGTCACGCCACGCACGGGGCCCAGGATCGACGAGGTCGGCTTCACCGCGAAGCGCGCGACCACCAGCTGCCCGGTCGAGATGCCGCCCAGAATGCCGCCGGCATTGTTGGAGAGGAAGAGCGGCTTGCCGTCGTTCCCCATCCGCATCTCGTCTGCGTTCTCCTCGCCGCGGATGCGCGCGGCGGCAAAACCGTTGCCGATCTCGACGCCCTTCACCGCGTTGATCGACATCAGGCCCGCGGCGATGTCCTGGTCGAGCTTGCTGTAGATCGGCGCGCCGAGCCCTACCGGCACGCCCTCCGCGACGACCTCGATCACCGCGCCGACCGACGAACCTGCCTTGCGCACCTCGTCGAGATACGGCCCCCATTTCTCCGCCGCCTTTGCGTCGGGCGAAAAGAAAGCGTTCCGGTCCACTTCGGTCCAGTTCCAGTTCGTGCGATCGATCTCGATCTCGCCGATGCGGATTAGCGCGCCGCGCACGGAAAGGCCCGGCACGATTTTGCGGGCAATGGCGCCCGCGGCGACGCGCATCGCCGTCTCGCGCGCGGAGGAGCGGCCGCCGCCGCGATAGTCGCGGATGCCGTATTTTTGGTCGTAGGTGTAGTCCGCGTGGCCGGGCCGGTAGCGCTCCTTGACCTCCGAATAGTCCTTCGAGCGCTGGTCGATATTCTCGATCATCAAGGAGATCGGCGTGCCGGTCGTCACCTGCTGACCCGCGGTCTCGTCGGTGAAAACGCCGGAGAGGATTCTGACTGTGTCAGGCTCCTGTCGCTGCGTGGTGTAGCGTGACTGGCCAGGCCGACGTTTGTCGAGATAACTCTGGATATCCGCCTCGACGAGCGGAATCTTGGGCGGGCAGCCGTCCACCACGCAGCCAATCGCAACCCCGTGGCTCTCGCCCCAGGTGGTGACGCGGAAGAGATGGCCGAAGGTGTTGTGCGACATTGGTGTCCCGACCGGCGCCACGTGTAGGCGGGCGGCGAAAGAGCGTCAAACTCAGATCGTCAGCACAGTATCGCGCGTGAAAAGGATTACACGGTCCTGCGGCACCATGCGGTGCGGCGCGTCGTGGCCGGGCAGCCCGCCGAGAAGATGGAGAAGCGTGCGGAGCACGCCGCCATGCGCCACGACGAAGGTCGGCGCGTCGAGCGTCTTCAGCCATTCGGCGACCCGCCGGGCAAGCATCGCATAGCTCTCGCCGTTGGGCGGGATGTAGCCCCATTTGTCCGCCTCGCGCGCCTGCGCAGCTCCCGGATGGCGCGAACCGATTTCGTCAAGCGTCAGCCCCTCCCAGTCCCCGTAGCGCACCTCCATCAGCACAGGGTCGGTCGCGAAACTGCGTCCGCGCTGGCCCGCAGCCTCGAGCGCGATCCGCATCGTCTCGATCGAACGCCTAAGCGGCGACGCGACCAATCGCCAATCGGCGGCGGCTAGAATGCCGGAGACGGCCCGGCCGTTCCGCGCCGCCTGGCGGCGGCCGTGCTCGTTGAGCGGGACGTCGCGCTGGCCCTGGAAGCGAAGCGCGCGGTTCCAGTCGGTCTCGCCGTGACGGATAAAGACGAACGGCGTCCGCCTCATGCACGCCCGCCGAGGCGAAAGCCGGGCGCCGGCCGCTCCTGCAGCACCTCGCGTCGGAAGCGGAAGAGCGCCGCCGGCCGGCCGCCGGTCGCCGTCGAGGTGCCTCCAGTTGGCTCCACAAGCTGTCCCTGTTCGACGAGGCGGCGAAAATTCTGCTTGTGGAGATGCCGCCCCGATATCGCCTCGACGGTGCGCTGGAGTTCGGTCAGCGTGAAGCTTTCCGGCATCAGCTCGAAGACCACGGGCCGGTATTTCAGCTTGCCGCGCAGCCGCGAGATGGCGGTCGCCAGGATGCGGCGATGGTCGTGCCGCATCGGGACGCCGAGCGGCGGCAGCTTGCCGCGCTCGAGCGCGGCCGGCCGGCCGTCGCGCAGCGCCTCCTCCGCAAGGCCCGCCGCATAGAGAAGCTCGAAACGGTCGAGCACGCGCTCCTCGTCCCACGGCAGCCCGCCTTCTCCGAAGGAAAGTTTTACGCGGTCGCGCCGCGGAATCGGCCGGGCAGGCCCGTCGGCGTCCGCCGGCCGATCGCACCATTCCTCGAGCAGCGGCAGGATCGAGCGGTCTAGCAGCTCGGGCCTCCCCTGCCGCCAATCCTCCCAGGGGAAGAACTCGTACCATGGACGCCATCCGGCGGCGGATCGCTCAAGCACCTCGTCGGATTCGGGCGATCGGCGGGTCAGCGCCAGGTAGCCGACCGACATGACGCGCGGGTCGGTATCGGCGGGCTGAGCGTGGCGTCCGCGGTCGCCGAACGTGTAGAGCTGCTCGACATACCCGAGCTTCAGATGCGTTTGCGCTTCCACCCAGGCGCGGAGACCGATCTCGAGCGTGCGGTGGCGGAGCGGATCGAACGGACCGAAGGGCAAGCTGTCGCGCGGCTCTCCCTCGCCCTCCACGACGAGGATCAGCGGCGCGAGCTTTTCTACCGCGACGATCGCGGCGTTGAGCCCGACCTCGATCGCCGGCGCCTTCGCTTTTTCCCTCGCCTTCTCCGCAATGCGCCTATTCATCGAGATGGAGCGCGAAGACGGTGCCCTCATAGGCGGCGATGCCTCGGCCGATCTGCTCCACAGCGTGGATCATGCGCCCCTCGCGGCGGAGAATCGAATCCGCCATCTGCACGATGCGCGCATTCGGCGTCGCCTCGGGAGAGCGCTGGCGCATCCGGAATGCGACGGTCGCTTCGTCGAGATCGGGCCGCATCGCGCAATAGGCGGAGAAGGCGGCGGCCGTCGAACGGCTGATGCCGGCGTAGCAATGGATCACGACCGGCGTCCGCTGGTCCCACCGGCGGACGAAGCCCAGGAACTCCTCGACGTGGTGCTCAGCCGGACAGACCATCCCGTCCTCCGGATCGCAGATATCGTTGATGCCAAGGAAGAGGTGGTTCTCAACGTCGATGCTCGGCGGCCGTGCGACCAGAGTCTCGTTGTTGATGAGGGTCACAACGTGCCGCGCGCCGGTCCCGGCGACGGTCTCCGCGAGGCGCGAAAGCGGGCAGACGTAGATCGCGGTCATGTCTCCACCGTTGCGGCGGCCATCCTCCCGAAAGCCTTCAGATAGCCGGTTTCGGCGCGCTTTGCAGGCCAGGGATCGAGGAAGGTTGCGATCGCCTCAAGACCGATCTTGCCCGGCTGGCCGAAATAGCGCTTCGCCTCCGCGTCGGCGAAGCCTGCAAGCCGCACGGCCTCCCAGTAAGCGGCGGCTTGATCCGCCCGCTTGATGCGCTGCCGCATGGCCGGCGGGAGCGTGGCCGGCAGCCCGAAGCGAAGGCGCACGGCAATGCCAAGCCGCGCCTCCACCTCGCGGTACGCCGTGTCGATCACCGCCTTGAATGGCGAGATCATGTCGCCGATCACGTATTCCGGCGCGTCGTGCAGCAGCGTCGCCAGGCGGTCGCGGGACGAGGCGTCCGGCTGCTGCAGGCCTAGCATGCGCTCCACCAGGAGCGAGTGCTGCGCCACGGAGAAAGCGTGGTCGCCAGAAGTCTGGCCGTTCCAGCGCGCGACGCGCGCGAGGCCGTGGGCGATATCCTCTATCTCGATGTCGAGCGGCGAGGGATCGAGCAAGTCGAGACGTCGGCCGGACAGCATGCGCTGCCATGCCCGCGGCGGCGCGCCGGGCCGGTCCGGCATTTGCTCAGTCCTCCCCTGCCGTCGCGGTCGCCGGCCAGCCATAGGTCGCCCAGCTCGGCAGCTCGACCGCGACCTCTTCCGCGCCGACGCGGGCCACGTGCCCCTCGTCGAGCGCGGCGCGCAGGCGGTCGAGCCGTACGAGCCCGATCGCGTTGCCGTCGGCGGATGAGCCGAGCCGGCCGAGCGGGCGCTCACCCGCCACGATCTCGGCGCCCGGCGCGGGCAACGCCGCCTTGGCGTGGAGCGCCACGATACGCCGCCGCGCCGTGCCGCGGTGGCGCATGCGGCTCACCACCTCCTGCCCGACGAAGCAGCCCTTGTCGAATGCGACGCCGTGAAGCGAATCCATCGCCGCGTCGAACGGAAAGGCGTCGCCGAAGACGAAATCGATGCCGCCTTCGGGGACGGCAAGCGCGATGCGGTGGCGGTGCCAGTCGGCGGCCGATGCGTCGGTCGCGACAGAGCCTTTGGGCGCGACCCGCCGCCGACCGAGTTCGGCGAGGCGGGGATCGACGGGTGCCTCCCCTCCTCCTCGTGGGGAGGGGCTGGGGGAGGGGTCGTCATCCCAGGCGGCATAGACCGCCAGCTCAGGGGCGACCCCGATCTCCACCGCCGCCCTGAGCTTGTAAAGCGACAGCCGCTTGGCAAAGGCTTCCGCCTCCTCCGCACGCACATCAGCCGCGTATCCGTCGGGCAGCTTGTGCAGCACGAAATCCCACAGAACCTTGCCCTGCGGCGTGAGCAGCGCGCCGTAGCCGATGCCCTGGCGGTCGGCGCTCGGCACGTCGAGCGTCAGCACGCTCTGCAGCAGCGTCGCTGCGTCCGGCCCGGCGATCCGGACCACGGCGCGATCATCGAGATGGGCGACGGGCATCTGTTCCCGAGTACTTTCCTGGCTTATGCCGTACCGCAATATGCGACGGAATTGGTGACGGCAACCGCTCCGCGGTGACGCGCTTATGGCTGAAACTTACGACCTGATCCTCACCCGCGGAACCGTCGTCAACCACGACGGCGTCGGCGGGCGCCACATCGGCGTCAGCGGCGGGCGGATAGCTGCGCTGGGCGACCTCTCCGCCGCGAGCGCCGAGGAGACCATCGACGCCACGGGACTCACCATCCTCCCCGGCGTGATCGACACGCAGGTGCACTTCCGTGAGCCTGGCGGCGAGCAGAAGGAAGACCTTCAGACCGGCTCGCTCGCAGCGGTCCTCGGAGGCGTCACCGCCGTCTTCGAAATGCCGAACACCAACCCGCCGACGACGAGCGCCACGGCGCTTACCGACAAGCTCGACCGCGCGCGCGGCCGCATGCACTGCGACCACGCCTTCTGGGTCGGCGGCACGGCTGAAAACGTCGGCGACATCCCGGAGCTGGAGCGTATGCCCGGCGCGGCGGGCATCAAGGTCTTCATGGGCTCCTCGACCGGCGATCTCCTTGTGCCGGACGACGAAGGCGTGCGCGCCATCCTTAGCAAGACTCGCCGCCGCGCCGCGTTTCATTCGGAGGATGAGTTCCGACTGCGCGAACGGCTTGGCGAGCGTCGCGAGGGCGACCCGGCGAGCCACCCGGTCTGGCGCGACGCGGAGGCGGCGATCTCGTCCACGCGCAGGCTTGTCGCCATTGCGCACGAGACAGGCGCGCTCATCCACGTCCTGCATGTCTCGACCGCCGAGGAAATGCGTTTCCTCGCCGAGTACAAGGACATCGCCTCTATCGAGGTGACGCCGCATCACCTCACCTTCTGCGCCGACGATTACGCACGGCTCGGCACATTGCTGCAGATGAACCCGCCCGTGCGCGACGCTACGCACCGGGCGGCGATCTGGGCGGGCGTCGCCGACGGCACGGCCGATATTTTGGGCTCCGACCACGCGCCGCACACTCCCGAGGAAAAAGCGCGGCCCTACCCGCAATCGCCCTCCGGAATGCCGGGCGTGCAGACGCTGGTGCCGGTCATGCTGAACCACGTTGCGCACGGACGCCTGTCGCTCCAGCGATTCGTCGACATGACAAGCGCCGGACCGGCCCGGCTCTTCGGCATCGCCGGCAAAGGGCGCCTCGCCGTCGGCTACGACGCCGATTTCACGATCGTCGACCTGAAACGCAAGGCGACGATCGAGAACGCCGGCATCGCGTCGCGCTGCGGCTGGACCCCATACGACGGGATGGACGTGACCGGCTGGCCGGTCGGCACGCTCGTCCGCGGCCGGCCGGTCGTCTGGGAAAGCGAGCTGATTCTTGCCGGCGAAGGCCGACCGGTGCGCTTCCACGCGGCGCTTGGGGGGTTCGCGCGCCCGGTAACCAAGCCCGAGCATTACGCTCCTTTAAGCAGCGGCCGTTAGGTAAGACCTAACCAAAAGCGGCGGCCTGGAGCACAAGTTGAGCGTTTCGATCGAGGAGTCCCCGGGCGGCGGGGCGCGGCTCGCCGGCCGGATCCGCGCGCTTGTGACCGGGACCGACACGGCTTCCGTCGCGCAGCGCTCGGCAGCAATCGCGCTCGTCATCCGCCTCAGCAACGCCGCCCTCGCCTATCTCGCGCAGGTCGTGCTGGCGCGGCTCATGGGGCAGCATGAATACGGCGTCTTCGCCTACACCTGGGTATGGTTCCTGGTTTTCGGGGCCATCGGCACGTTCGGCTTCGGCGACTCCCCCGTGCGTTACATCGCGCAGCTTCGGGCGCGCGGCGAAGACGCGCATCTCCGCGGCTTCATCCGCTTCTCCACCGTCATGATCCTTGTTTCCTCGATCGCGTTCGGGGCGCTGGTTATCGCGGCGCTCCCCTTCGCCGGCGTCTGGATCGAGAACGTCTATCTGATGCCGATGGCGCTGATGGCGATCTCCATTCCCTTCGCCTGCCTGCAGTCGCTGCTCGAAGCCTTCGGCCGCAGCTACAACTGGACGATCTCGGCGCTGCTTCCACCCTACATCCTGCGGCACGGCCTGCTGCTCCTCTTCACGGTCGCCGCGGTCGCGATCGGCATGCAGGCGACGGCGCTCACCGGTTACATCTGCCTGATCGTCACGATGGTCGTCTCAACGGCCTACCAAGCGACGGCGATCATCGTCCGCATGCGGAAGACGATCGAACCCGGGCCGCGCGCCTACCGCCCGCGCGAATGGGTGCGCGGCTCGGCGCCCTTCGCCGTGCTCTATGCCGGCCAGCACCTCGCCGGTTTTGCCGACGTGCTGGTGCTCTCGTTCTTCGCGGCTCCCGCGGAGATCGCAATCTACTTCGCCGCGACCCGCATCATCCAGGTGGTGAACCTCGTGCCCTACGCCGCAACGGTCGGCACGGCGCACCTCTTCTCGGCGAGCCACACGCGCGGCGACCACGACCACCTGCAGCAGCTCTGCCGGCACGTCGTCGCAACAACGTTCGTCATCGCGATCCTGGCGGTCGGAATCCTGATCGCGGGCGGCGACTGGCTGCTCAAAATGTTCGGCGAGGGTTTTGAGGCCGGCTACTCGCCGCTTGTCATCCTGGCGATTGGCGTCGTCATGCGCGTCGCCGCCGGCCCGGCCGAGGACGTGCTCAACATGACCGGCCACAGCGGGCTTTCCGCTTCGACCTATCTCGTCATCGTAGCGGTGAACGTGGCGTTCTCCGTGCCGCTCATCATGCTCTTCGGCGTCAATGGAGCGGCCACGGCCGGCGCCATCGCGCTGACGCTCCGCGCGCTGTGGCTCGCCTTCGCCGCGCACCGGCGGCTCCACGTCAACACGTCGATCCTGGCAGTGCTGCCGCGCGCCGGGTTCCTTCGCGCACACCCGTCGTCCACGCCGGCGGAGTAGCGCCGTAGCCCGGATGGAGCGAAGCGCAATCCGGGGGTCCCCGGATTTCAGGCGGCTTCGCCGCCTTTCATCTGGGCTACGCGGGCCACGCGAGCCGACTCAATCCCCCGCGAGGAAGAACAGCCAGCGGCCGTCCGGCGCGATACCCACGCGGAAGAACGTGTAGACGCCGTAGGATTTCATATCCTCGTAGTCGGCGGCGGTGAGCAGCGTGAACAGCTCGACCAGCTGCGCGGGCGTGAGCGCTTCCGGCGGGTATTGCGCGAAATACGGCCAGACATAGAGCTCGTCGTCGGTCCCCTCGCCGATATGCACGAAGCCGCTTTCCAGAACTTCGAGGAGAATCGCGAGAATCTCGCGCGCGTCGGCGTCGGCCGACAACGCCTTCAGATATTCGATCGCGTCGCCGGGATCGCCCAGCGCCACAGAGGGCGGCGCCGCTTCCGCCTGCATCAGGATACGCAGATTCTCGATGTCCCCGGACTTCGCCGCCTCGATCAGCTTTTGGCGCTTTTCGCGCACCGGCTCGGGCAGGTCCGTCTCCGAGCGGAGCACGGTGGGGAGCGGCGCGTCGACGCTCGGCGGCGCTGCGCTCTCCTGCGCAACCGCGCTGCCGGCCAGCGCCGCAGCAAAAAGCGCCGCGCAGAGAATCAGCCTCGAGAACATTTTTCGGCCACCGCATCGGTCCTCCGACGCGGGCACGATAGGAGGCCGAGCGCCATCGGCGCAACACGCGCGCCGGCGAGTGCTCTCTTGAGGCGGCCGGACGCGCTCTAGTGAACGGAGGAAGGAATGGAAAACTCGCCTGCGGCGATCCGGCCGGAGAGGCGCTCGGCAAAGTCGGCTACCGCGGTTTCGCCGTAGGTCGCTACGAGATCGCCGAGCGCCGCGAAGAGTGCGACATGCGCCAGCACTTCCGGCTCGATGCCGGCGCCGAGCGCATCCTGCCATACGGCGGAGATGCGGACATACGCTTCGCGCTTCTGCTGGCTGAGCTGAGCGCTCTCGTGCCCGATGATGTCGTCCATGGTCGCCCCTACAACGTCGGTTGGCCACGCCGGGTAGCACGCGCCGGGCGGTCCGCACACGGCATCGTGAAAGAAACATTAACGCGCGTGCTTACTGGCTGTAGCGGGTGCGCACGTCGCCGGCGAGCGCCTCCCCTTCGGTGAGGTAGCGGCCGATCGCACGCTTCGCCGAGGGCGTGCACGAGCGGTAGACGGCGTTGAAGGTCTCAAATCCATGGTTGAAGCTCGCGACCAGCCGCTGCCGCCGCTGCGGGCCGGGCTCTTCGGCGGCGAGCAGCGTGCTCATCTCGGTGCGCCAGGCGCTGCCGTCGTCGTCGCCGCAGAGGTCGCGCAGGAACGACAGCGAGCCCAGGATTTCGGCGAGCCGGAGCAGCTTGTCCTCGTAGATCGGCGGCGGAAGCTCGGCGGGCACCGGCGCAATAGGCTCCTCCTGCGCCGCCGCTCCGCCCGCAAGCGCAAGCGCCAACATCGGAGCAAGGACGGCTCGGCGGAAGCGATTCATGATGCATTGTGCGAGCCGCTTCGGCGCGCGGCAAGCTTGTTAAACGCCGCGCTCATCGGCGCGGCGTATCGGCGAGCGCCGCGATCGCTCGGGCGATCCAGCCGGCAGCCCCGGCCGTGAGCGGCCGCGTCAGCACGTGGGAGAACGGCACGAACTCCGCTTTCGCCGCGTCGTCGCCCACCTTCGGCTCGCCCTCCCCGGCCCGCGCGGCGAACACCGTGATCCGGAACGCCGAGCCTTCCGGCGTGAACTCGCCGAGCCGCACGACCGCGCCGACCCGGAGTCCCGTCTCCTCGAACAGCTCGCGCCGCGCGTTGGCTTCGGCGTCCTCACCCGGCTCCGCGCGGCCGGCAGGGAAGCTCCACTTCCCTTGGTTCGGCGCACGCGACCGCTCCACCATCAGAACCGCATCGCGCCGGAGCACGACCATGCTCGCGCCCCGCGTCGCCTCTCCGCGGTTGCCTGAGGCCTCTCGATCCTCCATCTCTCGATCCATGTGCGGCCGATATACGTTGATAGCCAATGCCGAGGCGATCCGCCTCATCTTCCAGCTTCCCGCCTTCGACGAACGGCTGGTCGCGCAGCGCTACAACATTGCGCCGACCCAGCCGATCGTGGTCGTGAGGCATGGTCCGAAGGGCCGCGAGCTTCTGCCGGCGCGTTGGGGGCTGATCCCGTGGTGGGCGAAGGACCCAAAAACGCTGCCGCTGATGATCAACGCCCGCGCCGAGAGCGTCGCAGAGAAGCCCGCCTATCGCGACGCGTTCAAGTATCGCCGCTGCCTCGTGCCGGCCTCCGGATTCTACGAGTGGCAGAAGCGCGAACGCGGGCCGAAGCAGCCCTACGCCGTGCAGCCAGCCGACAGAGCGCCGATCGCCTTCGCCGGTCTCTGGGAGACATGGCACGGACCGGACGGCAGCGAGATCGACTCGGCCGTGATCGTCGTCACCGACGCCAACCAGCTGCTGATGCCGATCCACGACCGCATGCCGGTCGTGCTCGAGCCGAACGACTATGCGACGTGGCTCTCGCAGAACACGCCGCCCGAGGAGGCCGCGGCGTTACTGAAACCGGCGCGCGAGGATCTCTTCACGCTCACGCCCGTCTCGACGCGCGTGAACTCCGCCGACAACGACGATGCACAGTTGGTGCAAGAGACGGCAGTGGAAGAAAAGCAGGCCGAGCCGGAGCCGCTTCAGCAGCAGCTCAACCTGCTCTGACGCGCTAGATTACCCGTCCCGGATTGAGGATGTTGTTCGGGTCGAACGTCTTCTTGATCCTTCGCATCAGGTCGAGCTCGATCTCGCTCTTCACGCTCGGCAGCAGTTCGCGCTTGTAGCGGCCGATGCCGTGCTCGGCGGCGATCGAGCCGCCCATCTCGACGACGATTGCGTGCACGGCGGCGTGCACCCCCGGCGCGCGGCGCAAGAATTCTAGCGGGTCCATCCCCGGCGGCTGCGCCAAGTTGAAGTGGATGTTGCCGTCGCCCATGTGCCCGAACGCGACGATGCGGGCCCCGGGCGCCGCGGCGAGCGCCCCCTCGCTTGCGCGCGCGATGAACTCGGGCGTGCGCTCGACCGGTATCGACACGTCGTGCTTGATCGACGCGCCCTCGGATTTCTGGATTTCCGAGAGCGCGTGGCGGAGCCGCCAGAACTGGCCGGCCTCGTCCAGCGACTTGGCGATGGCCGCATCCGAGACGACACCGCCCGCGTGCGCATCGTCAAGCGCGCCTTCGAGCAATGCGCCGGCGTCCGCCTCGCTGCGGCCAGAGGAAATCTCTATGAGTACATACCAGGGATGCGGCGCGGCGAGCGGGTCGCGCGCATCGGGAAGATGCCTCACCAGCGTCTCGACCAGGATGCGCGGGATCAGCTCGAAAGCGGTGAGCGCGCTCCCGGCCCGGTCGCGCGCCAGGCGGAAAAGCTTCAGCGCTTCCTCCGGCCCGCGCACAGCGGCGATGGCGACCGCCTGCCCGCGCGGCTTCGGAAAGAGCCTCAGCACCGCCGCCGTCACGATGCCGAGCGTTCCCTCCGCGCCGATGAAGAGCTGCTTCAGGTCGTAGCCGGAATTGTCCTTGAGGAGCCCTCGCAACCCATTCCAGATTTCGCCCGTCGGCAGCACGACTTCGAGGCCGAGCACAAGGTTCCGGGTGTTGCCGTAGGCGAGCACGCCGGTGCCTCCGGCGTTCGTCGAGATGTTGCCGCCGATTCGGCACGAGCCCTGCGCGCCGAGCGAAAGCGGGAAGAGCATGCCCGCCTCCGCCGCCGCCTGCTGCAGCCGCTCCAGGATAACGCCGGCTTCCGCGACGATCGTTCCGCCCGCGGGATCGATGGCGCGGATTTTGTCGAGCCGCTCCGTAGAGAGTACCACCTCTCGCCCGCTTTCGTCCGGCGTCTGCCCGCCGACCAAGCCGGTGTTGCCGCCCTGCGGCACGATCGGCGTGCCGGTCTCGTTCGCGAGCTTCAGGATCGCCGCGATCTCCTCAGCCGAGGCAGGCTTCACCACCGCCGGCGACCGCCCGCGATAGTATCCGCGGAGTTCGGTGAGATAGGGCCCCTTATCCGCTTCGGCGGTCAGCACGTAGCGCTCGCCCACGATCGCGGCGAGGCGACTGACCACGCTTTCGCGTACGTCGATCTTGCCCATGCCTCCCCTTAGGCGATGGGCCGCTCCGCGTCGAGGCGGCTTGAAGGGGGCAGTGGCGCGTGCCATTACCGCCGCGGAGCCGGGATTCTGCCAACTCCAGGGATCGGAAGCGAGCCAGCATGGAAGCGTCGGTTGCCGGAGTGATGCGCGGCAAGCGCGGCCTCATCATGGGCATCGCCAACAACCGCTCGCTCGCCTGGGGCATCGCCTCGGCGGCCCATCAGGCCGGCGCGGAACTCGCCTTCACCTATCAGGGCGACGCGCTGAAGAAGCGCGTGGAGCCGCTCGCCGCCGAGATCGGCGCGCACGTCGCCGGGCATTGCGACGTGACAGACGCGGCGACAATGGACGCGGTGTTCGAGGGCCTCAAGGCGCATTGGGGCGGGCTCGACTTCCTCGTCCACGCCATCGCGTTTTCCGACAAGGATCAGCTCACCGGGCGCTACATCGAGACGACGCAGGAGAATTTCCGCAAGACGATGGACATCTCCTGCTATTCGCTGACGGCGCTTGCGCGGCGCGCCGAACCGCTGATGGCGAACGGCGGCTCGATCCTGACGCTCACCTATTACGGCGCCGAAAAGGTGATGCCGCACTACAACGTCATGGGCGTCGCCAAGGCGGCGCTCGAAGCGAGCCTCCGCTATCTCGCCGTCGACCTCGGGCCGAAGGCGATACGCGTCAACGCCATATCCGCCGGGCCGATCAAGACGCTCGCGGCTTCGGGCATCGGCGACTTCCGCTACATTCTGAAGTGGAACGAATACAACGCGCCCCTCCGCCGCACGGTGACCATCGACGATGTCGGCCGCGCCGCCGTCTTCCTCCTCTCCGATTTAGGCTCCGGCGTCACCGGCGAGATCGTGCACGTCGACGCCGGCTACCACGTCGTCGGCATGAAGGCGGTCGACGCGCCGGATATTTCCACGGTTCAATAACGCCGCTTCCTCGCTGCCCTCTCCAAGCCGCGCCGATTCGGATATAGGTCGCGCTGCTCAAGCGGCCGCGAGGTTCTTCGCTCGTGTGGGGGCTTCTCATCCTGTTGGTCCTGTGGCTGGCACTGGCGCCGCTGCTCGCGCTGGTGTTCGTCCGGCGTCTGCGCTTCCGCGCCGACGATCTCCAGCGGCGCGTGCAGGCGCTCGAGCTGCGGCTGGCAGGCACGCCTGCAGGAGCCCCACCGACCGAAATGCCGTCTGCGGCGGAGGGGCCGTGGGCCCGTCCTGCCAAACCGCCCGCCCCCGCAGAGCCCGTGCCGCCCGAGCCCGTCGCCGCCGAAACCCCGATCCCGGAGCCGGCCGCAGCGGCGATCCCCGAACCGCCTGCTCCACCTCCACCTCCGCCCCCACCTTCCGCGCCTGCGGGCCCGCGCGAATCGCTGGAGACGAAAATCGGCGCGCGCTGGACTGTCCTGGTCGGCGGGCTGGCGCTTGCGCTCGGCGCGGTCTTCCTCGTCCGCTACACGATCGAGCAGGGCCTGATCGGCCCGGGCATGCGCATTGTTCTCGGCGCGCTCCTCTCCGCAGTCCTGTTCGGAGCGGGCGAATGGACGCGCCGCCGCGACCGCGCGCTCGATCTGCCGATCCTCGCCAAGGCCGATGTGCCGGCGATCCTGACTGCGGCGGCGGGCGTCGCCGCCTTCGCCACGATCTACGCGGCGCACGCACTCTACGGCTTCATCGGCCCCGCGGCGGCTTTCGTCCTGCTCACTGCCGCCGGCCTCGTGACACTTTTCCTCTCGGTGATCCACGGGCCGGCGCTCGCCGCGATCGGCGCGCTCGGCAGCTACGTCGCGCCGCTCCTCGTGACGAGCACCGATCCGAGTCCGCTGCCGGTTGCGCTGCACGTTCTCGCGATCACAGCCGCGGTGCTCGGCATGGCGCGCATACGCGGCTGGCGCTGGCTTGCGGTTGCGGGCGTCGTGGCAAGCCTTGCCTGGGGCGTGCTGATCGCAGCAATCGGCGGTACGAACGTGACGACGGCGGAGCTTCTGCTCGTTGCCGGCCTGACCGCAATCTTCATCGCCGCCTTCGCGGCGGGCGTAGCGCCGGTTGCTCTCAGGGACCGGCGGCCTGACCCTTATGCCCTCGCCTCGCTTGCCGGCGTCGCGATGCTGTCGGTGTACTATTCTATCGATCCCCTCTACCCGTATCTCGTAGCCGGCATCCTGCTTGTGGGTGCGCTTGGCGCAGCCGGAAGCCGCTGGACGCCGCTCGCGGGCGCAGCGCTGATCGCCGGCGCGCTTGCCGTCGTCACCACGATGCTGATCCCCGTGCCTTTTTCCGCCGAGCTTGGAACGTTCCGCTACGGCGACTACGCGTGGAACATCGGCGGCGACGCAGTCCTCCCGCGGTTCTCGCTGAAGGCCTTTGCCATCGCGTTTGTGGTCGGCGTCGGCAGCTTTTTCAGCGCCGACCGCGCCGCTGCGCGGGCGCCGATCGCGGCGGGGCTCTTCGCCGGGGCGGGAGCCGGCGCGCCGCTCTTGATCCTGATCGTCGTCTATCTCCGCCACGTGCCGTTCGAGACGCGGCCTGCGGTCGGCCTCGTCGCTCTCGTCATTGCGGCTGTCTTCGCGGCGATGACGGAGCGCCTGATCCTGCACCGCCCGCACGACGACGCGGCGCCCGCTCCGGCGCTCTATGCCGCGGGCGCGGTGCTTTCGCTCTCATTCGCCATGGCCGTCGGCCTCGCCACGCGCTTCATCCCGCTCGCGCTGGCGCTCGGCGCGGCTGGCATCGTGTGGGTAAGTCTCTACCGCCCGGTGCGGCTCCTCTCATGGCTCGCGGTCGTTTCCGCCGGCCTCGCCTGCGTCGCGATCGCGGCCGGACCGCCGCTGACGCCGGAAGAGATTGGCACGCGGCCGTTCTTCAACGGGCTCATCCTGCGCCTCGGCCTGCCGGCGCTCGCAATCATTCTCGCCGGCGAGGTGCTCCGCAGAAGCAACGACGGCGTGCCGGCGCGCATCCTGCAGACGATCGGGCTCGTCTTCGCGGCGCTTTTCGTCACGACCGAGATTCGCCACTACGCGAACGGCGGCGTGATCGCCGCCGGCCCGCCGGGGCTCGGCGAGCAGGGCGCGCTCACCATGGCGGCGCTCGCGTTTGCGCTCGGCCTGCAGCGGATCGCGCGGCAGACGCAGAGCAGGCTTTACGAAGTTGCTTCGCTTGTTGCCGGCGTAATCGGCGCGGCGATGATCGCGCTCGGGCACTTGATCACCGCGAACCCGCTGCTCACCGGAGAGAGCGTCGGGACGGGCCGCGTTTTCAACGCCCTCCTCCCCGGCTATCTGCTTCCGGCCATCATGGCCGCCTGGGTCGCGGCGGCGGCGCGAGCGGTGCGCCCGCGCTGGTACGTGCTGATGGTCGCAGCTCTCTCTCTCGTTCTCGCCTTCGCCTACGTGACGCTCGTCGTGCGCCACGCCTTCTGGGGAGAATTCCTCGACCGCCCGAGAATTCTTGACGCGGAGAACTGGACCTACTCGGCTGTCTGGCTCGTCTTCGGGATTCTGCTTCTCGCCTCAGGCGGCCTCCTTCGCTCCACCATGGTTCGCGCCGCCTCTGGGCTCGTCATCGCGGCGGTCGTGTTCAAGGTATTCTTGTTCGACATGGCGGCGCTGACGGGGGCGCTCCGCGCCGCCTCCTTCCTCGGCCTCGGCGCGACGCTGATCGTGATCGGCAGGCTCTACCAGCGGCTTCTGATGCGCGGACGCGCGGCGGAAGCGACACCGCCTCCCTCGTGACGGAAGCCCGGCTCGCAAAACAGCCGTCAACCCATCTCGACCACCACGCGGCCGCGCACCTTGCCCTCTGCGATCCTGCGCGCCGTCGCCTCGATCTCGTCGAAGCCGATCGTCGTCGTCATCGCCTTGAGCTTGTCGCGGTCGAGATCCGTCACGAGCCGCAACCACGCCTCCTCGCGGAGCGAACGCGGCAGGAGCACCGAATTGATCCCGAGGAGCGACACGCCGCGCAGGATGAACGGCGCGACCGATGTCGGAAGGTCCATGCCGGCGGCGTTGCCGCAAGCGGCGACCGCCCCACCCGCCTTGGTCATGGCGATGACATTCGCGAGAATTTTGGAGCCGACCGTGTCGACGGCGCCGGCCCAGAGCTCCTTGTCGAGCGGCTTGGCGTCCTTCGAAAGCTCGTCGCGGGGCAGAATCTCGGCTGCGCCGAGGCCGGTCAGGTAGTCGCGCTCCTCGCCGCGCCCGGTGACCGCGATGACGTGGTATCCGAGTTTCTTCAGGATCGCGACCGCGACGGAGCCGACGCCGCCGGTCGCGCCAGTCACCACCACCGGCCCGCGCGCGGGCTCGATGCCGTGGCGCTCGAGCGCCATCACAC
>JBOHKB010000247.1:0-2519 GCA_050728815.1 Propylenella sp.
CCGCGGCAGCGTTCTTTCCCCCTCTCCGCCTCTCCCCCGCAAGGGGGGAGAGTGGCTAGCGGCCAAACGCGAGCGCTGCCGCTTTGAAGTCGGCGAGGCGGCGGGCGCGGCGCTTCGCGGCCTCAAAATCCTCGCCCCATTGAGAAATGTTCCAGTCCTCGTCGACATGCGCGGCCGACCAAGCGGCCTCGACATCGAGCGCGCCCTCGGCGAGCGCCAGCGCGATGAGCGCCGAGCCGGTCAGCGTCGTAGCGAGATGCAGGCCGGCGAGGCGGAATGCTTCGTCGAAGCCGGCGATTGCTTGCTCGACCGCCGCTAGCGTCACCGCGGGCTGCGCGGCGTGGACCATCCCCTCCGCGAGCGCGAAACGCACGCCGTAGCGCGGCTCGGCCCAGGCAAGGATCGGACTCCAGGCCGCGCTTTGCCGCTCCACCAGCCCCTCAGGCTCGCCGGCCCGGTAGCAGAGAAGGTCCGTTCCGACGTATGCGAGCACCTCGGCGCGCACCTCGACGAGGCGCGAGGCGACGCCGTCGATCGCAGTATTGGCGAGGCGCGTCACCGGCATGGACGCCGGGTCGATGAATTCCGTCTGCTCCTCCCATTCCGCGACGATCGCTTCGGCGAGGGTTTGGGTCGGGACCGCGAGCGGCTTGCGGCCCGGCGTCAGCGCTTGCCGGCCGTCGAGGCGGAGCGCGTGACCGCCCTCCCCCGCCTCCATCCGCGCCTCCTTGTAGAAGCGCTTCTGCTTCGGAGGGGCCGTCAGGCGGCGGGCGGCTTCCATTGGATTCGTGCGAGCCTCAGGCGGCATCGGCCTTCGCCTCTTTGGCCTGAAGCAACGCAGCGGAGCGCGGCGGACGGTTGACCAGATAGATGCCTGCGGCGACCAGCACGAGCGCCGCGATCAGCCGCGCCGACAGCGGCTCGCCCAGAAGAGCCGCGCCGAAGGCGACGCCGAAGAGCGGCGTCAGGAACGTGAAGGACGATAGCAGCGACGCCGGGTAGTCGCGGATCAGCGCGAACCAGGCCACATAGGTGATCGCCGCCACCCAGATCGCCTGGTAGAGGAACGCCGGCGCCACCGCGACGGCAAGGCTGAGCTCGACGCGTTCGCCGATCAGCGCCGCAAGCGCAAGGCCGACCAGCGCCGAGACGGCGAGCTGGTAGAGCAGCGTCTTCTCCGCCGATATTTCCCGCAGCACCGAGCTCTTGATGAGCACGGTCGTGGCGCCCCAGAGAAACGCTGCGAGCACGCAGAGCGCATCCCCAAGCAGCGCTTCGCGCGAGGGCAGCGACAGCTCGTCGAAGAAGGCGAGCACGAGGCCGAGGAAGGCGGCGACGAGTCCGATGAGCTTGCGCAACCCGAGTGGCTCACCGAGCAGAAAATGCCCGCCAAGCGCCACCACGAAGGGCGCGAGATAGATGAAGATCACCGCGCGGGCGGCAGTGGTGTATTGCAGACCCAAGAAAATCGACAGGAATTCCGCCGCGAACAGCAGGCCGGCCGCAAGGCCCGGCCAAAGCGAGCGGTCAGGCTCGAAGAGCTTTCTCCCCCGCAGCGCGCACCAGCCGAACACGAGGAGCGCCGCGATCACCGATCGCGCGCCCATCTGCAACGCCGGCGGAATGCCCCAGAGGCCGACCTTGATCGCGACCTGGTTCAGGCCCCACGAGCCGCAGAGCACAATCAGGATCAGCACGGCGCGGAGGTCGAGCGCGGTCTTCATCGGTTAGATCTCGACCTCGTCGCCTGTCCGCTCGTCGAAGCCGAGGACGGCAAAGCTCTGCTGCATGTGCGGCGGGAGGGGCGCCGTCACGTCGAGCGCGCCGCCGGCGGGATGCGGGATCACGATGCGGCGGGCGAGAAGATGCAGGCGGTTCTGGATGCCGCCCGGCAGCTCCCAGTTCTCGATGTCGAAATATTTCGGGTCGCCGAGGATCGGATGGCCGATATGGGCGGCGTGGGCGCGGAGCTGGTGCGTGCGCCCGGTGACCGGCCCCATGACGAGCCAGGCGACCTTCTGCCCGGCGCGGTCAGCGACGACGTAGTGGGTGAGCGCATGCTCAGCGCCCGGCTCGCCGTGCTCGGCGATGCGCATGCGCTCTCCGTCCTCGTCGCGCGCGAGATAGGTGGAGATGTGGCCGCTCGACCGGCGCGGCACGCCAGCGACCAGCGCCCAATAGACCTTCTTCGTTTCGCGCGCCTTGAACGCCTGGCCGAGAAACGCCGCGGCGCTACGCGTACGCGCCACAACCAACACGCCGGCCGTGTCGCGGTCGAGCCGATGCACGAGGCGCGGTTTCCGCCCCTGCCGGTCGGCGTAGGCATCGAGCATCTGGTCGATGTGACGGGTGACGCCGGAGCCGCCCTGCACGGCGAGGCCAGCCGGCTTGTTGAGCACAATCACGTCGGCGTCCTCGTGGAGGATCGCGGCGTCAAGCGCTTCGCGGTCGCTGCGGCCACGCAGCGCGGGGGCCGGCGCGCGGCGGTCGGCCGGCGCAAGCGGCGGCACGCGCACCTC
>JBOHKB010000248.1:0-6451 GCA_050728815.1 Propylenella sp.
GTCCAAGGCCTACGATCCGCGTGAGGTCGAGCCCCGGTGGTACCGCCACTGGCTCGAGCAGCGCTTCTTCCACGCCGACGCGCAAACGCCCAAGGCTCCCTACACCATCGTCATCCCGCCGCCGAACGTCACCGGCTCGCTCCACATGGGGCACGCGCTCAACAACACGCTGCAGGACGTGCTCGTCCGCTTTGAGCGCATGCGCGGTCGCGACGTGCTCTGGCAGCCCGGCATGGATCACGCCGGCATCGCCACGCAGATGGTGGTCGAGCGCCAGATGATGGAGCGCCAGGAGCCGAACCGGCGCGCGATCGGCCGAGAGGCCTTTCTGAAGAAGGTGTGGGCGTGGAAGGCCGAGTCCGGAGGGAAGATCACCGATCAGCTGAAACGTCTCGGTGCCTCATGCGACTGGTCGCGCGAGCGCTTCACGATGGACGAGGGCCTGTCGCGGGCGGTCACCAAGGTCTTCGTGCAGCTCTACAAGGAGGGGCTGATCTACAAGGATCAGCGGCTGGTGAACTGGGACCCGAAGCTCTTGACCGCCATCTCCGACCTCGAGGTGCAGCAGGTCGAGGTGGAGGGCACGCTCTGGCACTTCAAATATCCCGTGGAGGACGAGGACAGATTTATCACCATCGCCACCACGCGGCCCGAGACCATGCTCGGCGACACGGCCGTCGCGGTGCATCCGGACGATGAGCGCTATCGCGACCTCATCGGCAAGTACGCCATCCTGCCGCTTGTCGGGCGCCGCATCCCGATTGTCGCGGACGAATGCGCGGACCCCGAGGCCGGCTCCGGCGCGGTGAAGATCACGCCCGCGCATGACTTTACCGACTTCGAGGTCGGCCGCCGCCACAACCTGCCGCTGGTCAACGTGATGGATGCGGAGGCGAACATCCGCCTCCGGGAAAACGAGGCGTTCCTTGGGGGCGTGCCGCAATCGTCGAAGCTGACGCAGACGATCGAGGAGCTGGACGGGCTCGACCGCTTCACCGCGCGCGCGAGCGTCGTTTCTATGATGGCCGAGCGGGAGCTGATCGAGAAGACGGTGGAGACTAGGCACACAGTCCCGCACGGCGACCGCAGCGGCGTTCCGATCGAGCCGTTCCTCACCGAGCAGTGGTACGTGAACGCCAAGGCGCTCGCCACGCCCGCCATCGCCAGCGTCAGGAACGGCCGCACCACGATCGTCCCGAAGCACTGGGAGAGGGTCTATTTCGACTGGATGGAGAACATCCAGCCTTGGTGCATCTCGCGCCAGCTTTGGTGGGGCCATCGCATCCCGGCCTGGTACGGACCGGACGACGAGATTTTCGTGGAGGAGACGGAGGAGGAGGCGGAGGCGGCCGCCATGCGCCATTACGGCGTGCGCGAGAAGCTCACGCGCGACGAGGACGTGCTCGACACCTGGTTCTCCTCCGCGCTCTGGCCGTTCTCGACCCTCGGCTGGCCGGAGGAGACTCCGGAGCTTAGACGCTACTACCCGACGAGCGTCCTCGTCACCGGCTTCGACATCATCTTCTTCTGGGTGGCACGGATGATGATGATGGGCCTCCACTTCATGGGGAACGAGCCCTTCGACCAAGTCTTCATCCACGGCATCGTGCGCGACGAGAAGGGCGCCAAGATGTCGAAGACGAAGGGGAACGTGGTCGACCCCCTGGAGCTGATCGACGAGTTGGGCGCCGACGCTCTGCGCTTCACCATGGCGTCGCTGACGACCCCGGGCCAGGACGTAAAGCCGAGCCGGGCGCGCATCGAGAGCGCGCGGAACTTTGGCACCAAGATCTGGAACGCCGCCCGCTTCTGCGAGATGAACGAGTGCCGGCCGGACCCTGCCTTCGATCCCGCAAATGCGCGCGAGACCGTCAACCGTTGGATTTTGACGGAGGCTGCGAAGGCCGCCGCCGCAGTGACTGCGGCGCTCGAAGCCTTTCGCTTCAACGAAGCCTGCGACGCCGCCTACCGCTTCGTCTGGGATTCATTCTGCGATTGGTATGTCGAGCTGATCAAACCGGTGCTGACGGACGGCGGCGAAGCCGCCAAGGCCGAGACCCGCGCGACCGCCGCGCACGTGCTCGGCATCATCCTCCGCCTTCTCCACCCCTTCATGCCCTACATCACCGAGGCGTTGTGGGCGGAGGTCGGCGAGGGCAATCGGCGCGTCCTTGCGCTCAGCCGCTGGCCGTCGCCCGAGTTTGCCGACGCGACCGCAGCCGCCGAGATCAACTGGCTCGTCGAGCTGGTGAGCGCCATCCGCTCGGTCCGGAACGAGATGAACGTGCCTGCCGCCGCCAAGACGCAGCTCGTCGCCATGAGCCAGGACGCAGAGCTGCGCGCGAGGCTTCAGCGCCACGAGCCGGCGGTGGAGAGGCTGGCGCGCATCGAAGGCATTGCTGCCGATGGCCGCGCCCCGCGGCAGGCCGCACAGATCGTCGTCGGCGGCGCCACCTTTGCGCTGCCGCTCGCCGGCCTCATCGACTTCACCGCCGAAGAGACGCGCCTCACGAAAGAGATCGCCCGCGTCGCCGGCGAGATCGGTCGAATTGACAAGAAGCTCGCCAACGAGAATTTCGTCAGCCGCGCCCCCGAGGAAGTGGTAGAGGCGGAGCGCGAGAAGCGCGCTGCCTATGAAGCGGATGGTAAACGGCTGGCGGCGGCACTGGAGCGTCTGAAACAGGCAGCCTGACAAAAACAAAGGACGACTGAGTGAAGTACTTGGTTGGGCTCATGGATATGGAGGTTGGCGACAAGCGGGTTCTTGAGATGAAGAAACGCAGCGCCCGCAACTACATCGACGTGTGGCTGGTCGGTGCTCAGGAGGTCGAGGAGGAGCGCGAGGAAGAGGGGGTTGAGGTCGAAGCGAGGCTGTGAATGGACTAAAGCCAATCCCTCCGCGCTTGGCGTACATACCGACTGCCACGGCCACAGTATGTCCTTCCTTGAGAGACCCGATGGCGACACGGGAGGACCGCGAGATGCTCAGTAGCATTCTGAGCAGTTAGGAGCGGCCAGACAAAAAGCTTGTAATCAAAGATTCAGGCTGAAGATTTTGCGCGCCCCTGTTTGCGTCGGTAGAACTCATAGGCAACGGACGAGCCGGAACGGCGCAGCCACCGATCCGCTAGAAGGTAGACAGTCGCACCGGCGACAAGAGCAACTCCAACCAGGACAGCAAGGAAAATCAAAGCGACAGGGAATTGGAGCCAAGTCGGCAGAGGAGTGACCTCACCGCCAACACCCTCAAACTGCTTGAGCAAGGCGATCTCTGCGAAAAAGAAAATGAAACCGAAGGGAGCTCCCAACGCCACCGGGTTGAGACGGACGAGCAATTGTGGCTTTCCAACGCTGTCGGCGCTCTTCATCTGGATGGAGAGGTTCGGGCGGGCAGCTTTGGTGTCCGTATCAAAATACAACTCAGCCGCCTCCCCCGGCCGGAGCATAGCGAGATCCAAGGCAGCACGTTGATTGTCGAAGTCGAACGATACTGTTGCGCTGGTCGCAACATCGACGGCTGTTACACCACACGCCAACAGCCTGCCCCCGGGACCACAGGTTGCAATGATTGGCGCGATGAAATCGACCGGTTCAATCGCGCGATATCCCTGATTCCATAGAAGCACGTGCGTCCGCCACACCTGTTCCACCTCAACGTTTCTGTAGTCGATCCTAATTGGCGCATCGGTTTGCTTAATGATCCCAGCGATCTGGCTGGGACCGTGTTGATCGACCGCAAGTGATTTATCCCGGATCGATCTGCGGTAAAAGTGCCAAGCAAGGGCTATGCCAAGAGAGCCGAGTAGCACACCGACAATCGCAATCAATCGGTCTAGCGACAGCCAATCAGGCATGCGAATTTCCCAGCGACTCGGGAGGCGAGAACATAACAGTGCCTCACCCTTCATACTCTCGAAAATTGTTAGCGTCGCAGCGGATGCCTGGCGACGAGAAGAGAAAAAAAAGCCCCGGCCTTTCAACCGAGGCTCAGTGCTCTATTGCCGCTTTTTGATTTCGCGCACAGCGAGGTAGATCGCCAGCGCGGGAGCGACGATCGTGAGGACCGCCGCCAACGTCTCTAGCATCTTACCCTCACGGGTTGGTGCTAGACCTTCGTCCCAAAGCACCGTGCTGGATTTTGGCGTTTCTTGCCTTCTTCCTCCCGATTAGGCGTAACAAAATGGCAGGGATGCATAAGGTCACGCAGATCGGTTCCGGCGACTTGAGATAGGAGGTTTCTCATCTACCTGCAAGATTGCGGCAGACGTCCACATTGCCTACTCTCCCGCCGCAAAACACTCGGCCATCCAGTTTAGGACAAGTGCGAGTCTTGGGGGCGCTCCTGGGTGATGCCGCGCGCGGTGGGCAGGTAGGTGCATTTGCGCACCCCCCAAGTGTCCTCTTTTCTGCTCGGGCCGGTCGGGTCTGGGTGCTGGCTCTGCAGACCGTGCGATACACTTCATCAAAAGAAACGCTGTGCTTCTGCACATAAGAGCGCAGAAGCTCTGGCGCCCGTCGCGCGCTCCCGGAAAACGAAGAATGGTCTGCGCGTCTGGACCCGCCTCGCGGAAAAAACTCCGATCAAGATTCGCGACGACTTTGATCAAGGTCGGAAGGGCGGCCGTCAAACAGCATGTAAGAGGCATGGCCGACTCGCCGAGCGGGCTTTTGCTATCCGCGGACAGTGGTGGCGGAGGAATCGGCCAGTAAGCGCGCCGATTCAGACAAGGCCTAAAAGCGGGCCGCTCACGAAGAGGATGGTAAACGGCTGGCGGCGGCACTGGAGCGCCTGGAACAGGCAGCATAACCAATCATTTGCCTGGTCGAGGAAGCGCCCGTTTCCTGTCGCACATCTGCCACAGATGTAATGAATCCGTCCGCCCCGGCCCCACGCCCCCTTTGCGCCACGATCCGACTTAATGCTTTTCAAGGAGTCGACGGCAAATCTCCCGAGGCCGTCGGACTGCCCGGGGGCGGGCGCGCTGTCCAAGAACAAGCGGACAGATTGAGCGCGAGGGCAGTCGGGGAGAGCAGGCGTAAATGGACGCAAGAACGTTCGACAAGATGAAGTTGCCCAGCCGTCACGTGACGGAGGGCCCGAGCCGCGCGCCGCACCGCTCGTACTATTACGCGATGGGTCTGTCGCCGCATCAGATCCATCAGCCGTTCGTGGGCGTCGCCACCTGCTGGAACGAGGCCGCGCCGTGCAACATCGCGTTGATGCGTCAGGCGCAGGCGGTCAAGCAGGGCGTGGCCGCGGCGGACGGAACCCCTCGCGAGTTCACCACAATCACCGTCACCGACGGCATCGCGATGGGCCACCAGGGCATGAAGTCGTCGCTGGTGTCGCGTGAGGTGATCGCCGATTCCGTCGAGCTCACGATGCGGGGGCATTGCTACGACGCGCTCGTCGGCATCGCCGGATGCGACAAGTCGCTGCCGGGCATGATGATGGCGATGTGCCGCCTCAACGTGCCGTCGGTCTTCCTCTACGGCGGGTCGATCCTGCCCGGCACCTTCAAGGGCCGGGACGTGACGGTGGTCGACGTGTTCGAAGCGGTCGGTCTGCACTCCGTCGGCAAGATGTCGGACGAGGACCTCGAGACGCTCGAGCAGGTCGCGTGTCCGTCGGCCGGCGCGTGCGGCGGTCAGTTCACCGCCAACACCATGGCGACCGTGTCTGAGGCGATCGGGCTGGCGCTTCCCTATTCGGCCGGCGCGCCGGCTCCCTACGAGATACGCGACCGCTTCTGCATGGCGGCGGGCGAGAAGGTGATGGAGCTTCTCGCCCTCAACATCCGTCCGCGCGATATCGTCACCCGCAAGGCGCTGGAGAACGCGGCGACCGTCGTGGCGGCATCCGGCGGCTCGACGAACGCGGCGTTGCATCTCCCCGCGATCGCGCATGAATGCGGGCTAAAGTTCGATCTGTTCGAGGTCGCGGAAATCTTCAAGCGCACGCCTTACATCGCTTCCATGAAGCCGGGCGGCAAATACGTCGCCAAGGACATGTTCGAGGTCGGCGGCATTCCGCTGCTGATGAAGACGCTGCTCGACCACGGCTACCTGCACGGCGACTGCCTGACCGTCACCGGCCGGACCATCGCCGAGAACATGAAAAGCGTGAAGTGGAACCCGGACCAGGACGTGGTTTATCCGGCGAACAAACCGATGAGTGCGACCGGCGGCGTGGTCGGACTGAGAGGCAATCTGGCTCCGGAAGGAGCGATCGTGAAAGTGGCCGGGATGTCGGTGCTGAAATTCGCCGGCCCGGCGCGCTGCTTTGACGGCGAAGAGGCCTGCTTCCAGGCGGTGAAGGACAAAAAATACAAGGAAGGCGACGTACTGGTCATCCGCTACGAGGGTCCCAAGGGTGGACCCGGCATGCGCGAGATGCTTTCCACCACTGCTGCTCTCTATGGCCAGGGCATGGGCAACAAAGTGGCGCTCA